>URJI01000040.1 GCA_900548215.1 uncultured Coprococcus sp. | reverse complement strand
TGTCTGTCTGTCTGTCTGTCTGTCTGTCTGTCTGTCTGTCTGTCTGTCTGTCTGTTACGATGGTGTTACCTGTTTCTGCAAATGTCAAGAGTAAATCACGATAATATTCATATTGTTTTTGGCGTGCTTCAATCTCGGCCGGTAGACCAATGTTCAAGTCGGTGCAGATTTTCTCGAAGTTGTCCAATACATCAGCAATACGATTTTGTATTTCCAATGATGGAATATAAATTTCTATTTTTTCAAAATCTGTTTTATTAAACTTACTTTGACCCATATTGGATGTAATTTTTTTTAATTCTTTTTGAAATACTTCAGATTCAAAATAGTATTTCAAATATTTAAGATTAGCAAAACTACTTCTAAGCAGTAATGCATTCTTTGCCAATACATTGTGTTTATAAGGCAGTTGTTTAGGCGACAAATAATAAACTTCTCCACAATTACCTACACTAGGCAATACTAAACACTCCTTATCTAAATTCACTCTCCATAAGTATTCAAATGCGTGTTTAGATACATATATTGGATTTTTACTTGTATAGTTGCATTTAATATCTGCGGTTCTTATTAGTTGAGCATAATCAGGTGTAGAAAGATAAGGTACATTTTTCGTCACATCAGAAAAAGAACCAGCAGCTGCAAAATTTGTTATTGTATCACACACATCTTTTATTTTATATTTTTTCACTTCTACTTTTTTAGGTGTCAGCAGTCTATCTCTATAAAACTCATACTGTTTCTTCCGAGCTGTAAGCTCGGCTGTAAGCTCGGCTGTAAGTAACGTGAAAGAGTCCAAAATATGGACTATTTCACGTTGTACCTCCAACGGAGGTACAGGGAGCTTAACCTTATTTAAAACTTTCTGAGTCAAGCTTGGAACTCCTCCTGCAGTATTGTATTGTTCCAGATGTTTCATTTGCAGACAAAAATAAACATACCTTGGTATAACTTGCTTTTCATCTATATCTGTATAAAATATCGTATCCACATTCCAAAATGGACCTTCCACATAATAAAGCTTATCAATAGACCCTTTTCTTGGTATCAATACAGACGGCTTATCATACACAAAGTGATCTATATATGTCATAATTCCACCAGAACCATAAACAGGAATATTTCCCACTCCGAATTGCTTATAATCTCTTCCGTTTTTTATCGTAAGAATCTCATGTAATTCTTTATACTCCACCCCGTCCGGGCAAAGTTTCGCAATCAGTTCGTCCAATCTACTCATCCCGCTCACCGCCATTCTTATCTGCATCCGGGTGCTGCATATAGAAAATCTCCTTCTGACGTTCTATCTCGACCTTCAGCTGCTCTTTTGTAGGCAGGCATGTCAGATATTTTGACATAAAGAGATGATCATTATCATGTAACACCGAATATCTTGCTATATCCTCATCCGTTTCTGAGCAGAGCAGGATACCGATTGTCGGGTTATCACCCGGTTTGCACTTCAATTCATCATACATCCGCACATACATATCAATCTGTCCCACATCCTGATGTGTAATCTTTCCCATCTTCAGATCAATCAATACATAACATTTGAGTTCAATGTTATAAAAAACAAGATCAATATAATAGTCTTCTGTTTCTGTGACTATATGCTGCTGACGGGCAACAAAGGCAAAGCCTCTTCCCATCTCCATAAGAAAGTCTCGTATATGCGATATGATTGCCGCCTCAAGGTCACTTTCCAGATAGCTGTCTTCATTCTTAAACCCCAAGAACTCTGCCATGATTGGATTCTTGAGTAATTCAAAGCTGCTTTTTTGAAAATCAGATGTTTTCTCTTTCATCTCTGCAATCACATTTTCTTTTGCAGGCGACTTCAAAAGCCGGTTATAGTACTGTGTCGCAATATTTCGATCAAGCGTTCTGCTGCTCCACCCCTCTTTCGCCGCTTCGTTCATATACCAGATACGTGCATTTTCATCTGGCACACGCAAAAGACTGCGGAATTGCGACCAATTTAAATTTGGAACACATGTGTTCCAAATCTCTTCATCTGGAAAATATTGGTAAAATTTCCTAAAATATCGCAGATTACGTTCAGAATATCCGTTTCCATATTCCTTCTTCAATTCATCAGACAGTGCAGCTAACATCTTTTTTCCATACTCTGCATGCTCTTTTCCTGCCTGATCCTGCTCGACGATTCTTTTTCCTATATTCCAATAAGTCAGAACCATCGCTTTGCTGGCAGCACCATACGCCTCTCGCTGCCCTGCATTTATGATATTCTTTATATCTGTAATAACAGATTGATACTCCATCAGACTATTTCCCATATCAACCCACCTCAATTTCTGCAATTATCTTATCAATCTCATCACGTAGTACCTGTTCACGGGCAACAATCTCTTTGATTTCCGCATTCAGCTCAACAATATCTATCTTCTCTCTGGTATCTTCCGTTTCCACATAAGTGGATACAGACAGATTATAATCGTTGCCTGATACTTCTTCATAGCTTGCAAGATGTGAGAAGTGCTCCACTTCTTTCCTCTTTGCAAACTCATCCACAATACGATCAATATTCTCTGGTGTCAGTTTGTTGTTGTTTGTTACCTTTACACATTCTTTTGTCGCATCTATAAACAGAGTCTTATTATCAGCCTTGTTTCTCTTCATGACCATAATACATGTCGCTATTGACGTACCAAAGAAAAGATTACTTGGTAGCTGGATAATACAGTCCACATAGTTATTATCTACCAGATATTTACGGATTTTCTGCTCTGCACCGCCTCTGTACATGATTCCCGGAAAACATACTATCGCGGCAGTACCATTTGACGCAAGCCATGCCAGGCTGTGCATGATAAATGCCATATCTGCTTTACTCTTCGGCGCCAGGACTCCAGCCGGAGCAAATCGCGGATCATTGATAAGCAGCGGATTTTCATCTCCCGCCCACTTGATAGAATATGGCGGATTCGAAACGATAAGTTCAAATGGCTCATCATCCCAGTGTTGCGGACTGAGCAATGTATCTTCACAGGCTATATCAAATTTGTCAAATCCCACATCATGCAGGAACATATTAATACGACACAGGTTATAGGTTGTAATATTGATCTCCTGTCCATAAAAGCCGTTGCGGATAGCATCTCTGCCAAGAACCTTCTCTGCTTTAAGAAGCAACGAGCCAGAACCACATGCCGGATCATATACTTTATTAATTTCCGTTTTTCCTACTGTCCCAAGACGTGTGAGCAATTCTGATACATCTGCCGGAGTAAAAAACTCTCCACCGGATTTTCCCGCATTCGATGCGTACATAGTCATAAGGTATTCATACGCATCACCAAAGGCATCGATAGAATGATCTTTCACATCGCCAAGATTCATATCACCCACGCCATTCAGCAGCTTTACAAGTTTTTCGTTGCGCTTTGCAACCGTAGAACCCAGTTTATTACTGTTTACATCGTAGTCATCAAACAGTCCGGCAAAGTCACTCTCTGCCTCACTGCCCTTTGCCGATTCCTCAATATGACGAAACACTTTCTCCAGCGTCTCATTTAAGTTTTCATCATTTGCAGCATTGGCACGGACATTACAGAAAAGCTCACTCGGAAGAATAAAAAATCCTTTTTCCTCTACCAGTCCTTCTCTTGCTTCTTCTGCATCCTCATCCGGCATTTTTGCAAAGTCAAAATCAATGTTGCCTGCATCAATCTCACCACTATTTATATAATTACACAGGTTTTCGGAAATATATCGATAGAACATCGTGCCCAGAACATAATTTTTAAAATCCCAGCCATCGACTGCACCACGCAGTTCATCTGCAATCGCCCATATCGCGCGGTGCAGTTCATCACGTTCCTGTTCCTTTTTGGTGTCAACCATTCTCTTTCCCTCCGTTTTCTTTGAGCTCCAGCCATTTGCCTTCGACAAATGGTTGGAGCTACATGTCAAGTTTTCATAGAAAACTTGACACATTCATTTAATATCTTCCATTCTCTGGCACATTTGCTTACAGATATGAAAAAGTATATCATGAAAACGTAAATACTTCTATAACCGAAAAAGGACATCCCATAACCTGCAAAATAACAGGTATGGGATGTCCCTATTTCACTAATAAACAAACTAACAAACTTTATTAATTACTTAAACAGATTCGTCACAAACTGTACAACATCCACTCCAAACGACTGGAGAAGCAGCAGTGCAAGAAGTAAAGGTGCTACAACCTTCACCATGACTATATACAGTACTTTTCTGCTAAATTTTTCACCGTTTCTTGTGACCTCATCAATAACCGTCTTCGGTTTCACTACCCAACCGATAAGTATGCATGAGAGGATAGCCACAAGAGGCATAAAGATGTTGTTGCTCAGGTAATCCATTACATCAAGTATCTGTGCTGTCGAGCCATTTGGCAGCTTGAGCTCGAAATACCAGATATTGTAGCCAAAGCACACAACCAGCATACCAACAATGGCATATACCGTAGTTATGACCGCACTCACTTTTCTGCTCAGATGGAATCTGTCCATGAGTCCCGATACTATTGCTTCCATAACCGATACTGATGACGTGATTGCCGCAAATGTAACCATGATGAAGAACGCTGCTCCTATGACCGTTCCAACAGGTCCCATAGCATTAAATACCTTTGGCAAAGAGATGAACATAAGTCCCGGTCCTGCAGACATACCTTCTGTTCCTGAGAAAACATATACAGCAGGGACAATCATAACACCTGCAAGAAAAGCCACGGCCGTATCAAATATTTCTATCTGATTTATTGATTTCATCAGATTGACTTCTTTCTTAACATATGATCCGTATGCGACCATAATTCCCATCGCTACACTTATCGAGAAGAACAGCTGACCCATGGCATCCATAACCACCATAAATACATCTCGGAAGGACATTCCCTTAAAATCAGGGATTATGTAAACCTTAAGTCCATCCAATCCAGTTCTAATCGAACCATCATCAGCAGTATGTTTGATGGTAAGCGAGTAAATAGATATTCCTATGATAAGAACAACAAGTATAGGCATGAGAACCTTACTGAACTTCTCAATACCCTTTTCCACTCCACAGAACACAACCGCACCTGTCACTGTGAGGAATATCAGAGCAAATATAATTGGTGCAACCTGGGCTGTTATAAACCCGGTAAAATAATCATCTCCTGTTGCCGCCTTTGTCTGCCCTGTAAAATACGCTGTCATATACTTCAAAACCCATCCACCAATGGTGCAATAGTATGGAAGAATGATGACAGGAACTATCCACGCCAAGCTGCCAAGCCATTTCCATTTTTTGTGTAACTGTCCATATGCAGTAAGCGGTCCCTGCTGGGTCTTTCTTCCTATCGCTATATCCGTAGTGAGCAGTGTAAATCCAAATGTCAGTGCGAGAATGACATATATAAATATGAATACACCTCCATTATCTTTTGCTGCCAGATACGGAAATCTCCATACGTTTCCCAGACCAACGGCACTTCCCGCCGCCGCCATAACGAATCCTAATGTTCCTGTAAAATTACCTCTTTCCTTCTTTTCCATAACTTCCTTTCCCTTTACCTTTATTTTTTCACAGATATATATCAGCCGCTGTCCCTCAAAGCGTACTGCCTGATCTGCTAATGTTTCTCTTTCAGTTTTGCCATTGCTTTCAAATATGCCCTGCATCTTGCAGGATAATTTCTGAATGCTCCATACATATTGTAAAAATAAAACCCATATGTCAGAAATTTACCCGCTGGTCCTATACGCTCCTTCAGAGTCTTTGGGTATCTGTTCCCACCGACCTCCGGATGATTGCCATCTGTCATATAATGGATCAGCTTGTCCTCCGAATCAATATAATCCGGAAGCATTGTTCCTGCCAACCCAACACACTTTGCCTTGTGTGCATCACTTCCGCCCGTCAGCGGAATATCATACACTGCTGCAAGCCGTCTCGCCATGCGATTTTTTTTGTCGGACTCACAGCAGTTATAGCCTTCTACGAAATCAAAATGCTGTGAATACAATTTGTGCTCTATAACTCCCAGCTTTCTTGTACTTCCAAAGCTCATGAATTTCTCTCCATACGGATGCGCAGGACCAAGTATTCCGCCAAAAGCATGTACCACTCTGATAACCCTGAACAGAGCCATCCCCCTGTGTTCAAACAGATCATACACATCCTCAGGTGTATCAGATGGCAAAACTATAATAAAATGTCCATAATCAAATGTATCATACTCAACGCCTCTAAGAACTACAAAATCTTCGACCTTATCTCTATTCTGTACATAAGCCTTATATCCGGAATATGAATCATGATCAGTCACCAGCATTCCGTGGAATCCTCTCTGTTTAAGCAATTCCACGTATTCAAGTATTCCAACCTTAGCATCCGGTGATCCCTCTGCCGTATGACAATGCATATCAAATCGGACTTTCTTCATTACTTTCATCTCCTCGTCTTACTGGAAGTATCAGCCAATCTAACAACCGCTTGCTATGTATCACTTGTCGCTTTCCCCATAATCAGCACCGCTGCCAAGCCATTTAGCATCTGAAAAAGGATAATATATGAACTCCGCTTTTGCAAGTATCTTGTCACGCTTCACATATGTATGCTCCCATAATCGTGCATCCGCCGAGTCCGGTCTGTTATCTCCAAGCATTAAATAGCAATTCTCAGGGACATTATATGGGCCAAATGATCTCTTATCTCCTTTGGCATAATCGCTCAGATAATCCTCCATGATAGGCGTATCACTTCCGTTGATATACACTTTGCCATCCTTGATCTCAACTGTCTCACCAGGCAGACCAATTATTCTTTTTATATATACCTGAGACTCATCGTCCGGCCATTTGAATATAGCCACGTCACCTCTCTTGGGATCTGAAAACTTATATGTAAGTCTGTTGCCTATAATATTATCACCAAGCTGTATAGTCTCAAGCATGGATCCCGTAGGTACATTGCAGTTGAGGACAATAAAATGCCCTAGCACAAATGCAAGAACAGCGGCCATACCTACTGTAATCACGAAATCTATGATCTCTGATCTGTAATTTCGTTCTATATCACCTGATACCAAACGCATCTGATGCCATTTTTCTCCCCCATGAGCAGAATCGCATACACCTTCATCTATAAAACCAAACTGTTTATAGAAATCAATCATATGTGGCTTGCACGTGAGGACAATTCCTGCCATCTTTGATCTGACGACTTCCTGCATAACCTCTCTCATGATCTTTGAAGCATAGCCTCTATGTCGATAATCCGGCAGAGTAGACACTCCAAATATCATGAGCCATTCGCCTTTTTCATCATAGAAGTCCTCACTTTCATACATGTGATCAGAAAGATTCTTCTCATTAGTAGTTATGCCATTTATCCCTGCAACTATGCCTCCATCTTTCTTTATAACCCAGAAAGTATGCCTGTGCGCCAAAAGTCTTCTCTCCAATGATTCTCTGCTGGCGGCTTCAGTTGCAGGAAACGTCTCGCTCTCCAACCTGCATATCTGATCCAGATCCTTTAATCTTGGTTGTTTGATCTTCATAATAAGTAATACACTCCTTGTCAATCCGCAAATATCCACACAACATTATCTCACATTGTACTTCACTGTCAAGATTAAAGAAATCAAAAAGGCGTATACACAGCAGATTATGAAGATACATCATCTGTCAAACATCTGTTGTATATACGCCTGCTTGCATCATAACATGTCGTCAAGCGCAGCTTGATGACCTGCGCGCACATCAGTGCGCTTCCTCTGCCGGAATCCCCCGCAAGCGGGTCCCCCTTATGATATATATCGTGCAGACGCATGTAAAGGCGCTTTCGCGCGGCGTCTGCTTGCATCATAAGGAATCCCCCGCAAGCGGGTCCCCCTTATGATATATTACTCTACACTGTAGTTTGGTGCTTCTTTTGTAATGTGAATGTCGTGTGGATGGCTCTCCTTGAGTGAAGCAGCTGAGATCTTTACGAACTCTGCCTTCTCATGAAGTTCCTCGATATTCTTGGCGCCACAGTAACCCATACCTGAACGAAGTCCGCCGATGAGCTGGAATACTGTATCCTCAAGTGATCCCTTGTATGCAACACGACCTTCAACTCCCTCTGGAACAAGCTTTCGTGCATTTTCCTGGAAGTATCTGTCCTTGGAACCATTCTCCATAGCTGCGATTGATCCCATACCTCTGTAAACCTTGTACTTACGTCCCTGATAAAGTTCAAAATCACCAGGAGCTTCATCTGTTCCTGCAAACAGACTTCCCATCATACATACATTTGCACCGGCAGCCAGAGCCTTTGTGATATCTCCTGAATACTTGATACCACCATCTGCGATAACAGGGATTCCTGCATTCATAGCTGCATCATATGCCTGCATGATAGCTGTGATCTGTGGAACACCTATTCCAGCAACCACACGTGTTGTACAGATAGAACCAGGTCCGATACCAATCTTGACAGCATCAACTCCCATATCAATCATGGCCTGTGCACCTGACTTTGTAGCAACATTACCAGCGATAACCTGAAGATCAGGATACTTCTCTTTGACCATCTTGAATGTTCTCAGAACATTTGCTGAATGTCCATGTGCTGTATCTATGACTATTGCATCAACCTTTGAGGAAACGAGCTCTGCAACTCTGTCAAGAATATTAGCTGTACATCCAACTGCTGCCGCACAGAGCAGTCTTCCCTGTGCATCATGAGCTGAATATGGATATTTGATCTGCTTCTCTATATCCTTGATAGTGATAAGTCCTTTGAGATGGAAATCATCATCAACAATTGGAAGCTTTTCCTTACGAGCCTTGCCAAGAATCTCTCTTGCCTCATCAAGTGTAATTCCTTCCTTTGCAGTCACAAGACCTTCTGATGTCATAGACTCTTTAATCTTCTTTGAATAATCCTTCTCAAACTTAAGGTCACGGTTTGTGATGATTCCTACCAGCTTGCCATCTTCTGTAATAGGAACACCTGAGATTCTGAACTTACTCATCAGCGCATCTGCATCTGCTAATGTATGCTCTGGAGATAAGTAAAATGGATCAGATATAACACCGTTCTCTGAACGCTTAACCTTGTCTACTTCCTCTGCCTGCTTCTCTATAGTCATATTCTTGTGAATAACTCCTATACCGCCCTGACGAGCCATAGCAATAGCCATTCTATGCTCAGTAACAGTATCCATACCAGCACTCATAAGAGGAATGTTCAATTTAATCTTCTGTGTCAACTGTGTTGTAAGGTCAACGTCATTTGGTAATACCTCTGAATATGCAGGCACCAATAAAACGTCATCAAATGTGATTCCTTCGCCAATAATCTTACCCATTTTCTTCTCTCTCTTTCTGTAAAAATAATATCTTCAGGATGCTCATGCACCCGTTGACTGCACTTAATTAGCCTTAAATAGAGAAAACACATCACCCAACACTTATCGCGTTGGGTGATGCAACTTTTTATCAATGCTAACAAATTCTAAACACCTTGTCAAGGGAGTTTTGTCTTTCAACGTATTCAGTTTTATCTTTCACCGTATTCTGTTTCATCACCCTCATAGACATATGTGTCTTCAACTCCAAAATCAATACCATCATCACCTACCTGTGCGATCGATATCTCCTTTCCAGGTTCAAAACTGTCATGCGGAAAGAACAGTGTGTTTCTATCTATATATATGGTGTTGCTGTCAAAGGCTCCGTCAATCCACGCAAATGTACATTCGTTGAAGTTCTCGCCACGTATATAATAACCTTCCAGCGTCTCTTTGACCACTTCCGCAGTCTCCTGCTGTAAGCCACTGCTTTCATTTCTGTCCGTATTTTCCGTATCCTTATCCGCAGATTCATCCACCGCAGTGCCAGAGACACCATCTGCAGATGCAGGTTCATCCGGAACAACATATGTTCCCTTTTCCACTCCCGTGATACGTATTGGTTCTATTCCATATTGCATATCTGTCGGTTCATACGGCCATCCATCCGGATACATGTACCGTTTTCCATAAAGCATATCATATTCTATAAGCTTTAATTCATCATCATAGTTCTCATCACCAGGTTTATACTCAGTCTGAAACTTCTGAACATAGCTCTTATCAAATCCAAGCATATCAAAAACCTTTGTGCTGAGCTGATATGCCGCTATATCTTCCTTTTCTGTCGGAAAACCACTAATATTGCTCCACACAATATATTCAGTCTGATACATATCGCCATTGACTATATCATCATTTGTCATGTCAAATCCCGGAAGATGATCCCCATACATGACAAGCACAACAGGTTCATGCAGATACTTCAGTTTGCTGACCAGATCACCGATAAACTGATCCATCTCATGAAGCTGATTGCAGTAATAGGTCCACTGTGTATCAAGTGCCTCATTGCCGGTTCCTGCAACCCTTATTGGATAATCAAAATTCTCTTCATCAAGTTCAGACGGATATCTTCCATGCCCCTGAACACTGACTGTAAAAATAAAATCTCTTCCATCGGTTGAATCAAGAGTCTTCATGATCTCACCTGTCAGGACATTATCCTTCTCCCAATTCTTCTGTGTATGTTCAAGATTGTACATATATTCCATCGGTGTGAATGTATCAAATCCCATGTTCTTATACACTTTATATCTGTCGTAAAAAGTACCATCATGGTTGTGCATTGCGTGGGTAGAATAACCATCCAGCTTAAGCTGGGTCGCCATAGACTCTATGGTCTGCTTGCCAAGTATCGTCTTATATGGATACTCACCTGCACCAAAATATGCAACGTTGAATCCCGTCAACACTTCAAATTCTGAATTGGCCGTTCCGGCGCCTATAGCCGGCATAGTCAAAAATCCTGATGTATATTTTTCCTTTAAATATGTGAAGTTAGGTATTGGATTCTTGTTGAATCTGAGACACTTTACATATGACGGATCCATGAATGATTCCAACTGCACAAATATCACATTAGGCTTTATATCACCCAGTGTAGACTCCGATGTTCCGACTTCATCAAGATCAGCCTTAATCTCCAGCATCTTCTCTTCGCTGTAATCGTCCGGTTCTCCTATCCCCACATCCACCACACTGTTTGAGAAACAATATACAAAACCATAATTATTGTATGCCGTGGCAAGATTTGAGAAATTATCTGATATAGTCTGCGCATTCAGGGCTATTCTGGTAAACAGCATGACACAGCAAAATGTGGCGACTATGAATACTGTAGTCCTTGTTCTGTATATATTTCCTGTTACTGTAGGCGATTTTATGAACAAAACTATAATCGCCGCAAGTGCAATAAATAGCAGCACCGCAATCAACACGATCTGCCACGTTGAAAAATATTTGTCAATAATCGTGATCGTATTGCTCGCCATAAGCATATCTATCGCTGAAAATGGTGTTATTCTGAACCCAAGAACTATGCAGTTCGTCACACCTAGAAGCAGCCATGCAAATGAAATCACACAGAACCCAAATATCCTCTTTCTCATGAGAAGAACAAGTGTCAGTGTGAAAAATATTATCGAGCAGTTGTAAAGGAATATAAGCGGCTGATCCCACACATAAGAAACCGCCTTAAAAAGCGAGTGCCTTCCAAGAGCTTCCAAAACTATATCCAGAACAATCGAAAGCACAAGGCAGATAAAAACTGCCGAATGATGAAAATTCTTAAGTCTGTCTTTCATAATCTAATATATACCTCTAAAAAACTAATTCAAATACTTCATAGATAATCGTGATTGATTATAACACTATGCAACATATATTCAATAGTTAAATAGTATTAAATACAGGATATAAAATAAAAAAAACAGAGCACAAGCTCTGATATACCAATTAATATTAAAGAGCGCGAGACGGGAATCGAACCCGCGACCCTCTCCTTGGCAAGGAGATGCTCCACCGCTGAGCCACTCGCGCTTAACTGTTGTGATGTTTTCTCTTGTGTTCCTCACAACAATATGGATTGTAACATATGCTATTAGAACTGTCAACAATTTTTTGAAAATTTTTTACAATTTTTTATTTTATCATCTGAACAGTGTATCCAGCTCTCTCCACACACTGTTTAAGTTCTTCATCAGAAATCTCTCTTCCAAGTTTTACAACCGCCTGTTTTTTTTTCAGATCAACCTTCGCATTCACCTGTCCCAGTCCATTCAGCGCATTCTGTACACGGCTTGAACAGTTACTGCAATGCATACCATCTATGATCATTGTCTTCACTGCAACTACATTTTTGATTCTGTCACCTTTAATCCTTACAGAACCACCGCCTCCACAGCATCCACCCTCACCTTTGAAATGCTTTGCTGAACTTATGACAGCACAAACCACAATAAGCAGAAGAATACATACAACTAATATCGTTCCACCCATCACAATTCATCTCCTTTAACTTTATAATAAGCATTAGCAGCATGTGCCGCAGCCACAAGGCTTTACATTCACTCCTATTACAGACTGATTTTCAATATATCCACCCGCCATAAGACCAGCTCTTATTATCCTGTTCCACTCCTTTGCTGACAGCTCAATACTTGATGAATCGTCAAGTTCAATGACACAGGCATCCTCTATACCACAATTTGCACCACAGGCAACCTTGTACATGTTCTTTCTGTTTATTGCCCCTATATCCTCAAGAGTATTAACCATTCTGTACACAGTTGCCGATCCTATCCGGCTGTCCTGTTTTGCCGCCTTATAATAAATCTCCTTACATGATGAACACTCCTCACCAAGTATTATGTCCAGCAGCATCATTCTCTGTCTGGTTATCCTGCAGCCACGCTCTCTGAGCCTGCTGATAACAATCTCCTTTTGCATCGCAGTTCTCTGGATACCTGTGTCATCTATATTATTCTTTTCTGTCTCAATCTTATCACTCGCCACTGCATCCGCCTCCTTGTAATAACAATCTTCATAATGAAAATATTATCATCAAGGTTAGTATGCACTAACTGTCATTAGTTGTCAATAACTTTTTTAAATGATATTACCGCCTTAAACAGATCTCCATCTATACTTATCCTGAACTCTGCATTCATGAGTGAACACAGACTGTTTGCAATGGAAAGCCCGAGTCCGCTTCCCTCAGTATTCCTGGAACTGTCTCCCCTCACAAATCTCTCCATAAGCTCATCGCTGGATATATTAAGTGCCTCTCTTGAGATATTTTTAAACTCTATCCGGGTACCGCTGTCATCACTAAAAACCGTGGCATACACTCTGGTTCCTCTCATTGCGTATTTACTTATATTTGCCAGCAGATTGTCAAACACTCTCCATAGATATTGCCCGTCAGCAATGACTACTGCCGGTTCATCAGGTTTTGCAAACACAACACTAAGTCCTGCACTTTCAAGTTTATCGGAATACTCCGCTACAGCCTGCTCAAGCAGCATGCCCGCATCTATATCTGCAAAATTCATCTGGATATTTCCGGTAGACGCTTTTGAAGCTTCAACAAGATCTTCTATAAGTTTTTTAAGCCTGGATGACTGTCTGGACAGAACTTCTATATACTCTGCCTCTGTCTTTTCATCTATTTCACCCTTTTCAAGCAGATCGACGTAGTTGATTATCGAAGTTAGCGGTGTCTTTATATCATGGGACACATTTGTTATGAGCTCTGTCTTCAAATGTTCGCTCTTCATTCTCTCATCTACAGCTTTCGCCATTCCATCACCTATCTGATTAAGATGCTCACCATGGGCTTTGAATATCCAGAACATCTTTCTGATATCAGCCTTTCTGTCCAGATTGCCGTTTGCCATGTCCATAGCACACAGATATAATTCCCTGACCTGCGCCGAGATGATTAGTATTATTACTATACATACCGTTTTAAATATTATATACAGCAGCACCAGCTCACCACTGCCCACCATGCCGCACAAAACTGCGAGAGCAGCCAGCTCAAATAACGTTATAGCAATATATACAATAACACCTCTCCAGCCAAGCTTTACATTTCTCCTGATATATCGAAACATACCTGCTATTTTTCTGAAAGTCCATCTGATAAACCTGATGACCGCACTGTCAGATATAAGTCTGCCTGCCTTGATCTTTGCAAAAAGATTATTGACCATCAATAATGCAGCTGTGTACAAAACAGCCATCGGGACTAGTGTTGCCAGATAGAAAATTCTGTCAGTAGCAAAACTTAGATCAGTGTCCATCTCCGTCTTGGATACCTCAAACATATTTCTAAGCAGCAGAATAAACACCAGAACAGCTCCGGCAAACAGAGCTATCGGAACTTCCGTAAACACCGATTCAACTCTCGACAGTTTTATCGTCTTCTCCCCAGCCTTTACCCCAGAGTTTATCATAGTAACCAATGTCAGCACTATACAGCTCAGAGCCAGAATTATGGCTGCAGAAACTATTTTATCAAAATTCGTCTTCCACGCCTTCAGATTAATTAAAATATCAGGATTTTCATCATTTATATTTTTGACTACAGCAATATGATCCACATAAACCGTAGAATACATGTTTATGTGCGCACTCCCATACGTCAGCTTGAGTACATATCCTCCAGATACAACCTGTCCGCCACTATATGCACCATCAAAGTATTCCTTTTGGACCGAGACTGGATACTCTCCTTTGTACAACATGTCGCTCATTTCATAATAGCTTCTTTTCCTGATTTCTATGTTGTATTCAGAATCTATATCACTCTCCATCTCTGACGGAGTCTCAGTCGTGGCCACTGCCTCAGTCGTGGCCGGCTGCTCCTTATTTATCTGTTCAAGACTTTCACTGTCTGTATAGTCATTTTTTTCTTCATTATACATGGAATCCATGAGCTTACTGTACATTTCCTCCATATCACTCTCAACGTCAAATGCTGCATACTTTACGACAGGAACCTCCACTGTATCCACGCCATATCTGTAATCCTCCGCATCATCAGAATCCGTTGCCAATCCAGAATTGCCAAATATTCTTGAAAACATTTTTTGTTCATCACCGGAATTACGGACATATCTCATATCCAATTCATAAGCAAGATCTCCCCTGGACTCAATATCACCATATACCGGCTGTGATGTTATACGTTCTGCCAGGTCGTGTTCCTTTATCTTTGCAGCGACATCAGAAGCTCCAATTACACCATCACCGTCGAAATCTTTCATAAGAAAATCGGAATAACTGCTTACATTTGTCATATCTGACACAACATTTTCAACATAAGTACGTTCGGCGTCCATTAATGATTCTTCAACACCCGTCACATAGTTGTCCACCAGATTACGATACACCATCATATTCTGTTCAGAGTCTGATGACACATCCATATATAATCCCTGCCACATCAGGCCACCAAAACACATGGCCGAATAAGCCAGCAATGTGACGAGTATATATATAAACAATTTTAAAAATACATTTCCTCTTATTCTATATATAGTTTTTCCCAATTATTTTCCCTCCACCATATATCCCCTTCCCCAGATAACCTTTATATATCTTGGGTCCGAAGGGTTGATCTCTATCTTTTCTCTCAAATGTCTTATATGCACAGCCACAGATCCTTCAGCTCCCATAGGATCCGCATTCCATACGGCTCTGTATATCTCCTTTGTGGAGAAAACCTTGCCCGGATTTTCCATGAGCAGCTTCAATATATCATATTCTGTTGGAGTAAGGCTCATAAGTATGCCGTCCAACATGACCTGTTTTGATTTATCATCGAGTTCTATACCGCCTATAACCAGCCTATCACTTTTCTCACAACCACCGCCAAGCAGCATATATCTTCTGAGCTGTGATTTCACCCTCGCCAGAAGTTCAACCGGATTGAACGGCTTTGTCACATAATCATCCGCTCCAACCTCAAGACCAAGTATCTTGTCCGTATCCTCACTCTTTGCCGTCAGCATTATCACAGGAACATTGCTGTCCTCTCTTATGTGTGCCATAGATGTGATACCATCCATCTCAGGCATCATCACATCCATTATCACAAGATGTATGTCATTATTTTTTACAGACTCTATGGCTTCTCTTCCATTATATGCTCTATATACGCTGTATCCTGCAGTTCTAAGATATATCTCTATCGCTGACACAATATCTTTCTCATCATCACATACCAATATGTTGTACATATCAAAACCTCACCCTTTTTCTCTATTTGCATTTCTCCATGCATGACATAGCTTACCACATCCACCTCCTATTCTCAATTATCCATATTATCCCATTAAGAAACAACAAGGTGATTTTTAAGATATTATTAACATCAATTTTGTGATATACTTATCAGGCAAAATTCAAAGAAATGGAGTTATATATATGACCAAAAAAGATGTACTTGAAATCAGGCACCAGTTTGCTCCGTCTGTATGTTCCATCAGCAAGATCTGCGGATGCTATGTAGACGGTGACCACAACAAGGTTGCAACTATAAAAGAACAGTTTCTCACTATGCCAGAAGAAGAAACCTTCAAATATTTTGAGATATTCAAGAAAACGCTGTCAGGAAGCATCGGCAAGAACCTTGTGACCATGCCATTTCCAACTTCTCAGGAATTTGAAGGTGGAACCCAGGAGTTTCTATGCAGGCTAAGGAAAAGCAAACTCGAAGACGATGACCTCGTAAACGAATTCTATGATAAGGTTATTGAAACTTACGACTATACAGGAAATTACCTTATTATGCTTATCCATGATACATACGATATCCCGGGCAAGACCACCGACGGCATATTGATGGACGATGCATCTGATGAAGTATATGAGTATATCATGTGTTCTATCTGTCATGTGAATCTGTCCAAAGCCGGTCTCAGCTATTTCGATGTGGAGAGTACATTTCACAACAGAGTACGTGACTGGGTTGTGGATATGCCAGACATAGGATTTCTCTTTCCTGCATTTATCGACAGAAGCACGGATATACATAATATATTATATTATACAAAGAAACCCGAGGAACTCCATGAAAGCTTCATTAGCAATCTGCTTGGTACAGGTCTGCCAATCACTGCCGGAGAACAAAAAGATGTATTTCATGAAATTGTGGCTGAAACCCTGGGAGATGACTGCAACTACGACATTGTCAGAACCATCCACGACAACCTGAACGAGATGATCGAACAGCGAAAGGACAGTCCGGAACCACTTACACTTACAAAAAACACGATCAAGAATCTCCTCACCGAAAGCGGCGTGTCAGACGACAAGATGGAGAATTTTGACGCCCACTATGAAAAAGTCACATCCGCAGCAGCACCTGCCCCGCAGCCAGCAGAAAATACTGATGACGAGGCAGCCATAGTTGTTCCACGCGAGAAATCCACTGTTATGTATGCAAGCAACGTGGCAAATACCAGAACATTTGAGGTAAAGACGCCTGATGTGGTGATAAAGGTCAACCCGGAGCGCACCGACCTCGTTGAAACCATGGAGATAGACGGCCGTAAATGTATCGTCATACAGATATCTGACCAGGTAGAGGTGAACGGTATCCCTATAAATAACAACTAAAAAATAAGGCATACGATATATTCTTATATCGTGTGCCTTATTGTCATACAACAATCTATCTGCCCAGCCAACTCACCATGATCAGTACAATGTGTTCCCCTGATCACTGCTTGAGCATCTTTTTCTTTTTTAATATGAGTGCTATCACTATACTGATAACAAGTATAATGCCACATACTATCTCAAAGCCATACGGAACATTCGCAAATGGCATCCACTTTGTGCCTACATTCATGCCATACACTCCTGATATAACCGTTGGAACAGCCATAACTATTGTAATGGCTGCAAGGAACTTCATCGCATTGTTCAATCTGTTATTGATAATAGTCGTCATAAGTTCCCTGGTACCGCTGATGATATCTCGATATATCTGGGTCATCTCAATAGCCTGTTTATTCTCGACCAGAACGTCATCAAGCAATTCCTTATCTTCTGGATACTGCTTGATCCTGCCATATCTTGTAAGCTTATCCAGAACAACGCCATTCGCTCTGATAGATGTTGCAAAATATACAAGGTTTGACTCCAGTTCATGAAGATCTATCAAATCCGCATCCTCGGTCTCTTCCTGAATCCTCTGCTCTATAAGAGTTCTGCGTCTGTCCATAACTCGCAGATAATACTGATACGTCATACAGTTTCTATACAATATCTGATACATGAAGCGCATTCTCTTCTTGGTGCTGAACTCTCTCACCTTACCCTCCATGAAGGCTTCCAGCACAGGAGTCTCCTCAGCACATATCGTTATGATGCAGTCTGCAACCAATATAATACCAAGAGGTATTGTCGTGTACGCCTCGCGTTCATTTCTTATCTCTATAGATGGGATATCCACGATTATCATGGTATAGTTGTCTTCAACCTGCACACGAGAGCTCTCCTCATCATCAAGAGCGGCTCTCACATCCGCCAGATCAATATCGAACTGCTCAGCTATCCCCTTGCTCTCTTCAATAGTAGGTTTAGTCATGACGATCCAGGCTCCAGGCCCATATTCCTGTATCTCACTCAAAATTCTGTCATCTGTTCTGTACAGTGTGATCATCTCTGCACCTCCTGCTATAAAGATTGCAGCGGTTATACCGTTTCGGATACTTTTACCGCTTGATAATATTAACATAAAAAACACGGCCTTTCAACCAAGTTTTGTGTAAAGGCCGTGTAATATGTATATATAAGGTCAGGCAATCCAATTGCCCCAGGAAGCATTCGTCAACTCATTTTATCAGAACTAATCAAGTGCTTTTCTGTGTGCCACCGTGACAGTCTCTTCATAGCACCGGAAAGCCTTGCTGACCTTCTCCTGATCAGGCTTTCTGGTAAAAAGACTCACTACAGGCACTATTATAAGTCCGCCTACCATAGCTACCGCACCACAGTTGATTGGTGACTGCATAACTGCAGGGAATTTGAACAGTCCCCATGTGTTGCTTATAAAATTGAGTGTCATAATTCCTGTACCCCAGATAAAACATGTCCAGCACGCTGCAACTGTGGTTTTCTTATAATATAAACCGTACAGGAACGGAGCAAGGAACGCACCGGCTATAGCCCCCCATGACACACCCATGAGCTGAGCGATAAATGTAATCTTGCTTGAATATTGTACAACTGCAATTACCGCAGATATAGCTACAAACATAACCAGCAGCACCCTCATGACAAGTATCTGCTTCTTGTCATCCATCTTTGGCGCGATCACTGGCTTTATAAAATCTATAGTCAGCGTAGAACTCGATGTCAGAACCAGAGATGACAAAGTTGACATAGATGCAGAAAGAACAAGTATAACAACCAATCCCATAAGCACTGTAGGAAGATTCTCAAGCAGATGTGGAACTATGGCATCATATCCCTCAGCTGCAACATCAGTTTCTGTAAGTCTTCCAAAACCACCAAGGAAATAACATCCTCCAGCAACTATAACCGCAAAAAATGTCGATACAACTGTACCTGTTCTTATTGACTTTTCATCCTTTATAGCATAGAACTTTTGAACCATCTGAGGAAGTCCCCATGTTCCAAGCGAAGTAAGGACAACCACACATGCAAGGTTGAATACATCTGGCCCAAGGAATGAAGCAAATACACCAGGTGTATCAGATACCGCCGGATCATTTACTCTTGCAAGGCTGTCAAGAGCACCAGTTAATCCTCCATAATTATTAAGAACCGCATATATAACCGCCACAATGCCTACAAGCATTATCAGTCCCTGGATAAAATCATTTATAGCTGTAGCCATATAACCACCAACAATTACATATATACCTGTAAGCACAGCCATGACGATAACACAAAGCTTGTAGTCAACATTAAAAGCCATTCCAAAAAGTCTCGACAGACCGTTATACAGAGATGCTGTATATGGAATAAGGAATATAAATATAATTATCGATGAAAAAAGCTTCAAAGATTTACTTGAATATCTCTTCTCAAAAAATTCAGGCATCGTCCTGGTATCAAGTTCCTGTGTCAGCAGTCTTGTACGTCTTCCAAGAACAACCCACGCCACCAGAGAGCCCAGTATTGCGTTTCCGATTCCTATCCATGTAGAAGCAATTCCATACTTCCATCCAAACTGTCCGGCATATCCAATGAATATAACCGCCGAAAAATAAGATGTTCCATAAGCAAATGCCGTCAGCCACGGACCGACACTTCTCCCTCCCAGAACAAATCCATTCACATCCTTCGTATGCTTTCTTGAGCAAAAACCAACGCCCAGCATCACTGCAAAGAAAACAACGAGCATAATTACTTTGATTATCATAGCATCCTCCCAATATTTTTTTGCCGCCATCTGCTTTATTGCGTTAAAGTATATCAACTTTAAAGTTTTGCGGTTTAAACTGGCACATCTGATTATAAATGATAAACAGCACCCAGTCAACAAAATACCGCAAAAAATCCCCAGTCTGATACGTTCTGTTCCGCATCCAGCTGGGGATCATATTCATCATCTGTCATACCTGATATCTATGCAGGTCATATAATTTTAGTAAACTCATCACAGGCATCCCAGGATTAAGCATCCATATATTCACTACATAAGATAATTCTTATACATGATATATGCAAAATATACTGCATACACCAAAAGCATAACTATGCCTCCCGGCTTTGTCAGCTTCTTCTTTCTCACACAAAACAGCCACAGAAGAACCGCTGCAACTATAGTCATGATTCCATCCACAAAGAATCCCTTCTCAAACTGTACCGGGGTTATGAGCATAGTTGTTCCCGCTACAAAAAGTATATTGAATATATTGCTTCCAACTATATTTCCTATAGCTATATCCGTCTGGCCTTTCTTTGCCGCTGTGCAAGACGTTACAAGTTCTGGAAGTGACGTTCCAAATGCAACTATGGTAAGGCCGATAAGCCTCTCAGTCATGCCAAGTTTGCCAGCTATATATGATGCCGAATTGACGGTAAAATTGCTTCCAACCACAACAAGCGCAAGTCCCACTATTATGAATAAAATGAGTCTTGGTGTCTTATCCTTCTCAGTAAGTTCTATTGAATCACTCTCACTGTTACCGTGTTTTGCGCTGATAACAAGATACACCAGGAATACAATAAATACTACATAAAATACCACGCCCTCAAGTCTGCTCAGCACCCCATCAAAGTAGCCCATAGCCAAAATCATGATCGATGCAGCAATCACAAACGGAATATCTATTCTAAGCGTATTTTTCTTTATAGGCAAAGCTGCAATCAGCGCTGTGACACCAAGGATCACAAGAATGTTAATTATGTTGCTGCCAAGCACATTGCCAACTGTTATTCCCGCACCCTCAGGTGACAAAGCAGCTTTTATACTTACCGCAGCCTCTGGAGCACTCGTACCCATGGCCACTATAGTCAGTCCAACTATCATCTCTGGAATATTGCATTTCACAGCAATTTTTGATGCTCCATCCACAAAGATATCAGCACCCTTTATCATGAATACAAAGCCCAGCACAAGCAGCAGAATCTGCCCTGCCATCTTCAATATCTCCATATGATTTTCTCCTCGTTCATATTATAAAATCTACAGCTCTCTTCTTACCATTATCATTCCCGCAACACTGTCCAATAATTCCTCTATGCCAAGACCTTCTGACTGTATATTGATGTGGCAGAATTTCTCATAGAGTGCCGTTCTTTCATCGTACAGATCCTTCAGTGTCTGGCCATCTTTTAAGACGACGCCCCTTCTCTTTATATTTCCAAGACGTCTTGCGATCTCCTCATAAGGAAGATTTATATATATCACCAGATCCTCAGCCATATACTTCTCCATGGCCTCTGTGCAATATATTGCGCTTCCGCCTGTTGCTATGACAACATGCTCATCAGTAATACCCTTATTGACATCATTTTCTATTTTGAGGAATCCTTCGTCACCATACTTTGCTATGATCTCCCGAAGAAGCATTCCCTGACTGTCCTGTATCAGAATATCAGCATCAATAAAGCTGTATCCAAGCACCTTTGCAAGCAGGACACCTATAGTGCTCTTTCCCGCTCCGGGCATTCCTGTAAGTACGATATTATTCATTAAGCTTTTACCTCCGGTATAACTGACACTTCATCCTTAAGTGTCTTTAATACAAAATGAGTCTCCGTAGCCGAAACTCCCTCATATCCTTTTACAAACCTGTAAACCTCATCGAGCCCCGCAGATGAATCTGTGACAATTTTTAGTATAAAATCAAAATCACCAGTCATATAAAAACACGCCACAATACTGTCATTAGTCTGTATCAGCTGAGCAAATTCATCATAATATTTAGGATGCTTAAGTCTGACCTCCATGATGGCCACCATCTCATTTCCAAGCTTCTTTTGATCGACCTCTATAGTATATCCCTTTATGACACCGCTTCCTTCCATCTTGCGGATTCTCTCGATCACCGCAGAGACAGACAGATTTATCTCCTCACTTATGGCCGACGCAGTAAGCCGTGCGTTGTCCTTAAGACATCTTAGTATCTTTCTATCAATATTATCCATTGATATACCTCTTCTCTCTATAATTCAGGTTCAAAATATCAAACTATCCGGAACAGGTCTGAATTATACATCTGTACAACTCAGATTACCTCCAAACATTTTAACACAAACACCCACATAGTCAATGTTACAGATGACAATAATGTAGATATTACAATTATATTTGACGAAAGCACATAATCATTGTTCATATTTTTCGCCATGATGTATCCAGACACAGTAGCCGGTGCACCTACCATAATCAAAATAGCCACTATCTCACTTGGATCAAAACCAAGCTTAATGGCAATTGGCAGAAACACGACAGGAAGAATTACCAACTTTATAGCCGTTGCCACAATCGACGGTTTCAGCCTTGTTATAGCCTGCCGGGAATCAAACCCTGCACCTATGGCTATGAGTGCTATTGGTGTTGCAGTCTGCGCAACATAATTGATTGTCCTGAGTGGGATCGCCGGTATGGATATGTCAAATACAGAAAACGGTATACCCAGAACAATTCCTATAATTATCGGATTCTTCAGAATATTTACAAATGCCTTTTTTATCCCCTCTGTTCCGTGTATCTCATCTCTGCCGCCAAAAGTAAGCGCTATCACAGAGATTACATTGTACATTGGCACTGCAGCAACAATCATAAGGGGCGCCATGCCTGAGTTACCACAAATATTCTCCACAAATGCTACTCCAAGCACCGCCGCACTTCCCCTTGCTGCGCCCTGAACAAACGAACCAATCATAGTTTTGTCCCTGCAGTACACAAGTGCAAATACCCAGACCAAACAGAACATTAGGATCGTTCCAAAGAAACAGAACAAAACAAACTTCACATTCAGATCATCCAAAATAGATGTTGTCGCTATATCACGGAAAAGAAGCACCGGAAGTGCAACCTTAAACACATACTTATTTGCCACATTCGCAAACTCTTCAGATATAAGATGTATCTTCATGAGGAACCATCCCAGAAGTATGACAAGAAATATCGGTATTGTTGCGTTTATACTAAAAATAAAATTATCCATATGTCACTGTAAACCTCTCTTATTGTTTTTATGCAGTATATGTTAATACACTTGCTCCAGGTAATCAACACACACTCCCCACAGTTTTTTAATTTTTTTCAAAATACCCCTTGACTTTTGTCTACATAGTTTATATAATGCAAAAGTCGGTTTGAGAGAGCACAGTAGTGCAAAAGCAATACATCATTTCAAACAAACAGCCTTTTTAAAAAAATAAAAAAAGTTGTTGACAAATGATACCGACTTGTATATAATAGGTTTTGCGTTGGTCGCAAAGGACTAACGGGGTGTGGCTCAGCTTGGCTAGAGCGCTTGATTTGGGATCAAGAGGTCGCAG
>URJI01000039.1 GCA_900548215.1 uncultured Coprococcus sp. | reverse complement strand
CGGGCCGCAATTCCAGTTATGCCACTGCAAGTGATTGTTTATATCATTTTCGGGTTGCTCCCGCTTATTTCGGCCTACACCGGCCCTTGTGTTGTTAAATAAGTCTTTGTGATCTGTAATTATCTACCATATGGCATCACAGTCAGATTACCATTTCATCTTTTCATTTGAGCCATGTATAGCTATTTCACAAACCCCAATTGTATAAATTATAACATTCTGTCGTTTTTTGTGCATTACTTTTGTGCATTTTTTAGTTGAATATCGTTTTCAACTTTTTATCATGCCTACCCTACACATTATTTCTATAAGCAGCTTTTACTCCTGCACGTTTCTCTTGATGAGTCCGAGCATGATACATGTGATCACTGATCCAACAAGCCATGAGATGATATATGGTAACCAGTTGCCTACTGTTGCGAATACGAATATTCCACCGTGAGGTGCCATCAGTGTACATTTGAATGCTGCCGACATTCCACCTGCAACTGCTGCGCCTACGAGTGTACATGGTATTACGTGGAGTGGATCTGCTGCTGCAAATGGTATTGCACCCTCTGTGATGAATCCACACGCCATTACGATGTTTGATACTGTTGAGTTTCTCTCTGCCTTTGTGAACTTCTTAGGGAAGAAGATGCATGCAAGGGCAATTCCAAGTGGAGGTACCATACCACCTACCATAACTGATGCCATTGAGATATAGCACGCCTGAACTGCAGGATCTGAAAGCTGTGCGCCGCCTGCGACAAGCTCTGACGCTGTTGCAAGAACCATTGTTCCGTATACATAAGCTGCCTTGTTGATAGGACCACCCATGTCTATCGCCATCATACCGCCGAGGATGATTCCAAGTGGGATGAGAAGATTTTTATTTGCAAGGGCTGTCAGCATGTCTGAAAGTCCTGTATTGATCAATCCAATAATCGGATTGAGTATAAATATCATAAGTACTGCAACTACAAACATACCAACAAGTGGGTATATAAGTGTTGGCTTAATTCCCTCTAGTGACTTAGGGAATTTGGAGCAGATCTTTCTAAGAAGAAGAACTACATATCCTGCAAGGAAACCTGCTGCGATACCGCCAAGGAAACCTGATACTGTATTTCCGCCGCCTTCTGCAACGAATCCAAACTTTGATACAAATGACTGGAAGCCGCCAAGGTTATCTCCTGCCCATACATAACCTGATAGTGCTGCATTTCCAGATGATGCCAGGATACCGCCGAGGAAACCAACCGCAAGTCCCGGTCTGTCCGCTATAGACTCTGCTATAAATCCTGCAAGCACCGGAACCATCACGCCCATCGCCAGGCCACCGGCATACTTGAAGAATGCTGAGAGCGGGGTCATGGAACCGAAGTTGGATCCACCTGTTGCACCAAATCCGCAAAGTGTATCTATAAGGAATGCAAGAGCTGTGAGGATACCACCGCCGATTACGAATGGGAGCATATGTGATACTCCGTTCATAAGATGCTTGTAGATCCTACTTCCTACACTGCCATTTGCACTGCTCGACTCTTTTCTGCCACCCTCCTCGTGGTGAACAGGGACCTGACCATCCACGATCTTCTGTATGAGTTCCTCAGGCTTGTGTATTCCATCTGCCACTCTTGTGAAAAGGACCGGCTTTCCATCAAATCTTGCTGTCTCAACATTCTTGTCAGCCGCAACTATGATGCCATCACAGTTTGCAATCTCTTCATCAGTAAGTATATTTTTTGCTCCGCCTGAGCCATTTGTCTCAGCCTTTAAAGCATATCCCATCTTGGCACCGGCCTTCTCAAGTGCCTCGGCTGCCATATATGTGTGAGCTATTCCTGTAGGACACGCTGTAACGGCAAGCACTCTGAAGCCCTTCTTCTCAGGAACAGTTTCTGGCTCTAGGCGCTTTGTCACATCTTCCTCTGGGAACTTTGCATTCTCATATTTATCAACGACTGCAAGGAATGCATCCTTGTCTGCTGCCTTCAGAAGCTCTGCTCTGAAGTCCTCATCCATGAGGAGCATAGACAGTCTTGAAAGTACCTCAAGATGTACATCTGATCCGCTCTCTGGTGCTGCGATCATGAAGAACAGGTTTGATGGCTGTCCGTCAAGTGAGTCGTAATCAACTCCATCTGGAACTGTCATAGCTGCAAGTCCAGGTCTCTTGACTGCCTTGTTCTTGGAGTGAGGGATTGCTATTCCTTCTCCTATAGCTGTTGAGCCCTCTTCCTCTCTCTTAAGTATTCCTTCTTTGTATGTTTTCTTGTCTGAGATGTTGCCTGCTGCATCGTGCAGGTTTACAAGGTAGTCGATCGCTGCATCCTTTGAATCTACCTTTACACCCAGAGCAATGCTTTCCTTTGATAAAAGCTCTGTAATTCTCATAAGCGTAACCTCCTCTTAAATAATCAGCTGCATCCACATATGCTGCTGTGCGATATCTGAATCTCCTAAGTATTCCCTCTCATGACGGAACACGTACGTTTTACTATAACTGCTTGTAGAGTTCTTCTACTTTGTCCGCTGTGGCGAGGCCTTCTGAAAATGCTGTTGCACTTCCTGTTGCTGTTCCTCTCTTCAGCGCCTCCATGTAATCGTGATCCTTCAGGTAGCTTGCTGTAAATCCTGCAACCATGGAATCACCTGCCCCTACTGAGTTCACAACCGTTCCCTTTGGAACTCCGATCTTGTGAACCTCTCCTGTCTCTGTAATGAGTATTGCTCCATCCCCTGCCATGGATATGAGCACATTTCTTGCACCCATGACCTGAAGCTTCTTCGCATACTCAACAATCTCATCGTCTGTCTTTAAGACAACTCCGAACATCTCGCCAAGCTCATGGTTGTTAGGCTTGATGAGGAATGGATGGAACTTCAATACATTGAGCAGAAGATCCTTTGTCGCATCCACCACGATATCGATGTTCCTGTTCATAAACTTCTCCATGATCTGCTCGTATATGTCAGATGGAAGTGATGCTGGTATGGTTCCTGCAAGTATCAGGCAATCTCCAGACTGAAGCTTGTCCAGCTTATCAAACATATGCTGAAGCTCATCTTTCTCAATATCGGGGCCCTGTCCGTTGATCTCGGTCTCCTGCTCTGCCTTGATCTTGACGTTTATCCTGCTGAGACCATTCTTCAGCTGGATAAAATCTGTCTTAACACCCATGGCCTTGACTCCGTCCTCAATCTCCTTACCGGTAAATCCAGCAACAAAACCGAGAGCTACGGAATCAACTCCTATGTTCTTAAGTACGGTGGAGACATTGATACCTTTACCGCCATAGAATATGGCTTCTGACTTACTTCTGTTCACCATTCCAAGCTCAAGGCTGTCCATCTTGACAACATAATCGAGCGCCGGATTGAATGTCACCGTATAAATCATTATTTGAGTACCTCCTTTACAACTGTGGCGTCTATGTACTTATCATTTACAAGTCTGTCCGTGATAATACAGGCTTTTTCGATTGCCGCAAATGTCACCGCTGTCACCTTGTCAAACTTGCTGCTGTCGGCAAGGACTATGCTGGCATAAGATCTGTTCACCGCTTCCATCTTCACCATAGCCTCTTCCACATCGACCGTCGTGAATCCATAATCCATATGAATCCCATTTGTTCCAAGAAAGCACTTTGTGAAATTGAACTTTTTCATGGAATTGACCGCCTCGGCTCCGATGATCGCCTCTGTGATCGGCTTTACAAGCCCGCCTATCATATACGTTCTAAGGTTCTTCTTGAGAAGCCGCTTGGCATGTGCTATTCCATTGGTGACAAATGTGGCATTTGTTTCGCCGATATAGTCGATCATGAGCGCCGTGCTGGTTCCTGCATCTATAAATATGAAATCTTCATCATTGATCATCGTTGCCGCATATTTTGCAATGGCACTTTTCTCTTCGACATTGAGCTGTGCCTTGGCTGAAACCGGTGCCTCATTGGTGATGTATTCATGCTCGATCGCCTTGGCGCCACCATGGAATCTCTTGATCTTACCCATATCGTCCAGAGCTATCAAATCTCTTCTTATAGTAGATTCTGACGCTCCCGTGATCTCCGTGAACTCTGCAACTGTCATAGACTTTTTCTCTTTCAGTGCTTCTAAAATCGCTGTGTATCTGTCCTCTGTCATCATAATAATTGCCTCCTGTACAACAAGTACGTCTCCTGTATGTGTTAGTCTGTGTGTTTTCGTAATTATTTCACTGAAATATATTTATATCCGTAATCTATAATTTCGTTTTCTTTAGGATATCATACTTTTTGACTTTTTCCAATTGTTTATGATTGTTTCAAGGTGATTTCTGCTTAATTTCAGTCACTTTCAATCAATCTACATGCATGATATCACCACAAATGAAGATTGTCAATCATATTTCTGAAGTTTTTTGAATATTTTTGACCGTTTTTGATTGTTTCGTTGTTTTACAACTCAAGAATGGGGTCTGACCCCAAAGAAGAAGGCGGATGGGGTCTGACCACTCCGGTCCTTCCGGCTCCCGACCTTAATAAAACAAAAGACGTTGCCCCACCGGTCAACGCCCTATACTTTTGAATTAATATTTTATTTATATTACTATGAAGCATCCGCAGGATTTACATGCACCATCACATGCTTTACCTTTGGAAAATTCTTCTCTATGCCCTTATGGACCTCTTCCGCTATCTCATGCGCATGTCTTAATGTATATGAACCGTTTACACCTATCTCTACATCTACATATATCTTGTTGCCAAATATCCTTGTGTGGAGAAGATCAACACTGAGAACCTCATTCTGGGCGAGCACAAAATCCCTCATCTCTTTCTCTGTCTCATCATCACAGGAGTGATCCACCATCTTGTCCATGGCATCCTTGAATATATCGTATGCCGCCTTAGCTATGAATACAAAGATAACAATACTTGCAATGGAATCCATAACCGGGAATCCCATCATCGCACCACCGATACCAATAAGCGCGCCGACCGATGACAGCGCATCTGAGCGGTGATGCCATGCATCTGCCATAAGTGCGCTTGAATCTATCTTCTTCGCATAGTGTCTTGTGTACCAGTACATTATCTCCTTTGTGACAATGGATACAACAGCCGCCACCAGTGCCAGCACCCCCGGTTTCTGCAGGCTTTGGTAATTGCCACCGATTATGTCCTTAACCGCCTGCGAGCCGATCTTGATACCGGTATACAGCAGCACTATAGACAGCACGATTGCTGCCACGCACTCAAGTCTCTCATGACCGTAAGGATGCTCCTTGTCGGATTCCTTCGACGCTAGTCTTACTCCAATTATCACTATTATGGTGCTGAACACGTCTGATGCTGAATGTACCGCATCACTTATCATTGCATTTGAATGTGCAAATATTCCCGCAAATAATTTGAACACTGACAGAAGTATGTTCTGTACTATCGTTATAAACGATACTTTATTTGCAACCTTTTTAAACTCATCCTCTGATACGGCAGATGCCGCCATCGTGTTTATTTTGTTTGCGCTTTCCATATAATCAGCCATCCTTTCCTAATGAACACCAGTCTATTGATAATCACCTTAATCAAAAGACCGATGCTGCGTGATCAATAAATTTCAGAAAGCTCTTATCACTAAATATATGTGGGGAATTTTATAGAATGTCTAAAAGAGTATAAAAAAACACCCACGACTCAGTATTAGTAACTACTGTCCCGTGGATGTAAAGATTCCACTGCCATGATGGCCCGACTCCTTGGCTTTCGCCAATGGTCTGCTCAGTTTGTACTGTAGATTTATATGCAGTGCAAAGAGTTAATTTAGGTTACCATCTATGGCAGTCTATGTCAATATTTTTTCAAAATCTTGATTGAATTAATACAGTTCTATTGATTTCAAAATGACGAGACAACCATTCATCGGTCGTCTCGTCTTCATGCTGCTTCTTTGTATATTTTATTCTCACTGCAGCTCCTTCTCAAAACGGAATTCTATATCTTTCAGATCGAGTCCATTCGACTTCACATACAGTCGGAGCACATTGAATCTGCCGTAAAATTTGACCTCTTTCCTGATCACAACATCCTTGCCGTCAGTTCCGTTAAATGTGAAGTTGCTCACAGGGAATCCGTTGAAAAACAGGGTACACGGCAGCTGGGCAAGCTTTTCGAGTGTCGAACTTCCCCTCAGGCTCACCTCGTACTCTCCCGGATGTTCAACATCAAGGGCTATGACGTAATTCGTGTCGGCGGTGCTGGCCTTCTCTGTCAGATCTATAAGTATGTCTCTGTCGACATTGATGTATTCCACATCATCAATTGAAAAGTCGTCCGCCTGCTTTGGACGGTTTATTATCTCTACCTCTACAGGCTCTCCCACAAGACGCTTAAATGCATTCGTATTCATGGCAAAGTTACACACATTCTTTGCAATTCTCTGAAGCTCAGCTCTCAATATACGTCCGTCCTGAAGTGCCTCTATGACATTATCTCCGCCCATGTTCTTCGAGCCGTCCGGGCAGCACATATACATGTCATTCTGTGCCTGTATCATAGTCGCAAAGTCATTTGCATCCGGCTCCATACCTCTGCGGTTGATGGATGCCCACCAATCTGTCATGACCACGCCTGTAAATCCCCACTCATTTCTGAGTATCGTTGTATTCAGATCATAACTTCCTGCAGTGTAGAGACCATTTACCAGACCATATGTTGTCATGACAGAGTCGGCATATCCTGACTTGACAGCTATCTCAAATCCCTTCAGGTATATCTCCCTGAGTGCTCTCTGGGAGATGACCGAGTCCGTTGTATGGCGGTGATACTCCTGATTATTTCCGCAGAAATGCTTGATCGTTCCGGACACACCACTGGACTTAAGTCCCTCTAACTGGGCAGTTGCAATGGAACCCGTAAGGTATGGATCCTCGGAGAAATACTCAAAGTTTCGCCCATTAAGCGGGTGACGGTGGATATTCATTCCCGGTCCAAGAAGAACCTCAACCTTATTTGCTGTCATCTCAAGTCCAAGAAGTGCATACAGTCTGGTGTTCAATTCTTTGTTAAATGAACATCCGCACAGAGTGCCATTTGGAAGTGAGAATGCCTTCATACCTGAGTCGAGTCTCATTCCCGATGGTCCGTCATCACAGCACACCGACGGAATCTTATGTGCGATCAAATTTGGCGATACCCCGGCAAATGCTGACGCTGTTCCCGCCGTCACAAGAGAACTTCCCATTCCCTCGCCGCGGACAAAGCATGCCAGATCCTCATCATCAAACTGCGCTATAAACTCATCCATGGTGGCCTTGCCTTCCCTTACATCAAGAAGCATAATTCCCTTGTCACCGGTAACAGGTATCTCCTCCGGCAGCTCCTGCTCTCTCCTGTCATACATATCAACAGTGACTAGAGGTGTCTCCTCATACTCTATAAGCATCCTGCCGTTCTCATCACAGAATGGTTTCATGCGGTCAAACTTCTCATATGGTGCAAGTGCCTCCTGAAGTTTCTGAAGCTCCACTGTCTCAGCAAGCTCAAAGAACAGACACTCTGTTGTATTTCTTATGCTGTTTCCTACATGGATAGTGTAGTCTCCAGCTTCAAGCACATAACAGTTTCTGTGGCCCGTGACTCCCGAATCATCAAATGATGCCATACGGTCAAGCGGAATCTCAAACTTCAGCTCATCGCAAAGTCCCGGAACAAGCTCCTTTGTCTTCGCAAAATCAATGAGTACTCTGGATGGCTTGCCAAGTCTGCCCTGAGGCATCTCACCGTACACCTGGACAACCTCCTTGCCAAGTCTCTTTCCTGTATTTGTGACTTTGACACAGATATTCGCCACGCCTTTTTCAAAATCCAGGCTTGCATGCTTTACGCCGATCTTGAAGTCTGTATATGACAATCCGTATCCAAACGGATATCTGACCTTATCCTTTGCAAATGTCTCAAAGTAACGGTATCCCACATAGATATCCTCAGCGTAGAAGTTTTTCTCTTCGCCGCCGAAATTGTCATACGCAGGATAATCCTTGATATCATAGGCTATCGTGTCTGTGAGTTTTCCTGAAGGGCTGACATCTCCTACGAGGACATCAGCCACTCCATATCCGCCGAGCATTCCGCCCTGCCATACATACATGCAGGCATCCGGAGAGATCGTGTCAAGAAATGACATATCTATAAGACCGCCGACATTCAAGAGAACGACCATCTTCTGGAAATTCTCTCTGACAAGTCTAAGCATATCAGTCTCTATATCAGTGAGCATAAAAGCTCCTTTTTCAAGTGTATTGTCCTTGTCCTCACCAGCTGTTCTTGCAATTATCACTATGGCTGAATCCGACTCGCCGGCAGCTTCCTGCACGAGCTCCTCTGTAACCGGCATCTCTGCCTGTGACCACGGTTCCTGTCCCCAGCCAAGTCCCAGCTCCACAGGATGTTCCTTATCCCATGCGGCATAAGTCTCTGCCAGTTTCTGATTGACATTCACATCCTTACACTCATTAAGTGCATCAAGGATTCCTACCACTCTAGCAACATTCACCATGCCGCCCGAACCGGTTCCACTCTTATAATAATGGTTCTGCATACGTCCAAATACAGAAACCGTCTCTCCCTGCTTAAGTGGCAGAGCTTTGTTGTCGTTCTTTAACAGAACAAGTCCCTCTGCAGCCATCTCACGGGCTGTCTTCTCATATAATGCCCAGTCAAGTACTCTATCTTCCATGTGTTTAACCTCCGTTGGGTATTTCAAACTTTTAGTGTTTTGTTTACAATTTATATTTTACAGTCAGTTTCGTTTATTTGATATGGAAAAGTTGTTTTATTGCATTACCTGATGACATAACTTTTCTACTGCTTTACATATCTCTGATTTCTGCTGTTAGGTTTATCAGGCAATGTCATCTTTATCAGTCCAAGCTCCATCGCCGGATTTATATAATTTTTTCTAAGGGTCTCTTTGGACTTAAGCCTCAACGCCTCCATTATGAAATTTGACGTATACGGAACATCATATTCCATGACCGCCAGCATCCGCTTCACATACTCTGAAACTTCTGCATTTGATCTGTTTACCTGTAAGATGACTTCATCAAGGATCTGATTTATCATATCGAGCATGAATTCTATAAATATGTCCGGGTTGCCTTTTGTATGACATACCGCTATCGCATCATAATATTCATTCTGAAACCGTTCAATCTGGCTCTCCAGTGGTATATATTCAAATACGTTTCTCCACCTATACAGAATAACCGTATGCCACAATCTTGCCATTCTTCCATTTCCATCTGCAAATGGATGAATAAACACAAACTCATAATGAAATATTGCAGATAAGATAAGTGGGTGAATAACTACCTCATTTTCTTTAACCCACTGCATCAGATCTCTCATAAGCTCATTTATCATATGTTGTGGAGGAGCTACAAATATACACTCACTGCCTGAAAACACACCCTCATTACCTTTTCTGAATACACCTGACTCGCGGGCGGTCCTGTATGTCAATATTCCATGAATCCTTTTCAGGTCTGATATACTTGTCGGATCTATTTCAGAAATCTTCTCATAAGCTGCGTATGCATTTTTCACTTCCTGTATTTCCTTTTGATCTCCAAGAACAAGATGGCCGTTTATTACATCTCTGACATCACTTAATGACAGCGAATTTGCCTCTATCTTTAACGAAGAATGAATCGATCTTATTCTGTTGTTTCTGCGCAAATGTGGCTTTGACTCCAGCTCTTTATGACTGGTAATCCTTCCAACCTTTTCAGATATCTCTGAAACAAGTTCAAGCATTTTATTCGATATCGTATATGGTGGTACATAACCGCTCATCAGCTCACCTCCATCTTGCTTATTATCTTGCTTACTATCTTACCAATTTATTGTGGGATTTTCAATGAAGTTTGTATTCTTAATTTTAGCAATTTCTAATACATGTTGCGCAGACAACATATTCTGACTACGAAAAAGGCAAAGTTCGCATGCCGATTGAATGTCTTATCGAACTTGCCAGGTATTACAACGTTGATATGAATTACATAACTGGTGTTTCTAGCTGCAAACAGCCATTTCCAATAAAAAAATAAGACACTGACCAACATCATTTTGATCAGTGTCTTATTTTTATTTACGAGTAAAACCTACGAACGATAATCCCCATTGATCTTCACGTAATCATATGTCAGGTCACAGCCCCATGCCTTGGCTGTCACTTCACCGATTCCGAGATCTATGTTGATGTGTATCTCATCTGAGCTCAATACCTTGGCTGCCTTCTCCTCTGAGAATGGTACGCCTGCTCCGTTGCGGCATACTGGAACCACGCCAAATTCTGACTCGAGATCTACTGCAACCTTGTCTATATCAAAGTCAGCCTCAGCATATCCGATGGCACAGAGAATACGTCCCCAGTTGGCATCCTCGCCGAACATAGCACACTTTGTAAGTGGGGAACGGATAACGCTCTTTGCCACGATGATGGCTGTGTCAAGATCAGGTGCTCCTGCAACTGTACACTCGATCATCTTGGTTGCGCCCTCGCCGTCTGATGCGAGCATCATAGTCATGCACTCCATAACTATGTAGAGCGCCTTCTTGAACTTCTCATAAGCTTCGTTCTCCGTGTCGATGAGCGTGTTGCCCGCAAGGCCATTTGCCATGACTGTCAGGGTATCGTTTGTGGACTGGTCTCCATCTACTGAGAGACAGTTGTAAGTAACCTTTACGATCTCTGAGAGTGCCTTCTGGATAAGCTCTGATGTAATAGCTATGTCTGATGTGATGAAGTTAAGCGTTGTAGCCATGTTTGGATGGATCATTCCGCTTCCCTTTGCCATACCGCCTAAAGTACATGTCACACCGTCTATATCAAACTGGACAGCAACCTGCTTGTCAACTGTGTCTGTGGTCATGATAGCATTTGCCGCCTTGTCGTTGCCGTCTGCTGAGAGACCGTCTGCAAGCTCTTTCATATGCTCCTCAAATGGCTCGATAGGGATGATCTGTCCGATGACACCTGTTGAAGCATTGATGACAAGATTCACATCTATGCCAAGGGCATCCGCTGCAAGCTGGGATATCTTCTCAGCCTTCTCTATTCCATCTGCGTTGCATGTGTTGGCATTCTTGGAGTTCACAATGACTGCCTGTGCCTTGTTGCCAGACTTCTTCAGGTGCTCCTTGGTAACTGTGACCGGCGCGCCCTTCACCTTGTTCTGTGTATACACGCCTGCTGCCACACATGGCACCTCTGAAAATACCATTCCGAGATCATTCTTGTTCTTATCAGGGTTCAGTCCACAATTAAGTCCATTTGCTGTGAAACCCTTTGCAGCGCACACGCCACCGTCTACATATGTGTAACCGTCATATATCTTCTTATTCATAATAATCCTATCCCTTCTTTTACGTCATCTATTTTGCCTATTCCGTTCAATGCAAGCCGCAGCCGTCCTATCTATTCACCCACGCAAGGAACTTGTCCAGTCTGCCCATGGTCTTTTCTTTTCCGATCACGTTCATGATGGTGAACAGGTCAGGTGAATTCTGCTTGCCTGTGATGGCAACTCTGACTATGGTACATACATCTGTGATGCTGCCCTTATATCCGTCAGGATTCTGCTTGTACTCCTTGACATTTGGACAGTAGCCGATCTTCTCGCCCATGACCTTCATGCTTGAGAACCAATCCTCTGAGTCAAGGAAGAGATCCTTCTTGTACTCCTCGATAACCTCTGTGATCATCTCCGGTGTGTACTTCTCGTCTATCTCATACTGGAGATCCAGCTCGTCCTCAGGTGTGTACAAATAGCCGAACATCGCGCGCAGATCTGACCATTTGCCGACGTCCTTGCGGACCTTCTTGCCTGACATCTTCCACAGGTTTATGGTCTTCATGAAGCCGTCCTTGTCCTGTGTGCCAAATGTATATATGTTCTTGTCATGCTCCTTTGCCCACTCCATGATGAGGTCGTAGCACTCCTCGGCTGTGAGCTTTGAGATCATCTCCTTGCTGACATCGTTGAGCTTCACCATATCAAAAAGCGCACCGCTGACAGGCATCTTCTTGAGTGAGAGTGTGAAGTCGTCTATTGTCTTGTCCGCATGGGCTGCATGCCACTCCTCGTAGTTGGAGTTTGCAATTGTCATAAGGTACTCAAGCACGCTGACTGATGGGAAGCCCTGCTCTGCATAGAAGCCAACCGCAGCCTCCGGATCCTTTCTCTTGCTGAGCTTTCTCTTTCTCTGGTGCTCGCCCTCCTCATCCACTGTTACCTCAAGCTTCATGATAGGTGCGATATGCGCATACTTTGGAAGCGCAAATCCACACAGATCAAAGAGCTGCTTGTGGAGTGGGTATGACGCAAGCCACTCGTCTCCTCTGATGACAAGATTTGTCCTCATGAAGTGATCGTCAACTGCATGTGCAAAATGGTATGTAGGTATTCCATCTGACTTCAGAAGTACCACATCCATGATATTCTCAGGCATCTCAATCTTGCCCCTGATAGGATCGCTGTAGATAACAGTCTTTCCTGCCTCACCCGGACTCTTGAGTCTCACAACATAAGGCTCGCCCGCAGCAAGCTTCTCCTCTATCTGCTCGTATGTCAGGTTTCTTCCAACCGCATACTCACCGTAATATCCTATGTCAACCTTTGCAGCCTCCTGCTTTGCCCTGATCTCGTCAAGCTCCTCGGCTGTTGTAAAGTCAGGATATGCATATCCCTCCTGCATAAGCTTCTTGACACAGGTCTGATATATCTCTTTTCTCTCACTCTGCTTATATGGGCCATATATAGTCTCGCCGCCCTCAAATGGTCCCTCGTCAAATCCAAGGTCAAACTTCTTAAGCGAATTGATGATCTCATTTACACCGTCCTCAAGCTCTCTCTTCCTATCGGTATCCTCTATTCTGAGGTAGAACACGCCACCGCTCTGCTTTGCAAGCTTTCTAGAGATCATGGCAGCATACAGTCCGCCGATGTGCATGTATCCTGTAGGGCTTGGCGCAAATCTTGTCACCTTTGCTCCCTCTGGAAGATCTCTCTCAGGGAATCTCTTCTCGAGGTCATCCACTGTATCTGTTATATCTGCAAATATCAAATCCGCTAATTTGTTGTAATCCATCTCCTGTATCACCTTTCTACCTAATTACTTCATGTTTTAAAATCTTCTAAATATTCCGCACCATCTGAACTGTACTGCGAAACAATATACATACTTCATTTGTACTATATCCTGTCTGATTATAATTTGTATTATGTTTTACGTCAATTCTTTAAACCACACGAACTATTGATCTCGTAATAACTTACTTGAATTTCACCAATCACGCCACAACCGATATCGTTTCTTATCTGCACCGCGTGCTGCGTTGTTTTTTTGTGTTGATCATACCCCAACTCTCGTCATCCCAGCGCGCTTATCTTCTTGATTTACACGTAAAATTCTCCACAACTATCTCATACACATTTACCGCTGCAAGCATCTGGTCTGAGTAGTTGTATTTCTTCTTCTCTATCTTGTCAAACGACCTCATATTATCAGTATTTCTTGTGAGCTGATGATTCATGAGGCAGTTAAGTGCCGCGCACTTCTCATCCGGTTCTGTGAGCTTTCTGGCTGTGCCATTTCCCATGATACTACTGTAGAGATAACCAAAACTGCATGCATTTGGTCCCTCAACCAGATAATGATCCGTGTCCATCTCTATGGCAACCTTCGGATCTGCCGCCAAAGCATCCACCTTCCTGCCCTCGCCGGCAGAGTGAAAGTAAAGCTTCAGGACATTATCTTCGTAGGTATAACCGAAATTCAGCGGAACTATGTACATTCCCTCTTCATCGTGCACCGCCATACGAAACACCTTGCACGAATCAAGTACATCCACTATCTCTTCACGATCTGTTATCATCCTGTCACTTCTCCGCATCTCCCGCATACAATACCTCCTTTTTCAGCGTACAATCTATTAAAATAGTATAAATGACGTCAGCATATTTGCAAGTTTTTTGAACTTTATATTATTCGGATTTTCAAAACTTTTTTATTTCTGATCTAGGCTCCACGCTTTAACTTTGTATGATGTAACTCCAAGTATCGTCTCGCCGTCTATCTGAAGTGGTGTCGGGCGATCAAATTCAACCTCAACCTCTTTTGCGTTGAATATATCAACATGCTTTTCGTACTTGACATGCTCTCCCTTGAATATAGAAGGAAAGATCATAAGGGTTCCAAGCTTGCCCTTGCCGCGGAACACCATAACCGAAACTGTATGCTCCGGATTCAGTCTGTCCTGCCCGGGGGCAGCCATCATTCCGCCGCCATAATATCTGCCATTCATGGTTGGCACGAGCCAGGCATTTTTATATTCATGACGGACTCCATCCACTTTCACCACAGCATTTCTCGGTTTGAATGCGTAGAGCAGGCCTTTGATAGCTATAGCCGTATAGTTCACAGGCTTGTTCTTATGAGTTTTCTCATTCTTTGTCCTCTGGCGGTCGCCCTCCTCACAGCAGTAACCGTCTATTCCGAATCCAACATTGTTGATGAACAGCCACTTTTTGCCGTTGATCGTCACCTCCGGGAGATGCTGTATGTACTGATTTATCTGGTAATCCGGAGTGTCATGACTGTTATGTCCTATGTCCTTTGCAAAGTCATTGCCGCTTCCGGAGGCATAATAGTAGATGGTATTCTTCACATCCATGTCCTTTATGTCATTCACAAATATGTTCAGCGTTCCGTCACCGCCGCACAGGATAACCTCGTCATCCTCTGCAAGCGATCCCATGAACTCCGCATATGAAGCGATCTCTGTCATCTTCTTGAGTATCGCATCAGGATATGTATCTGCAAGTGCCTGCACGTCATACATACATTTGCCGTTGCCCGCCAGTGAATTATATAAAATGTACTTCCTTCCCATAGTTTTTACCCTTTTCATCTTTCTCAAGAACAAGTCTCACCCTGTCGCTGATCTCATTCTTCTTCATTGCTTTTACCTCATCGGCAGGTATCACATCCACCGCATCTATATAGACGTCAGATCTGCGCCTCAGCACATTCCTGTAGATGTTCTCCGTTCCATGTATCGCCATGACGACTATCGGCGCATGCGCTTTCTGGGCTATTCTGAAAACACCCGTGTGAAATGGCAGAAGTCCGCCCTGTCTGTTTCTCGTTCCCTCCGGGTATACTCCAACTGCCATATCTCCCTTCTGGAGAATCTCGGTAGCCGTCTTGATCGTAGACAATGCCTTACCCGGATCTGATCTGTCTATCGGCATAAAGCAGCATCTTCTGATGATCCTGCCGAATATCGGTATCTTAAAATTCTCCGGCTTGGATATAAATGCCACATCCCACTTCTTAAATACCTGCCATTCTATCAGCGGATCATAATTTGACAGATGATTTCCCACAAAGAGTGGTTTGACATCCACTGGAATCTTCTCCATGCCAGTCACATGCATTTTCACTCTTAGAAACCACATGGCAAATCCGGTGGCACCATACAGCAGATGCCTGTAGAACCTGCTGTCCTCCATATACTGCCTGTCAGTTCTCACGAACAGACTGCACACGAAGAGAAAAAGTATGTACATCAGAAATATGGCTATGATTCCGCCAAGTATATATAAAATTATCACTTTTTATTCCACTCTTTTCTAATATCATCCATAAGCTTCATCATATATATCGACTCAGCCAGAGGCATCGACTCACTCTGCGTCCGTCCCTGTCTGATCATATCCAGACTTTCCATGATCTCATACTCATAACCACTTATCTGTTCTGGCACATCCACGTGTCTGATAAGCCTGTCCTCACAGTCGAACACATCTATCCCCTGCGGATTATTTATATTATCGACTATCATATATCCTTTCTCACCATAGAAGATTCCTTTTCTGTCTGATCTGCCATATATGCTGTGGGTCGTCACTGCCATCCTTCCGTCTTCGTATTTGACTGTTATGCTCTCCTGTCCGTCTACCCCGGTCTCATGCATCATGACAGACGATTCGATAGCTGAGATCTCCTTACCCATATGCATGACAATGAAGTTCAGCCCATAAACTCCCACGTCTAAAAGGGCACCTCCTGCCAGCTCAGGTCTGATCAGGCGCTCTATCTTTGATATCGGATAGGACAGATTGCAGGTCATTGTCCTGATATCCCCTATCACACCTGATTCCAGGATCTCATTTATTATACGTCTTGATGGCATATATCTCGTCCATATCGCCTCAGCCACATACACCTTCTTCTCTGCTGCCAGAGCTGCGATCTCCTCAGCCTGCGCAGCATCGTAGGTAAATGCTTTCTCGCAGAGTACATTTCTTCCATGTTCTATGCAGAGTTTCATATGCTCATAGTGATGTGAATGCGGCGTTGCAATATATATAAGATCTATCGCGTCATCACTTACCAGTTCTTCATAACTTCCATAAGCCTTATCTATAGCAAATTCCCTGGCAAATGCATTTGCCTTTTCCAAAGTTCTTGAACCTACCGCATACAATTCTACATCAGCCATCTTATTTATCGTATCTGCCATTACACCGGCGATCTTGCCTGCGCCCAATATTCCTATGTTCACGTGCTGTCCTCCTGTTATTTCTATATGTTTCCAAGTACTGTCGTTACACATATCAATCTTCCCAAGTATTCTCTTGTTGTTTTTTGACAAATTTGACACTACACATCCGATTATAACACACAGCATTCAAAAAAGAAGAAAAACTCCTGATGCCAGCGATAACTGACACCAGGAGTCCTCCCCTTTATTTTGAACACCATTGCCTGTGTCCAAACCACTATATGTATATTATTTTGTTTTATGTTAAATACTGTACCAACGCTTATTATAAACTATTGCCATGACATATATCAAGATATTTGTTTCCTCTCTGTATTGTATGCATTCGCAGCAACTGGTTACTCACTGTATGGCATACATTCTTAGCAGCTGACTACTCCCTGTACATAAGGTAGCTGTACATGTCTGCGTAATCGTGTCTTTCATTCTTGATGAAATCGATGGCTTCCCTTGGGTGCTGATTCAGCATTCCGGTCAGCATGTATGGCACATCATAGCCCCATACTGCATCTCCCTTTGCCTTGAGCGGAACCATGTACTGCTCTATGAACTTCAGGATGTGATACAGGTTGTACTTTGGATTTCTGAGAAATCCAAGAAGAAGCTCAAGTGCACAATTTCCTGCGCCCCTGCCCATACAGCTTACAGTTCCATCGAGCATACTCGCACCACTCCTCATTGCCTCAACAGTGTTGGCATAGGCAAGCTTTAAGTTGTCGTGTGCATGTATTCCTATCTTCTTGCCATACTTCTCTCCAACCGCGACATATTTCTCCGCGAGTTTCTTGATCTGCTCAGGGTACAGTGAGCCGTAGCTGTCAACAATGTATATTCCATCTACATTGCTCTTGCCAAGCAGCTCAAGAGCAAGATCAATATCCGACTCCTGATCCTTTGAAACTGCCATGATGTTGCATGTGGTCTCGTATCCCTTTGCATGTGCATCCTCAATCATCTCGATGGCTGCCGGCATAGTGTTGATGTATGTCGCAACCCTCACCAGATCGATGACACTGTCGGCTCTGTCGACGATGTCCTTCTTGTAGTCGCATCTTCCGACATCTGCCATAACTGAGATCTTCAGATCTGTATTGTTCTCTCCGACGATGGCTCTTATGTCCTCCTCGTTACAGAACTTCCATTTGCCGAATTTGTTCACATCAAACATTTCCTTGGAGGCCTTATAGCCGAATTCCATATAATCAACCCCCGCCTTGATGTTCGCTTCATAGAGGGCTCTTATAAACTCGTCAGTAAAATAGAAGTCATTGACAAGTCCTCCATCTCTTATTGTTGCGTCAAGTACCTGAATGTCAGGTCTGTAGGTGATCAGATCTCCGCCTATCATAATAGTGTCCTCCTTCTTGTTTTTTATTTTGTGTTTTGTTTTTTGATTTTCTCTTTTTGTTTTTCTCTCTGATATTTCTGAGTTTATTTTCTACAAATCTGTTTTTCAATTTGTATCTTCTAGATATTTTTCTCAGTTTAAACTTACGTCACTTTAACGCGTTGGTGTATGTTAGTGACTTTATTAAGTATAGCACATAAATAAATTAATGCAAGGACTTTATTTTATCTTTTACGCAAGTAAATCTACGTTTTAGCCCAATTATATCGCAAACAAATCTCAAGCAACTCTCACCCAGTCTCCCAGTGCTTTTACTCAACTACAAGCTAGCTCAGATCCTCGCCGTTAGTCTCGATGACCTTCTTGTACCAGTAGAAGGAATCCTTTCTGTATCTCGCAAGATCCTTCATGTCAAACTCATCTCTGTTGACATATATAAAGCCGTATCTCTTGGTGATTCCCTCGTGGGTGGACACGAGATCAATTGCTGACCAAGGACAGTAACCCATCATCTCTGCGCCCTCGTCTGCTGCCAGCTTAATCTGCTCTATATGCTTTCTTAAGTACTCTATACGATAGTCGTCGTGTACCTTGCCGTCCTCTGTAAGCTTGTCATATGCGCCAAGACCATTTTCTGTCACAATCATAGGAAGGTGATATCTGCTGTACATCTCTCTTATAGTTGCCCTGAAGCCGTCAGGGTCTATCTCCCAGCCAAACTCTGTGCGGAGAAGATTTGGATTTGGATACGCCTTGTATACCCCCGGCTCAATACCGGCTGATTGCTGATCCTTTTTTTCTGAGTCCGTCACAGCAACCGGGCTGTCATCCCACTCAACCGTTGCAGTGTTATAATAATTGAAACCTATAAAATCAGGCTTTGCCTGCGCCATGATATCCATATCTCCAGCCTCAATAACAGGGATAGCGTCATGCTCTTCAAGGAACTTCCACACCAGGTCGTTGTATCTTCCATACACTGCCATATCAAGGTAAAGCCAGTTTCTTATCGCGTTGAAGTTCTGTGCTGCCAGGACATCCTTCGGCTTACATGTGGCAGGATATACCAGAGAGATGTTCGGGGCAGGACCAATCTTTGCTCCAGGGCACATCTCGTGGAGAAGTTTCATGGCCTTTGCCTGAGCAAGGAGCATGTGGTGATTCTCCTGGTAAAGCTTCTTGTATTTATTTGTCACGCCCTCCATGTTGCAGGTTCCGATCACGTCACCCACAAGTGTGAGCATGTTCTGCTCATTGATAGTCAGCCAGTACTTTACTCTGTCGCCATAATTTGTGTAGAGAAGCTTTGCAAATTCAACAAACTCGTCAACACTCTCTCTTCTCGACCAGCCACCTTTTTTCTCAAGAGCCGCAGGAAGATCAAAATGGAACATTGTGACAAGCGGCTCGATTCCGTACTTGAGGCACTCATTTATCACATTGTTGTAGAAGTCAATTCCCTCCTGGTTGACTCTGCCGGTTCCCTCTGGGAGGACTCTGCTCCACGCGATGGAGAATCTGAATGTCTTGAATCCCATCTCAGCCATGAGGGCTATGTCCTCTGCATATCTGTGGTAAAAATCAGCGCACACGTCCAGCTCACTTGTTCCCGCTGGAACTGTCTTGATATCCTGCACACTTGGACCCTTGCCGTGTGACAGATTGGCACCCTCAACCTGATATGCGCTTGTCGATGCTCCCCAGAGAAAATTCTCCGGAAGTCCATGTTTCTTTGTGATTATCATAATTTTCCCTCCATAGATTTACATTTTCAATAGTATTTATAAAAGAGATGAACCATCTGTTCCAGTTCATCTCCATCTTACGTTTGTTTTATTGCGATTTTATTTCACACCCTCATACTTCTGCTTATAGTTGTAAAGCGCGCCAAGAAGATTCGAGTCATTGCGGAACTTGCATGTGTCGATAACCATGCCATCATAGGTCTTTGTAATCTTTCTTATCTTGTCCACATACTTCTTAACCCCCGGAACAAAGTTCGGATTGGCACTCATTCCACCTCCGATAAGTATGACATCCGGATCTATCGTCATGTACAGGTTACAGCAGAGCTTTGCTATGGAGAAGTATGAGTCCTCAACCATATCTATGATCTCCTGATTGCCCTCATCTATCCATTGATATACCATCTCACCGGTCACCTCTTCAGGCTTCATATGCATGATCTTGGATGCCTTGTATGTAATGGAGCTTGCAGTACATGTTGAGGTTACCATGAACGGGTTATATTCAAATGTCTCCTCAACAGTCAGCTCTTCACAGCATCTGACATTATCCGCCTCTTCCCTTGTCATGTTCATGAGAGCATATGACAATTCACCTGCCAGAAGTCTCTTGCCTCTGTGGATCTTTCTGTCAATGATTATTCCACCGCCGATTCCTGTACCCACGACAACGACTGCTGCATTTGTAGCCGTGCTGGCATTGCCCAGCCACAACTCTGCGAGAGCCGCACATTTGCCATCGTTCTCAAGGGCTACAGACACACCGCCGCATGCCTCTGATATGAGATCACCAAGATGTGCACCATCAAGATACTTGATCCCGCCACCGCCGTACACTATGCCGCGCTCGACATCTATCTGTCCAGGAAGCCCCATGGCAATTCCTGTTATGTCACAGTCCAGTACCTTCTCGTCATACACCTTCTTGATCTGCGCCACAAATGCCGGAGTTCCAGCCTCGGCATATCTGTCGGTTGGAGTCTTACCCTTTCCCGATATATTGCCCTCATCGTCCATTAACGCATACTTTATAAATGTTGCCCCTACATCAAATACTAAATACATAAGTCCCTCCTCTATAACACGTCCTCTGACAGATGACAGAACACGTAACATTATTCTTAATGTATTATCCCATCTATCCGATATTTAGCCAATTGTTTTTCATATTTTTTTATAGAAAAATTTACAAACATGTATAGTAAATACAGGACTGACAGCACTATTTTTTCATAAGGAGGACTTATATATGATTCAACGAACAAATTCAGACATGTTGTTTACTGATTTCTATGAGCAGTGGATAACCACATACAAACAAGGCGCAATACGCCCAGTCACCATGAGCAAATATAAGATGGCTCACCAATGGCTTGTCAGGCTTATACCGGATCTCAAAATCGGCGACATAACACGAATTACCTATCAACAGCTGCTTAACAACTATGCCGCCGAACACGAGCGCCAGACAACGATGGATTTTCACCATCATATAAAATGTGCTATTCTTGACGCCGTCGATGAGGGTCTGATAGAAAGAGATCCAACCAGAAAAGCAATAATAAAGGGACGGCCGCCAAAGGATAAAAAGCAGAAATATCTCAATCAGTTTGAACTCCAGAAACTTCTCGCCAATCTGGATCTGGGAACCGACGTCAGCTGGGACTGGTTTATATTGCTGGTGGCAAAAACCGGTATGCGTTTCTCCGAGGCCCTGGCTCTGACTCCAAAGGATTTTGATTTCTCACGCCAGCTGGTTTCCGTAGCCAAAACATGGAACTACAAAGGAGATGGAGGATTTCTGCCTACAAAAAACAGATCGTCCATACGCAAAATACAGCTGGACTGGCAGACCGTCATACAATTCGCCGGATTGCTGAAAAATATGCCGGAGGACGAACCTATATTCATAAAAAAACAGGTGTACAATTCCACAGTCAACGATGTTCTCGCCAGACACTGCCGTGAAATTGATGCACCTGTCATTACTATACACGGGCTCAGACATACCCATGCGTCTCTGTTATTATTTGCCGGAGTATCCATAGCCAGCGTAGCAAGGAGACTTGGTCATTCCAGTATGACGACAACACAGAAAACCTACATTCATATCATACAGGAGCTTGAAAACAAAGACGTCGATGTGATCATGCGTTTTCTGTCAGGACTGAACTAAAAACTATCGTATGTGCCTGTCAGTCCCTTTATTCGATATCAAATCCTCCCGACAAAATGTACTTTCTAAGAAGGGAATCAAGCTTCGATCTAACCTTTCTCTTCGGAATATCCACGCCCTCCTTTTTATCAAAATAAGCTTTTGCAGTATCTATATCGACGCTCTGTACCAAATCATTATATTGTCCAAATGCATCAATATCATTCTCCGTCACATGCTTATCCATGATATCTCTTAATTTCTGCTCATGCAGTCCCAGTATTGCTGCCATTCTGTGTATCTGATCATTCTTTGCCCTTGCCTGATATTCAACGATATAATCCCTCACACTTCTGTCATCATGAACAATCAGATCACCATTTTGAATGTCCTTCAGGACTATATTCGCAAACTTCTGTTCATCCTGGGACAGACTGGCAAATGATCTGTGAAGTTCATTCAGCGCAGCATCCACTGTCGCCTCATCTGCATGTTCATCAAGGGTCTTTATATACTTCTTGAATCTGCTGTCCATGTAATCGGCATCTATCTTCTCAGTTGAAAGCGACATAAGATATGGGTCTATGTCATAAGCTGCGTCTTCACCGCCGCCATCTCCGCCACGGCTCAGCTCCTTGTAACGCATAAGCAGTGCATCATAGATTCCCTTGTCAAAATCCACTGTATATACACCACTTACTCCATCTGAGTCTTCAACCTCATATGTAAGCTTATCCCACACAAAGCCCTGAACCTTCGCCGGTTCAAGGTACTTATTCAGCTCCCTGAAAAGCTTTGAAAACTTTTGTCTCTCAGCGGGATCTGATTGCAGTCTTGAAAAATCATCTATTCCTGCAGACGCAAACAGATCCTTTATCTCCTTAAAGCATATGTTCATTCTCTGTATATTATCCGGAAGCTTCATCACAAACACACCATATGCTTTATTACCTGAATACTGCTCAAATGCATATTCTATGATATTTTTCATGGTATAAGGTCTTCTGTAATATCTTATAATTCCATGTGACTTATCCTTCGTAAACACCCTGTTCGTCCTTGAAAATGCCTGTATGATCATCTCAATATTTGTCCATTTGTAAAATTTGTCCATGTACAGAGTGTTGAGCCACTTCGAATCATATCCTGTGAGCATCTGATCTACAACTATAATGATGTCAAGACACTTGGAACTGTCATTGTGAATTGCCACATATGGCGATTTGTGAGCCAGCCTTGCACATACATCTCTCTTAAACGATGCATATGTCGGTATAGTAAATCTCACTCCAAACGTATCATAATAATCTTTAAGGACATCATTTATTCCGTCTATTTTCTCAATGCTACCCTCTCTGTTGTCATCATGAGGATCAAAAACTGCTGTGAATTTCAGGTTGGTATTTCTGGACTTCAATTCACGGTAATATGCCATAGCCTCTGGAATACTGCTTGTTGCCAGCATGGCATGGAACTTTCCAAAATGGCTCTGCACATTCCAATTCACAAGTATGTCGTCTACAACAGCCTTCCTGTGCTCAGCTCTGTTGTACTGAACGTCCTTTATACATCCCTCTATACTTTCCGTCTCACGGCCGTTATCATCGAGGGCTGCCCCCATTGGAACATCCTGCATCCAGTGCATATATATTCGTTCTTTTTCAGGATTTCCCTTTATATCCTGGATACTTTTGGCCTTTGCTTTCTCCAGAGCAACCACCTCCCGGAGATCCCTGTCCTTATATGTAGGCTGTGGTATCGTATCAAATCCAAGGACATTTCCATCCCTCATGCCATCTGCAACTGTATATCTGGTACCCTCAAGCTCATCTCCAAACACATCTGCTGTGGTAGTATCCTTTTTCTTGTTTATTTCCAGAATAGGCGTTCCTGAAAATCCGATGAATATAGCTCTTGGGAACGTGAACTTTATCGTAGAGAGCATATCGCCAAATACACTTCTGTGACACTCATCTACGATAAATACTATTCTTTTTCTGTTGATCTTCTCAATATCTGCGGCATTGAGGCCATCTTCATCCTTGATCCTGCTCATCTTCTGTATAGACGTCACTATAAGTGTATCCCTGACAGAATCACTCTTGAGTTTTGTCAGTAATACCTCAGTATTCTCTGTATCCTGTACATCATCAGTGGCATCAGAAAAACCTCTGTATTCCCTGAGCGACTGTGTGCCGAGTTCGATCCTGTCCATCAAAAATACTACCTTGTCCGCATCCTTGGAATTGGCAATCAGCTGTGCGGATTTGAAACTTGTCATAGTCTTTCCCGATCCGGTTGTGTGCCATACATAACCGCCATATATACTCTGATCATTCCACTTCATCTCGCTCACGCGCTTGGAAATCTTGCTCGCTGCATAATACTGGTAACTTCGCATAACCTTAAGTACATTGTCAGACTGATCTGCAACACTATAGAATCCAATAAGCTCATGCGCCATCGGTATCGAAAGCAGCAATTCAGCTATTTTGTCCCATCTGTTTATCGGATTATTATAGCTGTCAGCCCAGTGAAAGCAGAATTTCTCGTTATATGCTTCATAGCTTCCCGGATTGGCAAAATATACACACTCCTCCGGATTCATCGCC
>URJI01000038.1 GCA_900548215.1 uncultured Coprococcus sp. | reverse complement strand
AAGGACTGTCGGTATCCTGTCAGGTATGGCTTTCATTGTGGTCGTGTTCTACACACTAAATGGCATACTGGGCAGGAATTATGAAATTCTGAACATCGCACTTTATTTCGCCGGGGTTATATATGCACTGCGAACCGAGAACAGATCAGAATCCAAGCAAATGTGCATAAACGACTACGTTGCCATGACCATACTTGCAATTCTCGCGGTTGCATTCTTTGCATTTACCAACTATCCGCCTGAACTGGGGGTATTTACAGACCCTACAGCAGATTAACCACACACATCAGAAGCACCACCTGCATCACAAGTATAAGCGGTACTCCAACCGAGAAATAATTCTTCCTTATCTTGTGTCTGAATGTCACCATTCCAAGCAACGCACCGATGCTTCCCCCGGCAAATGCCATGCCAAGCAGGACAGCTATAGGTATCCTGTATCCGCCCTTGACCGCTCTGTATTTGTCAATTCCGAACATGACAAATGTTATAACACTCATTGCCACAACGAACCACAATGTCCATCTGTATCTTACAAACACATCCCAGAATGCAAAGCTCCATTTGCCCGCAGGTCTGAGTTTCCATGTCATAAACACCGCAAGCTCTATCACACACACGCACACAGTGAATACCCTCAGCATCATATTCGTCTTGGAGGCTGCTCTGTCACACAGTGCAAACGCTATTATCATACCCGGAGCACCTCCGGCAATGGCTATTATCCCCAACAGGACACTGAGCAACTTATGGCTTGTTCTCCTGCGTCTCGCAGCCGTCACTCCGTCAAGGACAGCTCCCAGTATATTTATACATATCAGATATACGATCAATTTGTCCATTATAAGTATCCTTCTGTTCTTCTCACTTCATCGTTCCTGGTCTTGAATGCAAAGTCCGAGGCTCTTCCCACTACAACGCCATCCTGTCCGTCTAGCAATCTCTCAAGTGCCTCCACTGCATCGTCGTGATCTATAGATATTGTGGCTACATTTTCTTTTTTGTCATTCTTCATAACAAACAGATCCCCGTTATTCGGGTCAAAAGCTATGGTATTCTCGTCAGGATAATTCTCGCTCCACACACACATAATGGTCTGCCTTACACCACCATTCTCGCCTTCGCCCTGCCGGTTTTGTCCTTCTCCACAACTATCTGCCGGTCTATCTTTTCCTTGAGTTCAGTCACGTGTGAGATGATTCCCACCAGCTTGCGGCCCTCTGTCACGCTGGCCAGAGCGTTGTATGCCTGTGGCAGGGTCTTCTCTGTGTCAAGAGAACCGAAGCCCTCATCCACAAACATCGTGTCTATCTGGATGCCTCCTGCCGAAGCCTGAACCTCGTCAGAGAGTCCGAGTGCAAGTGACAGCGACGCCATGAAAGACTCACCTCCGGACAGCGACTTCACATCTCTTCTGCTTCCGTTATAGTGATCTACCACACAGAGATCAAGACCGGTCTTCTTCTGATTGCTGTATGGTTCCATGATTCTTCTAAGTTCATACTGGCCGTCTGACATTTTTAGGAACCTGAGATTTGCACGCCGTATGATCCTGTCAAAATATGTCATCTGGATGTACGTCTCAAATGTTATCTTATTCTTACCTGTGACATTGCCCGACGCAGTGTCATAGAGCGCCTTTACGTTTCTATATTTGTCCGTGACTGCTGTCAGCTCATCTGACCTCTTGCCGATATTCTCCCTGGCATTCTCATTTGTCCTGATGCGGCTGTTTATATTCTGTAGCTCAAGTCTCACTCTGGAAAGCTCACTCTTCTGTGCGGTCAGATCAATTTTCAGCTTTTCTATGTCCTGATGCTCTGCAGATTCAACCGTCTTTGTAAGAGCATCTATCTGCCCCTCTATCGTGTTAATATTCTGCAATATCACGTTGTGCTTCTTTTCCGCATCATCATAAGCCTTCTGAATCCGCTGGGCTTTTGCAAGAAGTGTTTTCATCTCATTTGCTGCTGTCACACTGTCCTTGAACTTAAGTCCTGCTGCCAGTTCGTCACATTGTTTTTTGTCTGACTCAAGCTTTGCCTGAAGTGCTGTTATACGCTTGTCAAATTCTGCCACCTCTGTCTGCATATTGGCAAATGTTTTCTCTTCCTGAGGGATCTTTTTGTCCAGCATATCACGCCTGTCAGCCCTTTTCTTCTCTTCGGCTATCCTGTGTGTGATATCTTCTATCTGGGCGGTCACATCCTCCATGGCTTCCTGTGTTTTGCCTGAGAGTTCTTCCACATTCAAAACATCCCCCTGAGGTTCTTCGCCAAATATCTTTGCAAACTGCCCGGCTATGAGCTTTTCAGCATCTTTGACACCTGCCGCCACGACCTGAGTATCGGCCGCACTGGCATTTGCCTTATTGTGAGCCTCCTCGCTCATATCTTTTGCAGCTTTAAGTTCATTTTCAGATGGCGGTATGACCTCGCACACTGCCAGCTTTGGATGTGACGTTGAGCCGCATACTGGACAGGCCTGGCCATCAGAAAGTCCTCTGGCAAGGATTCCCGCCTGGCCATCTCTGTACGCCTGATCCATAGCATCGTAGATGCCTTTGTATTTGTTGAATGACTCTCTGTCTGCCAGATATCTTTTCTGGGCCTGCTCTGCCTGTTTTCTTCTTTTTCGCAAGTTGGCAAATTCACTTTCAAGCTCGTTCAGGCTCTCACGTCGTGTTATCAATTTGTCCTTCGCCGCTGTCAGTTCAGCACGTTTCTCACCCGCGCCCTCAAGAGCTGTGTACTCAGTTTTGAGATTCTCGATTTCTGTCTGCTGGTCAGCCGCTTTCTTCCTTACCATCTCCAGATCCTTGCTGATTTTCGAAAGTTCCACGGTCTCTCTGGAAGCCTGATTTCGAAGTTCATCCAGCTTATCATAATCCGGAAGTTCATTTTCAATGACTGCCGCCCTGCTCTGCAGATCCTTGATCTCGGGATATGCGGCCTTTGCTGATTCAAACTCAACTGCCGCGATCTCTCTTTTACTCTGGACAATAACAAGATCAGCCTTTGCTTTCTCAAGAGCTGCTTTTGTCTTCTCAAGCTGCTCGGCCTTTCCAAGCTGCGTATTTAACTCCGCAAGTTTTCTGTCAATAGTCTCCCTCTCTTTTTCATACAGTTTACACTTCTCGTTGTCCGCATCTATGATCTCACCTATCAGCGATACCACCTCAGCGACCGGCATCTGGCCAGCTTTCGCCTTGTCTACAAGGCAGCTTACCGGATCATCCTCGCAGCAGGCTATGCCGGCCACATACTGTTCTATACTCTTCTTTTTATCTTCACACTCATTATAAAGTTTTCTCGTCTCATCCTGAAGTCTGCTTTGAAGTACATAATATTTTGAAGTATGGAATAATTTGCTGAATATCTTCTGTCTCTCCACAGTGTCTGCCACAAGGAGTTTCTTGAACTCCCCTTGTGCCAGCATGGATATCTGTGTGAACTGATTTCTGTCAACACCAAGAAGCTCCTGTATGTAGGCATTTGCCTTCTTTCTATCTGCGATGACAGAGCCATCCGGAAGATGAAGCTCCACAGCTGCTTTCTGGGTCGTCATGCCCTCACCCTTGAGCTTCGGCCTCTCGTAGTCCGGGTTTCTCCTGACCGTATACCCCTTTCCCATATGCACGAATACCAGCTCCACATAAGTGTCAACTGTCATCTCCGCATAGGTGGATCTCATCATATTTGCACTTCTGCCATCGCCGCTCGGCGCATCGTAAAGTGCATAGCAAATGGCGTCAAATATGGTTGTCTTTCCTGCGCCGGTGTCACCGGTCACAAGATACAGACCGTTGTCGCCCAATTTATCCAGATCCAGCATCTGCACTCCCGCATACGGGCCAAATGCCGACATAGTCAAATGTAATGGTCTCATAACGCTCCCCCTATACTTCTTTATCCACTGTGCCGATCACGTCCAGCATGATTGCTCTTTGTTCGTCGTTCATCGGCTGGTTGTTCTGCTTTTCATAGAGCTCGTCGAAGAGTTCTATCATACTCTTGCCCTCAAGCACCACGTCATCGTCTATAACCTGTTCTGTTCGGGTTCTGGTGTTGTCATAACGGAGCTTCATGATGTTCGGATACACCGTCCTCAGCTTGCCAAGTGCATCCGGGACATCCTCTTCATCGGTGAGGACTATATATAGATAATCATCCACCGCCTCGCCCTCGTATGTCTTTTTATCCATCAGTTCGTCAAATGTCCCCTTGATCTCACGGAGTTCGTGAAGCGGTGTCAATGGCACTGTTCTTATATTGACTTTTTTGTTCTCCGGAATGTCGATAACAGTAACCGACTTTGTATGCTTTGCTTCTGACAATGAATACTTCAGCGGTGTGCCACAGTATCTGACAGTCTCCCTGCCCGCCTTCTGCGGTCCATGTATATGTCCAAGTGCCACATAATCAAATGGCTCAAATACAGACACATCCACGTTATCAAGGCCGCCCACGTTCTCCTCTGACTCTGAACGTTCAGCCCCAGTAACAAATTGGTGTGCCACCAGAATATTTGTCTCAGATTCATCTATTTCCATGTGTTCTATGGCCACCCGGCAGGCATCTGTATAATCACCGATCCCATCTGCCTCCTCAGGAAATACTGCTCTGACCGTAGCCGGCTTCACAAATGGCAGCATATGTATCTTCACTGTAAATCCATCCGAATCACCAAGCTCCAGCGGTGCAAGTTTTCCTCTTTCGTTTCCTGCAAATCGTGACTTGTCATATACCGGTGATATGTGGATTCCGCTCAGATCTATGAGCTTTGACGCAAACGCCAGCTTTGCAGCAGAATCATGATTGCCGCTTATCATATACACCTGCAGTTTCCGCTTTGCCAGAGATGTCAGAAAGCTGTCCAGCAGCTTCACCGCTTCCTCCCCTGGCACCGATTTGTCATAGACATCTCCGGCTATGATGACTCCATCCGGCTTCTCTTCATCAATGATACCCAAAATTTCTTTTAATATATACTCCTGGTCCTCCAGCATGGAAAACTCGTTGACACGTTTTCCTATGTGGAGGTCAGATAAGTGGATTAAGCGCATATTTTTCCCCCTCCTTTATATCATTTTCTAAATGTCTCTGCGAAAAATTTCAATTTTTAACTCTTTACAGTTTAACACACATTTGCACATTTAAGGAGTAAACCTGTAGGCTAAAATACAGTAAATATACGCTCTGTTGATTTCTGTGAACTCTGTGTTAAACATCTCCCAAACGTCTTGATGATACATACATATTCATGTATTCTCTATAAAAAGTATCTCCCGCGGGAAATAAAAGCAGAAGCGCTATCAACTGGCCAGTTGAATTATTTACAACATTGTTATTTTAAATTTTATGGGGTAAAATGGAGGTACTTAATTGAACAAAGACAACCAAACAAAAGCAAATAGTAAACACCACATTATAGCTGATACTCATGCCAATTTTTCAAATTCAAATGATGGTGGCAAAACGCATTCTGATGATAATGCAAATTACACTCAATGGCATACAGGATTTGTCCAGGCCATGAGACTATATTTAAAAGATTATGAAAACGACTTGGAATTCACTGATGAATTTCAGCTCACACGAAAACCACTCAGCATAGATTTAACAGTGGTCAAGAAGCTTGATGATATCACTATAAAAAATAGCATTGGCAGTTTTTTCAGGAAACATAACATTCTGGAATACAAATCGCCTAAGGACGAACTCAATCTTGAGACATTTTATAAAGTGCAAGCATACGCCATGCTGTATATGATTGCCCCAGGTAACTGTAACATTTACGGCACTCCAATAAATGAAAATGATGTAACAATCACAATAGTGAGGGCTATATACCCAAGAAAATTGATGAAAGCTCTTGAAAAACTTGGATATAATATTCATGAAGATATAGAAAATATATACCGTATAGATGGTGCCCAGTTTCCCATACAAGTAGCAGTCACCAAACCAAACACTAACACTGGAGAACCTGACCGAGATATGATCTGGCTCAATGTACTGTCAACAGACATAACAAAAGATACCTATAACACCTTTCTATCCGGTATAAATGAATTAGATATTAAACACAGCATGTTCGCTGATGCTATATTTGCTATTGTATCCAATGTTAACGAAGAAAAAATTGAAGTCTGGAAGGAGGAACAATCTATGAACGATGCAATGAGACGGATTATGGCAAAGGAACTCAAAGAAAGTAGAGACGAAGGTCGTTCCGAAGAAAGAAATATGATGAAAGAGGCTATGCTTACTGCTAAAAAGGAGCATATCTCCGACGCATCTCAGCTTGAGGCATTGGGATTCGACGTTGAAACTTCTCATAGTACCATAGCTATATTGAGGGAATTGGGCGTCATTTCCTAAAACTCCTCTGCAGTTGCGAGAAATAATAATTATATCAATTACAAAACCCCTGTCCATACAGGTTTGATAAAACCTGGTTTGAACAGGGGTATTTTTATTCGCTTAAATTTTTCAGATAATCAAATTTCAAAGTAAGGTCATTTTTCCGTATAACGTTGTTGACCCACGTGCTTGTATCCTCAAGCTTTTCAGCATCTATCCTGCCACCATTTGTGACCTTGCCATCTTCCACATAGACTTTTCCATCATACCAGGAGTAGTCACTGAAAAATACCACGCCCTGATAATCAGGTGCCAATGCATCCTTAAGAAGATAGCGGTTGACGTTGTACTTTATGCCGAACAGATTGAGAACTGTTGGCAGTATGTTCAGCTGAGACGTCGGCTGATCGATATCTACCCTTTCCTGGTCACTGCTCCAGATGAAGAACGGTGTATGATTTATAAGATTATTTGACGTGTTCTTGTATTTGTCAAGAACCGACTTGTCATTCAAAGTGTACAGATAGTGGTCCGCATATGCCACGATCACGGTATTATCATACAGATCGTTGTCCTTGAGTGCCTGGATAAGCAGCCCAACCATATTGTCCGTCTCTCCCGCCTGAAGCCTTGCACATTCTTCTTCGCTCAGGTCAGGAATATTATCCTCACCATACTTCTCTGCAAGAAGAAGATGTGCCACCTCCTTCTCAGGTGTGAAAGGTGTATGTGGCGAATATGTTATGACATAGTTCAGAAATGGACCATCCTGCTGGAACATATTCTTGTAAAATGTCTCGTTCAGTATCAGTTCTCTGTCCAGCTTATATGAAAGATCCTTGTAATTCTGTACGTCCTTCAGTCCAAAATAATTGTCATATCCCCAACTTGAATAATTGATCTTTCTGGAATAGAATTCTCCCTTATTCATATGAAAAGCATTTGCTGAATATCCCTGCGCCTTAAACAGCTGCGGAAGAGTATCCGCAAATGTGTTCTCATTGAACGAATACGGATTCTTGTTAAATGTCACAGGTGTTGTGAATCCAGTATTAACCGCTAGCTCAGAGTTAAATGTAGATCCACCGCCTGTATATATCGAATAGTGATCGTTGAAATTGATCGCATGCTCCTTGAGAGCCCACAGGTTCGGTGTATCATTCTCATTGAGCAGCCATTCATCCATTCCCTCCAGCTGAAGAAATATCACGTTCTTACCTTTGTAGATTCCGGTATATGAATTGTCTGCCTCCTGCTCCCCTCCGCTGTACTCAGCATCAAGGAACTGCTTTTCCTCATCGGTGATCTTTTCCTCTGGCTTCATATACTCCACATAGATGTTTCTCACAATGAACTCGTACATTCCTGTGATCTTCATGCCTTTGTTCACATCATTGAAATCTCTGTACACATTTGCCGAGCGGTCAAACGAATTCCATTTCAGTGAATCTGTCGTCTTGCCGTACATAAATGGCAGACATGTATGGATCACAAGAAATCCTATGACAACCACCACAAATCTCTTCTTCTGAAACTGCGGCTGTACCGGAATGTGCCTGCAGCCAATGACCGCCAGCACTATCATCAGAACTACACTCGCATACACCCATGGACTTGTGCCAAGTATGGTATCCATAATGTATGATTTGCCCTCACTTGCCATTCTGATAAGATTTGTATTGAAGAAGAAACCTGTCAGCGAATAATATATGCCGTTTGTGAGGTACAACACCAGTGAAAATACAAAGAACACGATATACACTATCCTCGCTGCCGTCTTCCTGAGTGAAAGAACTATACCGACAATCAGCGCTGTCCACAACAAGGTGAACAACGCTGCAACAAATACATAGTAATGGAGCACATCCCATTTAAATCCCATAAATCTTGTGAATACATCCATGAGAATAAACGGAAGCGCCATAAAAATTATTGATTTTTTGTTTTCTTTAAGCACATTCATTTTTTATATCTTCTATCCTAATTTTACTTTCATGTGGAATTGTCTTCCACGTTACCTTCATAAACAATGCGAGATACTGGGCATATCGTCCGATAATATCAAACGTAGGCCACGTCAAACAATATAGCGCCATCTTGCGGAGCGGAATCTTGGCAATCCTGTCCCTCTCTATCGCAAAGAGATATACACTGATCGGTATGCTGGCAAAATACCTGCCAACCCTGTAAAGTATTCTTGATATAACCGCCGACAAAATACAGAACAGAAACGCATGCCATCCAAATCCTTTCTGCTCAAATCCGTTCACATAACAATATGCCGGATAAAAAAGCAAGTTCATAAAGAGCCATCTGAAGGCTGATACTATATTTCTCGGCACAAGCTGTGCAAATGTATCAAATGACATCCATCTGAATCTCAGATCTGTGAGAACTGCTTTGAATCCTTTCTCGTTCTCATTGCCCAGCTTCTGAAGCTTCGGACGGAAGATGTTCGCGAGAAGTCCGGGACCGCTGTCACAGAATGCCAATATATGTCCTTTTGCCCATCTTATTCTCTGCCTCATGGCAATCTTCAGGCTGACCGGCTGTTCATCATAGAACACTGCCTCGTCATTATAAGTGATCTCATAGCCATTCACAACACAGTCCGCCGTGAACGCTCTGTCCTCTGTGAGTGATGTATAATTCCATCCGTTCTTCACAAGCTCATTTGCAAACAGGAATCCTGTTCCCTGAATGTTCGTCGCCAGATGAAAAACTGATCTGACTCTGTGATTCGTTCTGATCGACCTGAGCCAATGGAGCGCATATGTGGACGCTATCCAGTTCTCATCAAAATTCTTTGTATTTCGATATGATGTGATAACCTTGCATCCCTCGTCAAACGAATCGTTCATCCTTGATATATAGTCACGGCTCAGAAGGTTGTCCGCATCAAATACGAAATATCCCTCAAACGAATCCCTGCCATAATCTTCTTCTATCCTGTCAAAAAGAAATTGAAGTGCAAATCCCTTTGTTCTGTGTGCATCATCAAATCTCTCATAACAGCACGCACCCTTCTCACGGGCTATCTTGGCCGTATTATCTGTACAGTTGTCCGCCACAACAAACACCGTAACATATTCCTTCGGATAGTCCTGTGCGTGTATACTGTCTATCAGGTTTCCTATGACCGCTTCCTCATTCCTTGCGGCTATAACCACTGCATATTTGTGATACTTCTCTGCCCGCTTAAACTTTCTCGTAAAAAATATACTCACTATAAAATATAAAGTATGATGAAAAGTAAGCGCACTTAGAATCACACCCAGCACCACATACACCGCATCTGCATAATCATAGACACTCGCCAGCGCATCCATTACACTGCGCACTATATTCATGTGATTTTCCACCTCTGCTCATTAGAATACTATATGTATATTAAGACAAACCGCCTATTATCACCAATTCTTCTCAATACACGTCCATCTATTCTAATCCACAACACACACTTTCGTCAATGATGAGATAACACAATTTAATACTTTGTTTTACTAAAAAACCGTCATTTTGCCCTATCATTTTTGAAGTCCAACAATTTATCCGCAAGTTCCATATAGAAATCTGTCCGCTCAAACTGAAGAGCAGAACTACGGCTGTATACATAGTTCCACTCTCCTATATACTTCTACTGATCTGCGATGAGCACCTGCGGCTGAACCTTTCTGATGTTCCCCGCTCTGATAAATGCTACCACAGAGAATAACACGCTCATAAATACCAATGGTATAACCAGTGATATCACGCTTGTACTTAAATTAAAACTGTATATTCCAAATGATTCAAATCCTGCCTTGAAGAATGGCCTGCTGACGATAAGTGCAAGAACTATACCAAGCAGCGAACCCACAACTGCCGTCACGATAAAGCGGACCGCAAGCTGGCATCTGAGTCTGAAGGATGTAAATCCAAGTGCCTTATATATTCCGATATCCTTCTGCTCACGCATGAGAACCTTGCCACAAACGATTATGACCGTGACTATCACGAATACAGCCCCTAACATATATGTGAGCAATGTGAGTCCCTGTATTGCAATGTTGACTGTACCCGCCACTCCTTCAAAATCATCCTTTGCTGAATGTATTGAATACGTGATGCCCTGATTATCGCCATATCTCTTATCTATCTCCTGGATTATCGCATCACATTCATCAGTATTGTCAAGATCATAACATATTCCTTTGCCGCTCCATTCCTCTTCATCTGAACTGCTTTTGGCAGCTCCACTGACACCAGACTCACTTACGGTCTCTTCGTGGGCAAACTTACTATATGCAGCCTTACTAATTGCAAAGTTCTTGCCCATATCATTTGCCGAATCGTATATGCCGGATATCACCATCTTCCTTGCCACGCCGCCGCGCTTGACTGTGACTGTGTCACCTACGTTCATGTGAAATCCATCAGCCACATACTGGGTTATCAGCACTTCATTGTCATACGTGCAGGTTCTTCCCTTTCTTATCGTGTTGATCATATCAGGGTCCTCCACTATATAACAATACATCTGCACATCATCGAACAGAAGGTACTCGCTGGACATTTGATATTTTCTATACGCTGTGTGTTCTGATATAACATTCTCTATATCCTTCTGCGTATCCTCATCGACAAACGAAGCAGTCAGGTCATACTTCGTGACTGAAAACATATCCACCAGCATATTCTGTGAGTTAAACCAGCGCATCATATCGTTCATAAGTATCATGAACATGGCAAGTATAGCAGCCACTATGATGGCTGCGGCATACTGTTTCTTCTCAGATATAAACTGTCTGTATGCAAGACTCACACCAAGTTTCTTGCCTGAGACTGGAAGCTTCAGAACGCTTGAGAAATGCACACTGTCCCGTCCACCTCTTATCGCCTTTATAGGTGTGGCCTCGGATATTCTCCTTGTCTTCAACATGATAAATGCTGCTACCAGAAGCAGTATCGCCAATATGACACACAGCACAAGTCCTACATTAATATCAGACGAAACTTCAAGTCCTGAAGAAGATCTTGTGGCACTATTTATAATTTTTAGTATCGGAATGGCCAGTGGTATTCCAGCAAACAGTCCAGCCGCCACAGTGCACATATACCCGGCAAGCAACGCCAGCTTCACCGATGCATTTGTCATTCCGACCGCTTTGAGTATTCCTATGTTAACAAAATCCATCTCTATGCTGCTGCCGATGTTGTGTCCTAGAACTATCATAGCCGCCACCAGAAGCAGCACAACAAATATAAGCAGCACCGCGGAGAATACCTTTGTCATAAGAAGCATGTAACTTCCCGCCTGCTCCTTTGATAAAGTTATCCAGCAATATGACGCGAAATCACTCACATTATTCAGTTCTCTCTCAAACTCCATCTCCGTGAGGTCCAGGCCCGGCTTTTTATCTATTATGATAAGCTTTGACAATTCAAAGGATCTCTTGTCATCTTCCAGTCCGCTTCTATGATCTTCCGCAGCCTTTGCCTTGAGATCCGCAAAATCCTCATCTGAGATCAATATCGTCTTTATTCCCATGACCGAAGATCCCATATATGGATCCTCGAAAAATGACGCAACTTTGAAGGTATAAGAACCGTTATCATTGCCCAGCTCGACTGTATCACCAATCTTGCAGTCATACATACCTATGAAACTGAACGGCACACTTACCTCACCTTTTTCAAGCTGGCGATCTGTCATTTTGTTATCCACATCATACTGATCATATGTGAGCACGCTGTCTGTATCATTCAAAACGAAACTGCTGTTTCCGCCTTTTCCATTGCAGTCCTTAAGCAGCAGATATACAACATCTGCTGCTTTCACTTCCTGCACCGCATCACATTTGCCAATATTCTTTATTATCTTGTCTGCACTTGTTCCATAGGCATCCAGCCTGTTCTCCCCATAAAGTGCGGCAAGCATACCTCCATAACCAACCTCTTCCATAGCTTCCGAATCATGCCTTATGGAATTCGTGTAGTAAGAAAGCACTGAACAGAATGCCAGAGAAATGATAAGCATGAGCACGAACACACTTATATGCACGCCCTTGTTTCTTCTCATATTTCCTCGAAGCACCATCATGATATATCTCATCCTTTACCTCCTACCACTGCATGGAACCAAGCCATGCATCTATCTGGCTCTCACGGCTCTTGCGGTCTTCTTCAATATATTGTGACAGCTTCAGCTCACCTATGATCCTTCCGTCCTCTATGTAGATGATCCTGTTCGCCCTGATAGCCGCCCTCACATCGTGGGTAACCATGAGTATGCTCTGTCCCTCCACGTTGAGCTCGGTGAGAAGGTCTAGCACATCCTGGGTATTTCTGCGGTTTAATGCGCCTGTCGGCTCATCCGCGAAAAGTATACCCGGACTGTTGATGACCGCTCTGGCAATAGCGCCCCTCTGTGCCTCTCCGCCGGACACCTGTGCAGGCAATCTGTCAGCAGCACTTTCTATATTCATCTTTTTTATGAGTTCATCAGCCCTGTTTTCAGTCTCTTTTGTGCTCGTATCCTTATTCATATAACCCGGCACAAGTATGTTCTCTCTAATGCTGAGGTTACTAACAAGATGTATCTGCTGAAACACAAATCCAAACTCATACACCCTGAGTTCTGCCATGCGCTTCTCATTATATTCTGTTATATCCTCGCCATCATATATGACCTTTCCCGAAGTCGGTCTGTCCATCCCCGACAGACTGTAAAGCAGTGTGGATTTTCCTGAGCCTGACGCTCCCATGATGACTGTAAAATCTCCCTTATAAATATCCAGATCCATGTTGTTGAGCACATGATTCTGCACGCCCTCACTGGAAAAGCTTTTGCAAAGATCTCTTGCCTGAAGTATTATATCTCCCATTTTTCTCTCCTTTTATAGTTGTAGCACGGTGGAGCGTTCAGACATCCTCTACGGATCTTCACCTCGCCACCGTGCTACAACCATACCACCCTATTTATTAACAAGTCCTTAACAAACTTTTCTTGCTGCAAAATATAACACTGCTTCCAGGCCATCGGAATGATTTACAAGTTCCACATATCCGCCCATTCTCTCCATGAGATAGCGGACAATAAACAGTCCCAGGCCCGCTCCAGGTTCATCACCGGAGTTTTCCCCTCGATAAAACTTCTCATATATGAACGGCATGTCCTTATCCGGGATTCCTGTTCCATGATCCTTTATGGACAGCCTGTATACCATATCAGCGCCGCTCACATGGACATTCCTTGGAAGTTTTTCGGGCGATATACATTCCGTAACAATACTTATCTCTGTGTCTCTGGCATACTTAGAGGCATTTGACAGTATATTTTCTATCACCTGAACCACTCTTCCCGAATCTGAATGCTCAAGCACTGCCTCGGTTATATCTCCATTCACCTCGATATCCATTCCGAGACCTATATCTGACAGGACCTGTTCCAGCAGAGGTTTTATCTCAACCTCATCACTCTTCACCACCAGTCTGTCCAGATCATGCAAGGAATGAATAAACATGTCATTCGTTATGGACGTCACCTCATCACATTTCTTCATGATGACCGACGCATACCTCTCCCTGCGCTCCTGGGTGGCATCCATATTCATGACCAATGCCTCCGCATATCCTCTTATGGATGCGATCGGAGTCTTTATATCATGTGACAGCGTGGCTATAACTGTCTTGTTGTTCTCTATCGCTTCCTGCTCTCTACGCCTTGCATGCACTATCTCCGTTCTCATATGGTCAAATGCCCACGTGAAGCTTCCGAACATATTTACCCGTCTGTACTTAAGTTCGGTGTCCATATCCCCTGCTGCCAGATGTGATGCATAATCCTCCAACTCATCAAATGGCCTGAGAACACACACGTATATGTACAGGAATAATACAATCACAACACACAAGACAACGATATAAATGATCAATATATTTCTAAGTCCTGACTTGCCGGTATCTAGCTTTTGTTCCCTGAGTTCATTCATTACAGAGTCAAGCTTTTCGTCAGCATCTGTGGATCCCGAATCATACAGTTGTTTCACTTCATTCAGTTCCACTATATACTGCCCATATTCATCATCTTTTATCCGCCGTGTCTCATCCTGCTTCTCCCTGTAGAACAGCCAACCAAAAACTATGGTTATAGCGCACATGAACACGATCAGCATTTTTATTATATTGCTTCTTACTGAATGTCGCTTCATATAAACTCCCTATAGCTGCCAAGTGGACATCCACCTTACAAGCTCATATTATTCTCACTGTCTTTGTCTATTCACTATCTCCCAGCACATATCCCGTTCCCCATACCGTACGGATAAGCTGCGGATGTGAAGGATCTGTCTCAAGCTTTTCCCTGAGCCACCTTACATGCACTGCAACCGTGGATGGCTCCACATCGCTGTACAGCCCCCACACGGCACTCATGATCTGTTCCTTGGTCAATACCCTGCCTCTATTCTCCGCCATGTATACAAGCAGGTCAAATTCCTTCGGCTTCATATCCACATTGCCTTTGTTTCTGCTCACGGTTCGTGCGTGCCTGTTGATCTCTATCTCGTTCCCATCTGTGTTCAGGGTCAACATCTCAGACTTATTGTCATCAACACCATAAGTTCTCCTGAGTATCGAACGGATACGAGACATAAGCTCTTTCAGTGAATACGGCTTTGCGATATAGTCATCTCCACCCATATCAAGGCCATTCACCTTGTCATCCTCACTCGTCCTTGCACTTGCAAATATGATTGGCACCTGCGAAATATGCCTGAGTTCTTTACATAGTGAGAAGCCTGTACCATCGGGAAGATTGATATCCAGAAGTATAAGATCACATTTGTTATTTGTCAGCACTTCATATGCCTCATCTATGCTGGCTGCGTACAAGGATGCATATCCATTATCCTCCAGCATATCCTGTATCAGCATAGACAGATCCAAGTCATCATCTACTATAAGTATTGTTCTATTGTCTGTAGGCTTTTCTGTCATACTATACCCTCCAATATCTTCACTGTCCACAGTTCTCAATGTACGGCTTTAAATCGCCCAAATACCGTCTATAATATCATCTGCAGGCAGTGGCTATATCCAACTATTTTTCTGTATTCACCAACATGTCATATGTAACACCATATTTCTCCGCTATGTCACTGGCGTATGACTTGCCAGCGGGCGGCGCTATCTCGATCTTGTAAGATCTTTGTGAGCCCTCGTTGTGTACGACCAGCGAATATGCCTTGCCATCTCCTGCCTCACGTCCCTCATTCATCTCGTCCACGTCAAATCCCAATTTATGCATATGGGTATTGTATATAGTACGTGATCCCTTTGTCAGAATGGCCCTCACAGAATCTCTGGCTATGTAATATCCCTCCTCAAACGATGTTGTTGAAAAAGTCTCATTGAGAAGAATAAGACTTCTGTCACCCGCACCGTCAAATATCTCCTTAAACCTCTTACACTCCTCACCAAGTCTTCCAAGATCCAGGGTCTTGTCTTCGTCAGCAGGGAAATGCGTGAATACGCAGTCCACAGGAGCAAATTCAAACTCATCACCGGGAATATATATGCCACCCTGCGCCAGAACAAAAAGCTGTCCTATAGTCTGGGTTATAGTCGTCTTTCCGCCTCTGTTGGCACCTGTCAGGATATACACCCTATGTTCACTGTCAAAATTCAGATCATTGGTCACTATATGATCCGACTCCTCTGTATCAAATGCTGCAAGCTTGATATTGTATACGCCGCGAGCCTTCATGTAATATCTGCTCTTGGAATCGGCTACCTTGGAAGCGCCTTCGTACGGCTGATATGCCGAGTCCACAACCCTTGCTTTGGAAAATACTGCGCCGCGTTCTTGCAGTTTTTCTATATACTCAGCCCATCTTATATAATATGTAAGTTCTGGTATAAGATCCGTCATGTCTGTTATAGTGATGGATACGTACTTGTTAAGTATTTCCCTCATCCTCTTAACAATTCTTGTTATCAGTCTTGTAACTACCCTGTCTGTATACCTTGTTACATCCTTGGATTTATCCGAATCCGGAATTCCAACCATGCCCGCCGCCAGGTTGTTCGCACCTCCGGTTATCACTCTTCCCTGCACTTCCTGCTGAAATTTGGATAACGCTTCATTTACTGCATCTAATGGCTGAAATTTGAAGTCACTCTTTGTATCAAGGTTATCATTTATCTTATCCCTGGACACCAAATGCTCATAGAAGTTACTAAGTACACCGCCTCTTGTAAACTGTTTGCTGTTGACGGATATCAGGCCTACACCATCTGCCTCAAACCTATTGTTCAGGTTGATTCCAATAGTTATGCTCCTGACATCTCCACTCACCTTCTTTAGTTCTGCTATATCTCTCTTCAGCTCACTGAAACCATTGTCCTCATATATGTTCTGAACATACTCTTTAAGGCCTGTAAATCCCACTGAATTCAGGTTCTTGTCCTTAAGGCAAGAATACAGGGAATCCACGCAGTCTATATAATCCCCAATCTCATCAAGTCTGTGCATGAGATCCCATATACCTGAGCTCTCATCATAATCACGTTTGAAACTTCCATAGTCCTTGAGAAAGCTGATCCTACCAAGGATCTTCATCATGTCATCCCGGAGCTGTTTATTCCCAATAATATCATCAAACACACCACATCTGTACTTCGTGACAGTTGGATCTGCATATATCCGGGACATAACACCCATTATATAATTCTGTTCAGACTCATTCGCTGTAAGTTGTCTGCATATCGCATCAAGTCCAAGGTCATGCATAACCACAGAACTTAAAGTTCTATATGAATGCTCCCCAGCTGGAACCAACAGGCTATATTTTCTGTCCATCATTTCTTTTTTATCTGTCATACTCCACACCTTTCCGTAGTACCAATTAAAGCAATACTCTCGCCCAAATAATAAACCTTTTAAAACGCCTTCTCCATACATATAAAATGCTTGTCAAAAAGATCACACTCTCCAACAATCTGAAACCCTATCTTTGCATATGTTCCAAGCGCAACAACATGTCCTTCCCTCACAAGTATGTGAACGCCCTTCATCCCCCTGCTTCTTAGCACATCACTGGCATAATTCATCATAGTTTTTGCAATTCCACGTCCCTGCATATCCTTTCTGACGCACAGCCTTGATAATTCTCCGGATGGAACAAGATCATCTCTCCAGCAGGTAAGTGCCTCCACGGCATCGTCATGGTCTATAGATATTGTAGCCACAATCTCACCATCATCATTCTTCATGACAAATAGATCCTCGTTCTTCAGATCGAATACTATGGTATTCTCATCAGGATAGTTCTCACTCCACTCACATGGTCCGCCTATCATGGCGTGATAAAGTGCAAGCAGCTCCTCTTTGTCCTCTTTTGTTGCGTTTATTATTCTCATTTGTCAAATCCTCTTCGTGTTCTATCAATCTTATGATTCTCTATTATTTCTTATCAATTGCTGGAAGCTCATCAAGCTCCAAGGGGCTCAATGTACGCATCTGTGTGGATTCGGTAGTTCAGCTTCGATATCTCCCTGTTCAAGTTCCATGATAAGGAAAGTCTGCTGTTCTCGTCATGTTTTAACCTATTATAATCTTTAATTATGTATAGTTTAAATTCCGGAGAAATCCACGATGCAAACTCAAAAGCGATATCGCTATGGGCAAATGTTCCTCCATTACGTCCCGATTTACTTACAATTCCAACAGCATTCGTAGATTCAATCCATTTTGATGGTGACATTGTAAATGCATTTGAACCAGCTTGATTTCTAAAGGCATCGAATTCGACCCCTTTAAAATCCACATTATGCAATTTCTCCCATAAACCTAAAAACTCAATTGTATCTTTACCACGCATCCAATTTTTCACAACATCTTGGCCTCCTTGGGGACGTTCCTTTTGTCACAAAGAGTGTCCCCTGTATTATAAAATCGTGACATGGGGACACTCCTCGTGACAAAAGAAGCGTCCCCAATTTAAGAGATAGCCTCCAGAAAAAGCATCGCCTCAATCGCCGGTGTCTTTGATGCATATTCGGCATTTTCTATACCATTGGTAAGCAACAGCCGTTCCCATAGTTTAGGATAATTTGCGAAATCAAATGTGTTGTCATCCAGTATCACGTATTCATCTATCTCAGGATGTTCCGCCAGATAGCTCTGGATGCCCTCACCTCTGCCAACCCAGACATCGGTTGTCTTTCCAGACAGGCTTAGTCCAAATTTGCCCAGCATAGATACAAGATATGTGAAGTCGTCCCCATCTTCCCTCATAAGCTTCCAATCCGAGGTCAGGATGATATCAACATCACCAAACTGCTTCAGTGCCTTCTTAAGTATTCTCACCCTGGCATCATCTACGCCTGTTCTGCCGCTCGGCGCCCCCACCACCGTCGTCCGGGTATTCAATACACCATCTATGTCCAGAAATAATGCAAAACTCATCGTTTCCCCCTCCACGGGGACGTTCCTTTTGTCACAAAGAGTGTCCCCTGTATTATAAATCGTGACACGGGGACAGTCCTCGTGACAAAAGCAACGTCCCTACTACAGTATCTTCTCCGTCCACTCTTTCTCCTTAAATCCAGGCAGCACGAACTCCTTATCAACGACAAGTGGTCTCTTCACCAGCATGCCGTTTGTCGCAAGGAGCTGCAGCTGCTCATCCTCGCCCATGTCCGGGAGCTTGTCCTTCAGCTTCATCTCCTTATACAGCATACCGCTTGTATTGAAAAATCTCTTGATCGGAAGTCCACTCCTCTCATACCATTTCTTAAGCTCCTCATATGTTGGATTATCGTCCACAATGTGGCGCTCCGTGTATTCGATCTTATTCTCGTCCAGCCATTTCTTCGCCTTCTGGCAGGTTGAACACTTTGGGTAACATATAAATTCCATCATCGGTCCTCCTTTTGCAAATACTTATTTATCTCAGCACATACCATTCTTCACCAAATTCTTCATAAATTTGAGCCGCAGATGGATCATCAAGTCTCTCTGTAATACCTGTTTCTGATTCAAGGAAAACAAACTCTTCATTGTCATCTATAACCCGAATTCCATATAATTGCTTTAACGGATAATCCATGATAGTTGTCCCTTCCGTTTTACGCTCTGAATCAATATTAACATGATACAAATATTCCGTACAATTTTTCAGAGTTGTATCATTCCAAAAATCCACCGTTTCAAATTCATCATAATGTTCCAAAAGATAGGCATATTCCTTTTCTATCGATTCGAACGGTGCCTGTTCATACAATCCGTAAATATGTTTTTTCCCTTTTGTATCAATAAAATAGCCTTCGACATATGGCTCAGAATAAGAAGATACCGACATGATAAATACTATTTTCTGTTTCTTCAAAAGATTATCAACATCATACTCAACACTAGACTTATTTGGTTCATTCACATCATTTTTTTCTCCATGATTGTTATTTTCACATCCTGAAACACTAAAAAGCACAACCACGATTATTACTATAAATAGTTTCTTTTTCACTCAAAACGCCCTCCCGGCATAATGCAATCCACTACTTAGTTAGTCTATTCTTAGTCCAGTTATTTCTTCCTTACCAGTTTCCCCACGCTCTCCACATGCCCACTATGACAAAACTGATCAACGACCGCCACCTTCTTCGCCTCATACCCCTTCTCCTGAAGTATCTTCACATCCCTCGCCAGGGTTGCCGGGTCGCAGCTCACGTAGACGATACGCTCCGGTGCCATATGGACCAGAGTGTCCAAAAGGACCTGATCACAGCCCTTTCGCGGTGGGTCAACGACCACGACGTCCGCGTGTGAGCCATCACCGCCCTTCTTATATATATCTGGAACGACTTCCTCTGCCTTGCCGACGAAGAACTCAGCATTTGTGATCCCGTTGATCTCGGCGTTGTGTCTTGCATCATCTATAGCCTGTGGAACGATCTCCACTCCGTATACCTTCTTTGCCTTCTGTGCGAGGAACAATGATATGGTTCCTATTCCGCAGTACATGTCCCACACGGTCTCGTCGCCTGACAGGTCCGCATACTCCAAAGCCTTGTTGTACAGGACATTTGTCTGGACGGGATTTACCTGATAGAAAGACAATGGGGATATCTGATATTTGATGTCGCCGATATAGTCCGTGATGTATGACTGTCCCCAGAGGGTTATGCACTTATCACCGAGTATCCGGTTCGTATTCTCCATGTTGACGTTCAGGCAAATGGATGTCATGCCGTCTACCATAACCAGTTCATCTATCAAAATCTCACTGTGTGGAAGCTTGTTGCCATTTGTCACCAGACATACCATGATCTCTTTGGTAGTAAATCCAACTCTGATAAGGATATGTCTGACCAGACCTCTTCCGGTCTCCTCGTCGTAGGTCGATATGTGATTGTCCTCAATGAAGCTTCTGACGATAGCAACTATCTGGTCATTCACAGGTGCACCGATGGCACAGCTCTCTGTGTCTATGATGTCGTGGCTTCTTCCTGCGTAGAATCCGATGACCACATCGCCGTTCTTGTCCCTTCCGACAGGGAACTGTGCTTTATTCCTGTAGTGGAATGGATTGTTCATGCCGTAGGCTGGCTTTTCCATGATGGCATCCACGTTCTCCATCTTGCCGATTCTCTGCAGACAATTCTTCACCTTGTTCCACTTATATTCGAGCTGCTGCTCATAGGAAACCTGCTGCATGGTGCATCCGCCACATCGTTTCGCCTTATCGCACACCGGCTCCACGCGGTATGGAGATGGTGTGATGAGTTTCATCAGTCTTCCGTAGGCTATGTTCTTCTTCACCTTGACGATCTTCACCTCCGCCAGATCGCCCACCACGGCATCCTTGATAAATACAGTCATGCCCTGAACGTGTCCAATGCCCTCTCCGTCATTGCCCATATCCTCGATGAGTACCTGGTAGTTCTCATTTTTGACAAGTGTGACCTTATCAACATTCGCCATATTCCGGATCGATGTTTTTACACACGAGCCAGCATTCGATTCATCCATTCCAGATGTTTTAGATCCTGCGCCTATATTCAATGCATCCGTTCCGAGCACTTTAGCACTTGCGCCAGTATTTACCACATCCGTTCCGGTTGTTCTAACATCTGAACTGGCGCTATTCACTGCCTCCCCGGTATTTTTTCTCTGCACACTATTTACTCGTCTGTTATTTTTAGACCTTCTGCCATTCCTATTATTTGACATATACTATCTCTCTTCCTATTGCAAGCATGGGACAATCTTCTGACTTGAAGATTGTCCCTCTATCTTAATCTAACCGTAGTATGATACCATTTCTCATGGCACATAGGCACTCCTTATGACACAGGAATGTTCCTCGTGACACAAGGACGCTCCTCGTAACACAGGGACACTCCTCGTGACACGGGGACGTTCCTCGTGACACAGGGACGCTCCTCGTAACACAGGGACGCTCTTCGTGACACGGGGACGTTCCTCGTGACAAAGGGACACTCCTCGTGACAAAGGGACGTTCCTTGTGACACAGGGACGCTCCTCGTGACACAGGGACACTCCTCGTGACAAAAGGAACGTCCCTATGACGTCTTGCGGATGTTTGACTGGAGCGCCCTGTTGAAGCCCAGCCAGCCATTGTTGTCCTTTGCCGCATCCAGCTCCTGGATAAATGTCTGGATCTTGGCGTCTGTGTTGTCTGCCATGGACAGCGCCAGGGCCTCGATGAGTGCCGGCTTCTTTGGTGAGCCGTACTCAAGCTCTCCGTGGTGAGCCAGTATGCAGTGCTCCAGCTCATTTGCCGCCTTGGCTGGGAAGTTATCTATGGTATTGATCTTGTCGCGGATCATCATCGTTCCCATGACGATGTGTCCCAGAAGCTGACCTGCGTCTGTGTAGTCGTTCTCAGGGAACTTGGAGATCTCATAGACTTTGCCGATGTCGTGGAGCAGCGCCGCTGTGATCAGCAGATCCCTGTTGAGCACCGGATAATATGTGGTGTAGTAGTCACACATCTTGGCAACTGCCAGTGAGTGCTCCAAGAGGCCTCCTATGTACCCATGATGTATTGACTTTGCAGCCGAGTGATTCTTGAATTCCTTTACAAATGCAGGATCTTCTGCGAAGAATTTCTTCAAAAGTACCTTGTAGTAATCCTTGTCAAGTGATTCTACGAGAGCCATCAGATCTTTGTACATCTGCTCTATATCTTTCTTGGTGCATGGCATATAATCGGCCTCAACATACTCTCCCTCATCAGCAATTCTGATCTTCTTGATGTTGAGCTGGAGCTCATTGTTGAACGATGTCACCTGACCATCAACCTTGATGAAATTCTTTGCCTCAAAGTGTCCTATAGCATTTGTCAGCTCCCAGACTTTTCCGGCTATGCTTCCTGTCTTATCCACAAGCTCCAGATTGTAGTATGTCTTTCCTGATTTTGTAGTTCCTGTCTGCTTGTTCTTGCAGAGATAGACATTCGATATCATGTCGCCTTCGTTGAAATCTGTTATAAATACCATTTTACTTTCCTCTTTCTATTATGTTTAATTATTATTGTATGCTTTAATTTTAATCATATATAAGAATACAATAGGCGGTTGTGAAAATCCAGTATTTACTGAACATTTCCACAACCGCCTGTATTACAGGCCATCACACGTCAGTGTTATGACCTACACACGCCCAAGCATGATTTCTTATATGCATATCCTCAATATGTTACACATACAAATTCACATTCACTGCAATTTCCGCACATCACATCTTATCATACTCATGCAGCTTATCAGAAGCCGCCTTCCCATTCTTTCTGGACTCTTCCCTATCGAGCTTTCTCACACCAAACAGCCCCTTGATCACAAATGCAATTCCAACACACAGTGTTCCAAGGATCAGTGTAAGCTCAAGTCCTGACATATATCTAAGTGATACGTTCAGTGAAATGACGATGCATACAAAGAATGCTATACAAAGTCCTGTGAACACAAGTCCTGTTCCCATGTTCGGCTTAACAAGCAGTGCGATAAATGCGATTACCAGCAGCACGATAAATATGCCTCCTACACTCACACCTCCGCCGATACGAAACAGAGAACTGAGAAGTCCCCAGTCAGATACGACTACATTTTTCAGAAACATCACTCCACCTGCTACCATTAAAACTATCCCCAATAGAAACTGTAACAACTCTTTCATTCGCCTTTTCTCCTCTTATAAATGTATTGTCTTCCGCCCAATCAGATGTGGCTGGTCGTCAAATTCCAAACGTATCCAACACCCATTAACCATATTATAATTTATAATATCAGCTTTGTAGTCCTCCCGCAACCACCAGCGCTGATTAATAAGGGAAAATGTGCGTATTTCTACACCTGCAATATGTTGACGCTCTATAATTATAAGGGGTATAATCAATTATGTATGTTTATAATTAGAGTCTTTATGCATCGTTAATTATGCTTTATAGCGCTTATTGAATTAAGCACTGGGCGAATTAATCTCTGATCTGGTTAAATACTGATCCAATTTATCATACGACCACAAGATTCATTCCCATGCATATGAAGTTAACAGCTCTGCATTTATATAAACATAATAAATGCATTTGCATAAACACCAAATTCAAATAAAGATATTAAATAATAAGGAACATAGAAAATGAATCTGAGAACATTACGAGTTATCGAATACAATAAAATAGTTGAGATGCTGACCACATTTGCCTCATCACCCATGGCGAAGAGGAAATGCCAGCGTATAAAGCCCCGCAAGGACCTCGCCATGATCGAGACGCTCCAGCAGGAGACAAGGGATGCTCTCCGCCGACTGAACACACAGGGCAATCTGTCATTTGCAGGACTTAAGGATATCGGAGCATCTCTAAAGAGACTTGAGGTTGAGGGAATCCTCACCACCGCAGAACTGCTTGATGTGGCAAGCATGCTGGACCTGGCTGCCACAGCCAAGAGATACGGTGAGAACGAAGGCACAAGCATGACGGATACGAGAAGACGCAGCAAGGAGCAGATCGAGGAAGAGAAGGCTTCCAACAAGATGCAGGGGCTGAGCATGAACCCGGATGGAACCACATGTCCTGACAGTCTGCGCACGAGATTTCTGGAACTCATGCCACTGGAGCATCTGTCCAGAGAGATACACAGATGCATAGTGTCCGAGAACGAGATCGCCGACGACGCTTCATCAGGGCTCAAGGCTGTGAGAAGGAACAAACGACTGACAAATGAAAAGCTGCACAACCAGCTTGCAAAGCTTGTCAGCGACACCAGCAAACAGACCATGTTCCAGGACAATCTTGTAACCATGAGAAACGGCA
>URJI01000037.1 GCA_900548215.1 uncultured Coprococcus sp. | reverse complement strand
AGACAGACAGACAGACAGACAGACAGACAGACAGACAGACAGACAGACAGACAGACAGACAGACAGAGAATACAATTAAGCTTGTGCAGTATGTATTTGGATATGCAATAGTTAGACTTGATTATATTGCCAATTTCAGAAATGGAAAAGGTCATGAAAAAAATATTGTGGCAGATGGAAAATATATTGTTGTAAATTCTAAGTTTATTTCCACTGATGGGCAAGTAAAAAAATATTCAAATGAGCAGATTTGTCCATTATATGTAAACGATGTTTTAATGGTTATGAGTGATTTGCCAAGCGGTCGAGCGTTGGCTAAATGTTATTTAGTTGACGAGGATGATAAATACACTCTTAATCAGAGAATTGGAGCATTTACGGTAAGGAAACCGGAGCTGGTTACTACAAAATATTTGTATTATATGTTAAACCGCAATCCGCAGTTGCTGAAATATGATAACGGAGCAGATCAGACAAATTTGAGGAAAGCAGATATTTTAAATATTTCAATTGCTATTCCAACGATCAGGGAGCAGAAAAGAATAACGGAAATTCTTGACCGTTTTGACACCCTGTGCAATGATTTGTCCACAGGACTTCCAGCAGAGATCGAAGCTCGTCAGAAACAATATGAATATTACAGGGATAAACTGTTATTGTTTTCAGAATTATAATAAAAATGCAATTCAAACATGATGGAATAAATGTAATACACAGAGAGGAGATTTTGTGGGAATTAAGAGAAATGAGATATTAAAGACTGTATTTGATCAATATACAATAATTGAGCAAATTGGACAAGGTGGGAATGGCACTGTTTATTCTGCAAAAAATGGAAAAGATGAAAAGATTGCGGTGAAAGTTGTTGATATATCTGATTTTTCTATAGAGAAAAAAAGACGGTTAAAAAATGAAATTTATTTTTGTTTAAATGCAGAATGTGAAAATATACTTAAGGTCATGGATTATGGTTTGTATAGTGATAATAAGGTGTTTTACATTATGCCATTGGGAATATGTACACTTAGAGATAGAATGAAAAGAGGCTTGAAGGGGAGCGAAATATTTGAAATATTTATTCAGTTGTTAAAAGGAATAAAATATGCACATGATAAAGGGGTTTTTCATAGGGATCTGAAACCAGAAAATATTTTATTCTTTGACAATAGTAATAAAGCAGTTTTGGCGGATTTTGGAATAGCACATTTTAGTGTAGACGAGATGATTACTATTGTTGAAACAGAACCACATTCACGAATGGCAAATTTTCAGTATGCAGCTCCTGAACAACGAGAAAAAGGAAGAACAATTGATGGAAGAACTGACATGTATTCTTTGGGACTGATTCTTAATGAAATGTTTACAGGACAATTGGTAGCGGGAAATAATTATAAAAAAATATCAGAGGTAGATAGTGAATATGGATTTTTAGATGATATTTTTGATAGGCTTTATTGTCAAAATCCAGATGACAGACTTTTCCCAGCGGAAACAATTATCATGGAGACAAGTATTTTAGCAGGAATTAGTAATAAACAGCAGGATATAGATAAAATAAAAAAAGTTGAAGAAAATGGCGGAAAAATAAGTGTACCTAAAATTATTTCATTAAAACATGAGAATGGCAAAATGATAGTTGAATTATCACATGAAATGCCAGCAGAATGGTTTAGATGTTTGACAAATGGACAATATGAACATCCATATGTTTTAGGATATGATACAGATAAGGTGAAAGGTAATGGAAATCAATTGATGATTAGTGTAGGAGTGTATTCAAATGAATCTACATTAGGTGATATTGTAAGATATTTAAAAGTGTGGTTGATGAAGGCTACTACTAAATATGTAAATGATATAACGCATGCACTGGATGAAAAACGTCAATTTGAAATACAAAAAAGAAATGAAGAAATAAAATTGTTGCAAAAAGAACAGGAAATTAATGAATATTTATCTACATTAATCTAATATAGATGGGGGATATATTATGCCATACTTTAATATTGTAGCGGAGACATCGGAGAATACCGTTGTCACAGAATATGAACCGGTCAAGCGGCGGTCTGACAGTTATCAGAGCGAGACTGAGCTTGAACAGGAGTTTATCCGCCTGCTCAGTGAACAGGGATATGAATATCTGCCGATTCACACGGAGAAAGACCTGATTGCTAATCTTCGACTGAAACTTTCAGAACTTAACAACTATCAGTTTTCAGACACAGAGTGGGATTACTTTTTCAAGAATGCCATTGCCAATCCCAATGAGCATATTGTGGAAAAGACCCGGAAAATACAGGAGGACAATACTCAGGTGCTTACCCGTGATGACGGTTCTTCCAAGAATATCAAACTCATAGACAAGAAGAATATACATAATAACAGGCTGCAGGTCATCAATCAGTATGTGCTTGGCACAGAGGATGGCGCAAAGCATGATAACCGTTATGATGTTACAGTATTGGTAAATGGTCTGCCGCTTGTGCATATTGAGCTGAAACGCAGAGGGGTTGCCATTCGTGAGGCATTCAATCAGATCAACCGTTACCAGAGGGATTCTTTCTGGGCGGGATGCGGTCTGTATGAGTACATTCAGATTTTTGTCATTTCAAATGGTACAAACACAAAGTATTATTCCAACAGCACCAGAAAAAATGCAGAAAAAGAACATGAGAAGAGGGGCGCAAGTAAAACCAAGACCAGCAATAGCTTTGAGTTCACCTGTTTCTGGGCAGATGCTAATAACCGGGTGATTCCAGATCTGATCGATTTCACAAAGACATTTTTTGCAAAGCATACGATTTTGAATATCCTTACGAAGTATTGTATCTTTACATCCGAGAATCTGCTTATGGTCATGCGTCCGTATCAGATTACTGCTACAGAGCGGATTCTCAACCGAATTGAAATTGCCAATAATTATAAGAAGTATGGCAGCGTTGAGGGTGGTGGTTACATCTGGCATACCACAGGTTCAGGAAAGACGCTGACGTCGTTCAAGACTGCAAGACTTGCATCAAAACTGCCATATATTGACAAGGTGCTGTTCGTTGTTGACCGTAAAGATCTGGATTACCAGACTATGAAGGAATACGATCGCTTTGAAAAGGGGGCAGCCAACAGCAACACTTCGACAGCCATATTGAAACGGCAGCTGGAAGATAAGGATGCACATATCATTATTACCACGATTCAGAAACTGGCTACATTTATAAAAAAGAATCCGGGACATGAAGTGTATCAGAAACACGTGGTTATTATATTTGATGAATGCCACCGCAGTCAGTTTGGGGACATGCATACAGCTATTGTAAAGAGTTTTAAGAAATATCATCTGTTTGGATTTACAGGGACACCTATTTTCTCAGTTAATTCTGGAAGAGTGAAAAATCCAAAGCTCTTTACCACAGGTCAGACATTTGGTGACCAGCTCCACAGCTATACGATCGTGGATGCAATAAATGATAAAAATGTTCTTCCGTTCCGTGTTGATTATATAAAAACGATGGACGTGGAGGAAGAAATCACAGATGAGATGGTCTGGGATATCAACCGTGAAAAGGTTATGATGGCTCCTGAGCGTATCCGTATTGTGACACAGTACATACTGGAGCATTTTGATCAGAAGACGTATCGTGGCGATAAAACCTACATATACAATGCGCTGACAAATATTACGGAGGTGGCGTCTGCTAAGCGTGACGAGGTAGAGGAAATCAAGCAGAAACAGCGTATAAGTGGTTTTAATTCTATTTTTGCGGTGTCAAGTGTTCCTATGGCAAAGCTGTATTATCAGGAATTCAAAAAGCAGATGGCAGCAGACCCGGCAAAGAAACTGCGTGTTGCAACCATTTTCAGCTATGGTGCAAATGAGGAAGAATCAGATGGTATTTTGGATGAGGAGAATTCAGAAGACACATCTGCCCTTGATCAGCCGTCCAGAGATTTTCTGGAAGAAGCCATAAAGGACTACAATGAAATGTTCCGTACGAATTACGATACTTCAAGTGATAAATTTCAGAATTATTATAAGGATGTGTCGCTTCGCATGAAAAATAAGGAGCTGGATATACTGATTGTAGTAAATATGTTCCTTACAGGCTTTGACGCAACAACCATGAATACGTTGTGGGTCGACAAGAATCTTAAAATGCATGGATTGATACAGGCATTTTCACGTACCAATCGTATTTTGAATTCTATCAAGACATTTGGAAATATTGTATGTTTCAGAAATTTGCAAAAGCGTGTGGACAGTGCAATTTCATTGTTTGGGGACAAGAATGCCGGAGGTATTGTTCTGCTGCAGAGCTTTAAGGATTACTATTATGGATATGAATCTGTAGACGGCAGGCAGATGCCGGGATATGTGGATATGATGGACGACTTGGCTGATAAGTATCCACTGTCAGAACCGCAGATTGTCGGTGAACAGAAACAGAAGGAGTTTATCGCTTTGTTTGGTGCGATTCTCCGAATGAGGAACCTTCTGCTTTCCTTTGACGAATTCAAGGGTAAGGAACTTATTTCTGAACGTGATTTGCAGGATTATCTTGGACGCTATCAGGATCTGCGTGATGAGTGGAAACGTAAGCGTCAGGAAAGCACGGATATTACAGATGACGTGGTGTTTGAGATTGAACTTATCCGGCAGATTGAAATCAACATAGATTATATTCTTATGCTCGTAAAGAAGTACCATGACACACATTGTGAAGATAAGGAAGTACTTATAACCATCAATAAGGCGATTAAAGCCAGCCCTGAGCTGCGCAGCAAGAAAGAGCTTATTGAAACTTTTATTGCAGGAATAAATGATGTAGATGATGTCATGAACGAGTGGCATGAGTTTGTGGTTAAGCAGAGAGAGCATGACCTGAATAAGATTATCACAGAAGAAAATCTGAAACCAGAGGATACACGTAAGTTCATGGAGAATGCGTTCCGCGATGGAGAAATCAAAACAGCAGGAACAGACATAGATAAACTAATGCCGCCGATTTCACGTTTTGGCGGTGGCGGCAGATCCAAGAAGAAACAAGGTGTCATTGATAAAATAAAGGCCTTTTTTGAAAAATATTTTGGCATTGGAGGTTCGGCTGTTTTTACAGAACAGGGGCATAAGGTATTTACCTATGATACAGGCAATCATGAAACATTATCAATGGTAGCAGAGTCTAAATCACAATATGGAAAGTAAACATGTCAAGCTGTCTATGGAAACTTGATATGCAGTGCCAGTCGTTAGATAGGAGAATGCCAGATGAATAACCAGGATGGTTTGATCTACCTTGCCCCGATGGAGGGGATAACAGGATATATATACAGGAATGCACACCGCAAATATTTTGGCGGCGTTGACAAATACTTTATGCCGTTTATTGCCCCGGCAAAAGGGCGCCCTCTCAGAAACCGGGAACTAAGGGATGTACTTCCGGAGAATAATCAGGGGATATATGTGGTGCCGCAGCTCCTTACCAACAGCGGCGAGGGATTTGTGAAGGCGGCAAAGTTTTTAAAGAAACTTGGATATGATGAGGTGAACATCAATCTCGGCTGTCCATCAAAGACTGTAGTCACGAAGTATAAAGGTTCAGGTCTGCTATATGATACGGATAGACTTGACAACTTCCTGTATGAAGTGTTTGCCGCTGGTGTTATGGATGTGTCTATAAAGACCAGAATAGGAAGAGACAGCTCTTCGGAGTTTGAGGATATCATAGAGATATATAAGAAGTATCCTATAAGTGAACTAATCATACATCCGAGAATACAGACTGACTTCTATAGGAATACGCCGAATATGGAAATTTTTGCCGAAGGTGTTGCTGCATATGGAAGAACAGATACGGTGTGCTACAACGGAGATATAAACAGTGTGGTGGATTATAAAAAGTTAGTGAGCGATTTCTCAGATATAAGGAAGGTTATGATAGGCAGAGGAATAATCGCTGACCCTTGTCTTGCGGAGAGGATAAAAAGTGCTGTTGCCGGCAGGGACAGAGTTGATGACGGCAATGATCTGAATGTTGCAACAGGACTGGATGGCAACATTGGATTTGCTGAAAGTCCATCATACAGTCCATATGACTGGGACAGATTCTTCACATTCCACGATGAACTTTACAGGAATTACTGTGAGTCGGATGTGGGCAGGGGCAACACGATGTTCAAGATGAAGGAGCTGTGGGCTTACTGGTCGAGGCTGTTTTATGATGTGGAGGGAGCTGAGAGGGCTCTTAAGAAGATCCGGAAGACGAGAGATAATGGTGAGTATGAGGCGGCAGTCAAGATGCTTGCTGCATTGTGCAGATGAAATGGATTTAGTATGACGGGTGCATAGTGTGAGTGTATGGTTGGATTACTATATGTTAGTTGTGTTTTTGTGATTAGGAGATGATATCATGGGATGTCTTGGAAATTGTATATGGTTTTTATGTGGCGGAATATTGAGCGGACTTTCGTGGGTGGCAAGCGGGGTGCTGTGCTGTATAACGATAATAGGGATTCCGATTGGGATTCAGTGTTTTAAATTTGCAGGACTTGCATTCTTCCCATTTGGACTTCAGTTCTTTAAGATCGCAAAGCTGGCACTCATGCCGTTTGGAGCTGAGGTTGTGGGATGATGGTGGAAATATACATAAATATAGTTGACAGAACTTGAATCACTAGAATATAATAATGTGGCGTCAGATATGTGCTGACGCTATATAAGGCAATGACGAAGAGAAGTAGCATAGATTATCGCCCACAGAGAGTCGGTGGTGGTGGAAGTCCGGCGGAGTGAATGTATGTGAACAACACTTTACCAGCCGCAAGCTGAAAGACATAGCCAGGAAGTGGCAGCGTGTTATATGTCGAGTAGGGGAGCCGTTGCTGCACGATACGCAGAGAGGCCATGAGCAAGGTGGCTGAGAGGGACTGGGATGCGATGCTTTGAATATACGAAGATCGTGTAACGGTAAATCAGGTGGTACCGCGGACATAAGAGCAGACAAGTAACCGACAGGGAATTTGAGAGAGCTTATGTTCGTCCTGAATATTTGCATATGTATATGTGCATCTGATTCAGGATGAACATAAGCTTTTTCTATTTGCAAGAAAAATAATAGCCGGTGTGTAATCCTGAAAAAGTCAATGTGGATATAAAGCCACAGGCAAATAGTAAAGAAAAGGAGAGAACAGATGACAATCGAGAACATTTATCGTAACAGAACAATGAACGAGATCACTGAGGGCGATGTGGGACAGACACTTAAGGTTGCCGGATGGGTAGAGAATATCCGTGACCATGGAGGAGTATCATTTATCGATCTGCGTGATATGTATGGAGTGCTCCAGGTAGTAATGAGAGACACATCACTTCTTGACGGAATAACAAAGGAGGACTGTGTATCAATTGAGGGTATCGTTGAGCACAGAGATGAGGAGACATACAACCCAAAGATCCCTACAGGTACTATTGAGCTCGAGGCGAAGACTGTAGAGATACTCGGTAAGGTATATAAGCAGATTCCATTTGAGATCCAGACATCCAAGGAGACACGTGAGGATGTGAGACTCAAGTACAGATATCTTGACCTCAGAAACAAGAAGGTTAAGGACAACATGATATTCAGAAGTCAGGTCATCAGCTACCTTCGTCAGAAGATGACTGAGATGGGATTCCTTGAGATCCAGACACCTATCCTCTGCGCTTCATCACCTGAGGGCGCAAGAGATTACATCGTGCCATCAAGAAAGTTCAAAGGCAAGTTCTATGCACTTCCACAGGCACCTCAGCAGTACAAGCAGCTCCTCATGGTATCAGGATTTGACAAGTACTTCCAGATAGCTCCTTGTTTCAGAGATGAGGATGCAAGAGCAGACCGTTCACCTGGTGAGTTCTACCAGCTTGACTTTGAGATGAGCTTTGCAACACAGGAGGACGTATTCAAGGTTGGAGAGGAAGTCCTCTCAGCAACATTTGAGAAGTTTGCACCTGAGGGCGCAGTGGTTACACAGGCTCCATATCCTATCATCAGCTACAAGCAGGCTATGCTTGAGTTCGGTACAGATAAGCCTGACCTCAGAAACCCACTCAGAATAATAGACCTCACAGACTTCTTCCAGAGATGTACATTCAAGCCATTCCATGGCAAGACAGTGCGTGCCATCAATGTACACAAGAAACTTTCAAAGGGACAGCATGAGAAGATGCTCAAGTTTGCACAGAGCATCGGCATGGGCGGTCTTGGATATCTGGAGATCCTTGATGATATGTCATACAAGGGACCTATCGACAAGTTCATTCCTGATGATATGAAGGGTGAGATCGCAGAGCTTGCAGGCCTTACGGCTGGAGATACTATTTTCTTCATCGCAGATACGCCTGAGCTTGCAGCGTCATTTGCAGGACAGATCAGAGTTGAGCTTGGCAACAGACTTGACCTCAACGAGAAGAACACATTCCGTTTCTGCTATATAAATGACTTCCCAATGTACGAGTACGACAAGGAGAGCAAGAAGATCATCTTCACACACAATCCGTTCTCAATGCCACAGGGCGGACTTGAGGCGTTAAATGAGAAGGATCCGCTTGATATCCTGGCTTACCAGTACGACATCGTCTGCAACGGTATTGAGCTTTCATCAGGCGCTGTAAGAAACCACGACATGAAGATCATGGTCAAGGCATTTGAGATCGCAGGATACACAGAGGATGATCTGAAGGAGAAGTTCGGAGCACTCTACAATGCATTCCAGTTCGGAGCACCACCTCATGCAGGTATGGCTCCTGGTGTGGACAGAATGATCATGCTCCTTAGAAATGAGGAGAACATCAGAGAGGTCATCCCATTCCCAATGAATGGAAATGCACAGGATCTTATGTGTGGAGCACCTGGCGAGGTTACAGAGCAGCAGCTCCGTGAGGTTCACATTAAGGTTAGACAGTAATTTAGATAGACGGACGGCACTGACATTTTAGAAATAACGTAAAACATGTGTACAGGCACATTCAGCTACCCTTATCGCAGCTGGCTTACATCTGCACGATATTGCAGCTACGATAAGGGCGCTGCGGCTTTCACTTCAGCAGATAAGCGCTGAAGATCGGTCGCTTTCATTACCGCTTGTACATATTGTTTTGCGTGTATATTGTCTAATAATGTCGGTGCCAATTTTATTATTAGGAGGCTTTATTATGGCGGGATATCTTATCAAGGATACGACCAGACAGGAGCGGGAGCAGATAGTTGCCGATTCTCTGGGAAATATAGATGCTTACTGTGACGGATGCATGTGTGGTATCACAGAGATGTACCAGGATTATATTGATGGGAAGAAGGAGCTCCGTGAGATCAATATGGAGTTCAATGCGAGATATGTCCGGGATGAGGATATGGATGGACGGAAGTAAGCATATGGTGACAACTTTAATAATATGTATGTGGCAGAGATGGGAAAGCCATGTTAATATGAACATACAGTTAGCTGGCTTGCGATAACATCAATAAATAAGGGTTAAAAAGGAGAAAATTGTATGGGGATACGAAAAGGAATATTTATAGGTGCTGCGGCGCTTTCGATTATGGCATGTACTGCCTGCGGTAGTTCTGAGGGAAATGTTTCAGGAACAAATGGCGTGGAGACCTCGACCGGTGTGGAAAGCGGAATGATAGAGCAGCCACAGGTTATGTATGATGGGTATATCTATTATTACAATGCAACCGGAAGAGATGAGGATCTGCCGGAAGGATACGAGAGTGTGGGAGCAATAGAAAAGGTCGATAGTAAGGACTATCCTGCAGAGAATTTTGCGGCAGCAGGTGTGGATATTGAAATCGGGCAGGAAATATATGTCAGCACAACTGAGAAGAATGTCATTTATCTGAAATATGACAGCGGATATGCACGGTTTGAGAGAAAACCTGAGGAAGCTGCGGAGAAAGAAAATGGGATAGATGAGAATAGTGAGATGGCTGATAATATGGATGATGCTATGGCAGAAAATTATGGAGAATATGGATTTGGAGAAGATGGAGAATTCGACTTTGACAGTATATTAGGAGTAGATCAGCTTGATTTGAACTATGAGGCACATGTTGCAGGATTTGACGGAGAGAGCTTTTTATATAGTGTGTACTTTGACGGCGGTGTGACAGATGAGAAAACTGAAGAGATCCAGCAGGTGATGTCGGATTATTCTTCACAAAATGGTGATGAGGAAAACTATATGGGGTATATTGATGTATATAAGGGTGAAGACCAGATAATGATATACCTTGATCTTGGCGGTGTATCAGAAGAAAATAGCAATGTGGCGGTAACGGGAGTGCTGAAGGCCCTAAACAGTGTCTCAGATATAAAGAGTGTTATCATCAATGAAGAGATGTAGAATACGGGTCTGATCGCACTGGTTATCGGCAATATAGAGGCTGGTAAGAGTGGAAGCATAGATATTCTGACATATGCTGTATCGACTACAGGTTCATCTGGCGAGATATCCACAGTGGTGGTGGCGTATGAAGACAAAGAGGGAAACGAGACGGAGCTTACAGGTAAATTTAATATAGTGGTGGAATCCCCGGTATATGATAATGTGGATGCAACTGCTTCTTGGCGGTATAGGAATGATAGCCCTTGTGGTTGCTGTCATTGGAATAAGCAACACCATGACAACATCGGTATTTGACAGGATAAACGAGATATGGATACTGAAAGTCTTCGGCTCAGTGTTTCTCGGCGTGGCAGCAGGATACTTCCCCGCATTATGGGCCTCAAAACTAAGACCAATAGAAGCCGTGACTAGAAGATAGAAGAGAATATGGCGTCAAAAAAAGAGATAATTCGCATCAGAGTGTGAATTATCTCTTTTATGTTATATTTATATTTCGTTCGTCGGTCTACTTTCTGTTGGATCTGTAACGAAGAGTATGGTCAAGGATCTTCTTACGGATTCTGAATGACTTCGGTGTGATCTCAAGGAGCTCATCAGTGTCGATGAAATCAAGAGCCTGCTCAAGACTCATCACCTTTGGAGGTGAAAGCTTAAGGGCGTCATCTGATCCTGAAGAACGTGTATTGGTAAGCTGCTTCTTCTTGCAGACATTTACCTCCATGTCCTCTGCACGAGGATTCTCACCGACAACCATACCGGCGTAAACCTGCTCGCCTGGTCCGATGAACAGAGTTCCACGCTCCTGTGCATTGAACAGACCGTATGTGATCGAAGTACCTGACTCGAATGCGATGAGTGAGCCCTTTGAACGGTAGCTCATGTCACCCTTGTATGGGAGATACTCATCGAATGTTGTGTTGATGATTCCTGTACCCTTGGTAGCTGTCATGAAGTCTCCACGGAATCCGATAAGTCCACGGGATGGGACAGAGAACTCAAGTCTTGTGGTTCCATTTCCTGTAGGAGCCATTCCCTGAAGCTCACCCTTTCTCTGGTTCAGCATGTTGATGATAGTACCTGCGAACTCATCAGGAACATCTATATAAGCAATCTCAAATGGCTCAAGTTTATGTCCGAGCTCATCTTCCTTGTAGATAACCTCAGCCTTGCTTACTGCAAACTCATAACCCTCACGTCTCATGTTCTCGATGAGGACTGACAGATGGAGCTCACCACGACCTGAAACCTTGAATGCCTCAGTTGTATCTGTCTCCTCGACTCTGAGGCTGACATCTGTGTTCAGCTCTCTGAAAAGTCTCTCACGGAGATGTCTTGATGTCACGAACTTACCTTCCTTGCCTGCGAGAGGAGAGTCATTTACCATGAATGTCATGGCGATTGTTGGTTCAGATATCTTCTGGAAAGGAATTGGATCAGGATTTTCAGGGGAGCAGAGTGTATCACCTATCTGTACATCTGTGATACCAGATACTGCAACGATAGCTCCGATCTGTGCTTCCTTGACTTCTACCTTGCTAAGACCATCGTACTCGAAAAGCTTTCCAATACGAACCTTCTCAAGCTTGTCAGGGTCATGCTCATTTACGATGACGAGATCCTCGTTTACCTTGAGGACACCGTTGTCGACCTTGCCGACACCGATACGTCCAACGTACTCGTTGTAGTCGATGGTGCTGACAAGCATCTGTACACCTGCATCAGGATCACCTGTAGGGGCAGGAATGTAATCAATGATAGTGTCGAACAGAGGCTTCATGTCTGTGCCAGGCTTGGATGAGTCAAGGGTTGCATAACCAGACTTTGCAGAAGCAAATACAAATGGACAGTCGAGCTGATCTTCATTTGCATCAAGCTCGATGAGAAGCTCAAGAACTTCGTCAACTACCTCGTCAGGACGAGCCTCAGGACGATCACATTTATTTATACATACGATAACTGCAAGATTAAGCTCGAGAGCCTTCTTCAGAACGAACTTGGTCTGTGGCATAGGTCCCTCAAATGCATCAACAACGAGGATTACGCCATTTACCATCTTCAGAACTCGCTCAACCTCACCGCCGAAGTCGGCATGGCCCGGAGTATCAATGATGTTGATCTTGGTGCTGCCATATGTTACGGCAGTGTTCTTGGAGAGGATAGTGATACCTCTTTCACGCTCGATATCGTTGGAATCCATGACACGCTCAGCGACCTCCTGGTTGTCACGGAATACACCGCTCTGCTTTAAGAGCTCGTCTACAAGTGTTGTCTTACCATGGTCAACGTGGGCGATGATAGCCACATTTCTGATATCATCTCTTGTTATCTTCATAATATTCACTCTTTCCTTCAAAATTAGTCTATTTTACAACGTTTAACATTCTAGCATAGTGAAAAAACCAATGCAATAATTATAATGTACAAAAATGTAGTGAAAATGAGGGCAAATGACGAAAATTTGATGGGAAACAGCTATGTAAAACTTGTTATTAGACTGGCTGTTTGTTTATCTGTTATTTGCTGCTTTCAAAAGCATCTCCTTAAGTTCGTCTGGTGAGAACTTGTAATGGGAGTTGCAGAACTGGCAATTGACCTCTATAGGCTCGCCCTCTTCAAGGAGACTTGCAATCTCTTTCTTTCCGAGGCTGAGTACCGCATTGTAGTATCTCTCCTTGCTGCAGTTGCAGTGCCACTCTGTAGGAAGCTCATCGGTTATTACCACATCATAACCCTCAAATACATCCTTGATGATATCGAGAGGACTTTTGCCTTCGTCGAGAAGACTTGTGATGGAAGAGAAGTCATTAAGCCTTTTTTCAAGGACGTCAATGAGCTCATCTGATGCAAATGGCATGAGCTGAATGATGAATCCCCCTGCCTGCTTTACTGTGTTGTCCTTTTCCATGAGGACGCCGAGTGCAACAGAAGTAGGAATCTGTTCTGATGTTGCAAAGTAATATGTCAGGTCCTCGGCAATCTCACCTGATACGAGCTGAGTCTGTCCGACATAAGGCTCCTTGAGACCTATGTCCTTGATGACTGAAAGTACGCCGAGATCAAGAGCCTTTGCAACGTCAAGCTTACCTTTTTCATTTGCGTGAAGAATTACATTGGGATTGTTTACATACCCCTTGACTCTTGAGTGCGCATCTGCGGTTACAGTCAGCCCGCCGATTGGACCATTGCACTGAATCTGGAGTGTCAGTACATCAGATTCGTTCTTGCACTGTGCGCCCATCAGGGCACCTGCTGTGAGCAGTCTTCCCAGTGCGGCTGTGGCTACTGGGCTTGTGTTGTGGATAGACCTTGCAGTTTCCACGATATCTCTTGTTGTGCCGGCGAAGAATCTTACCTGATTGTTTGCAGCCATACCTCTTATTATATGATCGTTCATGTTAGATACCTCTCTATTCTATAGTGGTCAGTATTATTACATTTTGTAATCTGTCCTTTTATAATCTGTCCCTTTACCTTGATATAATATCGCTATTTTAATGATGTATATAGGACAATCTTTACTATTTTATCTTATGAATAATGATAAGACAAGACTATTCATAGTGTTTGTTATCCTGCCGTGTTTCTCTGGCAACTACGTATACACGCTCACTTGAATCTGTAGCGCGTTCAAATGTAAATGCATCATACATGGCCACAAGCTCCATACCCGAGTCGGCAACACATTTTCTCATGTTTTCAAGTGTGAGCCCTCTCTGATAGTGGAATTCCTGATATTTCCTGTATAGTGGATATTCATCATGGCTGCTTTTAAAGTTATTGCCATGTGTCGGTTCATCCGTGATCCCATCAGCTGAATCTGAATCTCGTCCGATATCCGGTTCAGGATTTTCAGGCAGAAACAGGCTGAGTGCAAGTTCATTTATGTCAGTTTCTGTGTCATAATAATTATCCCATATGAAGCTTACATCGTCTCTGTCCTCTGCTATGGTGCTGTCCGCCACCACATCTCTGAAATAGTGGCGTGTCTTGAAGTCGCAGACAAATATGCCTCTTGATTCAAGATAGTTATTAGCCAGTCTGAATACATGGGTGATATCGGAAAGATCTGTCAGGTAGTTTATGCTGTCACACACGCACACGATGGCATTTACCGTGCCGAAGAGTTCAAACTCCCTCATGTCCTGCATGAGATATAAGATAGATTCGTGACCGGTGTCGATCTTTTTTTCATTTGCCACTTCAAGCATCTCATAGGAGTTGTCTATGCCGATCATGTCGTAGCCGGCGTCAGCAAGCCGCTCGGTCACTTCGCCTGTTCCGCAGCCGAGTTCACAGATAAGTCCGTCTGTCACGTCATATTTTTTTAAAACTTCTATTATATATGTGCACCAGTCATCGTATGGAATATTGTCCATAAGTTCGTCGTATACACTGGCGAATACTTCATAAGCGTCCATGCTTCCTCCTTCAGCCGCAGCTGGTCAAATCTCATGATAACAGTTTAGATTGTACCACAGCTTAAGTTTTATAGTAAACTGCAATAAATAATTATGTTAAAAACTCGAATGTTTGTTGAAGAAACTTAAAATAGCATTTATTATGTTACTGAGACAGAGATTAACAAGTCTGGAAAATGAAGTGAAAATTGCCGTAGCTTCACTTAATAGTATTAATGGAGCAGACTGGTGAATAAAAAGCAGACAATATAAAATGAGAAAGAGGACAAGCAGAGATGGAATACTGGGATATTTACGATGTAAACAAGCAGCCTACAGGGCGCACGATGAAGAGAAATGACTGGAATATGCAGCCGGGGGATTATCACCTCACAGTGCTCGGCGTGCTCCAGAACAGAGAGGGTAAGTATCTGATAACCAAAAGGGTTATGACAAAGGCATGGGCAGCTGGCTGGTGGGAGGTATCCGGCGGCGGAGTGCAGGCGGGAGAGTCCTCTATAGAGGCGGTCAGGAGAGAAGTAATTGAGGAGACCGGTATAGATGTGAGCGATTTCGATGGAGGTCTGCAGTTTACATATAGAAGAGATAACCCGGATGAGAAGGACAACTACTTTGTGGATGTGTACAAATTCACAGGCAACTTTGAAGAAAAGGATGTCAGACCTCAGGAGGCGGAGACAGATGGCTTCAAGCTGGCAACGCTTGATGAGATAAAGGAATATGCAGAGCAGGGGATATTCCTTCACTATGACAGCATTAAGAAAGTATTTGAATAAGAGTTGCAGCTTATGATATGCAGAAAGTGAGAGAAAAGCAAAAATCGGCATATCGTGGTGAACAAAGAATATGCAGGGTATATGCTAAAAAATAGTTTGAAAAACACAGCTTATATGCTAATATAGTTAAGATTAGAGAGAATAAGGCTGAAAATACGCTGCAGCCGAAAACGATAATGATCAAAGCATAAAGTATCAGAATTACTAAAAATTGATTGATATCAAAGATATCAAAGAATAATTTCAAGGAGGCATTTTCAAAAATGGCTGAGACATACAACCACAAAGTCGTTGAAGGAAAGTGGCAGAAGGTCTGGGATGACAACAAGGCATTTGCTGCTACAGATGATTATTCAAAACCAAAGTATTATGCGTTAGTTGAATTCCCATATCCATCAGGACAGGGACTTCACGTAGGTCACCCAAGACCATACACAGCGCTTGATATAGTAGCAAGAAAAAGAAGAATGCAGGGTTACAACGTTCTGTACCCAATGGGATGGGACGCATTTGGTCTCCCTACAGAGAACTATGCTATCAAGAACAAGATCCATCCAAAGGAAGTAACCAAGACAAATGTTGCAAGATTCAAGAAACAGCTCCACTCACTTGGATACTCATTTGACTGGGACAGAGAGATCAACACAACGGATCCTGAATATTACAAGTGGACACAGTGGATATTCCTCAAGCTCTTCAAGGCTGGTCTCGCATACAAGAAGGAGATGCCTATCAACTGGTGTACATCATGTAAGGTTGGCCTTGCAAATGAGGAGGTTGTCAACGGCGTATGTGAGCGTTGCGGCAGCGAGGTTGTCCGCAAGGTTAAGTCAGAGTGGATGCTCAAGATCACAGATTACGCAGACAAGCTCATTGAGGGACTTGACGGCGTGGATTACATCGAGCGTGTAAAGGTTTCACAGAAGAACTGGATCGGACGTTCAACAGGAGCTGAGGTTGATTTCTCAGTAAAGGGCAAAGAGGACAAGCTCCGCATATATACAACAAGATGCGACACACTGTTCGGAGTAACATATATGGTAGTTTCACCAGAGCATCCAATCCTTGACAAGTACAAGGATGAGATCGGCAACTGGTCGGATATCGAGGCATACCGTGAGCAGGCAGCGAAGAAGAGCGACTTCGAGCGTTCAGAGCTTGCAAAGGATAAGACAGGTGTATGTATAGACGGACTCACAGCCATCAACCCTGTAAATGGAAAGGAGATCCCAATCTACGTTTCAGACTATGTACTCATGAGCTACGGAACAGGTGCGATCATGGCGGTTCCTGCACATGATGACAGAGACTGGGAATTTGCAAAGAAGTTCGGACTTCCACTCATCCAGGTAGTTGCAAAGGATGGCGAGGAAGTAGATATAAATGAGGCTGCATTTACAGATGTGGCAACAGGAGTGCTCATCAATTCAGATTTCCTCAACGGACTCGAGGTAAAGGACGCAAAAGAGAAGATGATCAAGTTCCTTGAGGAGAAGGGCATCGGTCAGGCAAAGACAAACTACAAGCTCCGTGACTGGGTATTCTCACGTCAGAGATACTGGGGCGAGCCAATTCCTATCGTTCACTGTGATAAGTGTGGTTATGTTCCAATCGACGAGAGCCAGCTCCCTCTGCTTCTTCCGGAGGTAGACAGCTATATGCCGACAGACAACGGCGAGTCACCACTTGCAGCTATGACAGACTGGGTAAACACCACATGTCCATGCTGTGGCGGCCCTGCGAAGAGAGAGACGGATACCATGCCACAGTGGGCTGGATCATCATGGTATTTCCTCAGATATACAGATCCTCACAACACGGAGGCGCTTGCAAGCAAGGAGGCACTCAAGTACTGGCTTCCTGTTGACTGGTACAACGGAGGAATGGAGCATACAACACTCCACCTTCTGTATTCAAGATTCTGGCACAAGTTCCTGTACGATCAGGGCGTAGTTCCTACACCAGAGCCATACCAGAAGAGAACATCACATGGTATGATCCTCGGTGAGAACGGTGAGAAGATGAGTAAGTCAAGAGGCAACGTTGTAAATCCTGACGACATCGTAGATGTATACGGTGCAGATACACTTCGTACCTACGAGATGTTCATCGGAGCATTTGACCTTGCAGCTTCATGGTCAGAGGATGGTGTCAAGGGATGTAGAAGATTCCTCGACAGAGTTTGGAAGCTTCAGGACAGCGTGACAGACGAGAAGGGCTACTCCAAGGATATGGAGACCAAGATGCATCAGGTCATCAAGAAGGTTTCAAATGATTTCGAGAACCTGAAGTATAACACAGCTATCGCGGCCATGATGGCACTTCTCAACGACTTCTATAAGAAGGGAAGCGTAACAGCAGATGAGTTCAAGACACTGCTCATCCTGTTAAATCCAGTTGCACCTCATATCACAGAGGAGCTGTGGTCAGTAAAGAACTACGGCGGATATGTATATCAGCAGACATGGCCAGAGTTTGATGAGACAAAGACAGTTGAGTCAACAGTTGAGATCGCTGTACAGATCAACGGTAAGACAAAGGCAACACTTGCAATCGGCAAGGAAGATCCTAAGGATGAGGTTATCGCAAAGGCTAAGGAAGTAATCGCCGACAAGCTTACAGGTAACGTTATCAAGGAGATCTATGTTCCTGGACGTATTGTGAATATTGTTATGAAATAGAAATATATGCTTATCCGGGAGACTGGGTAGATAATTGAGGAAAAGGTTAAGTGGGATATCTGAAATGGAATTCTGCAAAAGTCTTTTCCTCTTTATTTTTACATCATACAAGTTAGAATATTATGTATCAATATTCAAATGAGAGGAGAGAAAATTATGGAAGAAAATAATGCACTTGACCGTGTTGGCAGTGGTAAAGGTGAGTATATAAAGATACTTGAGAAAGATAAAAGCACGCATGAATTCATGCGTGCTTTTATCTATTAACTATGATTGGTTCAAATATATGCAGCCGTTTAATATATCCAAATCCTCATGTCAAAGTTATGAAATTATCAATTAAGCCATCTTGTTTACAGCAACTGCGAGACGTGAAACCTTACGAGCAGCGTTGTTCTTGTGGTAGATGCCCTTTGAAGCAGCCTTGTTAATCTCTGATGTAGCAACTACAAGTGCCTGCTGTGCAGCAGCCTTGTCACCAGCAGCGATAGCAGCCTCAACCTTCTTGATAACTGTCTTAACCTTAGACTTGATCATCTTGTTTCTAAGTGTCTTCTTCTCGATAACATTGATTCTCTTCTTTGCAGATTTGATATTAGCCAAAATTCTTACCTCCATAAATTCTAAAAAAATATAATAAGGTTTTACATTAAAACCGGACACGGACAATTCAATGTAAACATACTCACATATAATAGATGAAAGTATTTGCAATGTCAAGGGAAAATAACAAAAAAACCTGTAAAAACAAGGAGAAAGTAATTGATATTTGTAGTGCAAAATTGATGAAAAGAGAGTGCTACTTTGCTTTACATCAAAAGCTAATTCGTGTATCATTATAGATGGTGTATTCGTGTATATGTTGCTTATTTACGGATGCATTACATATTCTATTAGTAAAGCAGAGAATTGACAGATGGCAAAATATAGATTTTTTCAGATAATAATGGCATTGTCGCTGGTTTCACTTATCATCTCGTCCGCGATAATGTGTGCGTTTATGGCTAGAAAGGTACCTGAGGGTTCATATAAGCCGAATAAAAGCGGGACGATAACATCGGTTATGAATAATGGACAGACAGAGGAACTTACTGATTTTTCAGCCTGGCTTGAATATAGTATTGTGAGTGATGGACTTGAAGACGATACGGGCGATAGTTACAGAAAAGGCAGTATATATCTTTCAACAGAGAATATTGTGAGATTGGAACAATTAAGCGATGTGAGATCAAAGGCAAGCAATGGAGTGTTTATATCTGTTGTGATCCTTGTGGCGTGTTTTGTGGTCATCAGGAGAAGAAGATTATACGAATGTGTTGTATGGGGCGGTGCAGCAGGTGTTATCGTAGGTATTGTAAGCATGGTGGCAGTTTTGCTTTCCAGATCCGGAATATCCTATGGTATAAACAGAATGGTATTATCCGGGGATAACACGGCGCTTTTCCCGGGACATGATGTATTGCCGTATATAGTTCCATCAGATATGGGAATTCGTGTAATCTGTGTGTATTCAGGAGTGATATTTGCGGGACTCGTTGCGACTATAGTTGTCAGGGTTATCAGCTATAAAAAGTCGCGTCCACACAAATTCAGATAATAAAGTTAAGTTACTTTTATGGGAGGTAGTCATGAGGAAAAGAATTGAAGAGTGGATAAACTGGGTGCTCTATGATGAGCTGATAGCCAGCAAGATAAACGCACCAAAACATCTGCTTGGCATTCACGATTATGGGGAAGGACAGATAATCGTGGTTTACAAACCGAACGCTATAAGGGTTGAGGTTACATCGCCTACAGGCAAGAAAGTTCATACAATGGAGAAGATGACGAACGAAGGTCTGTTTGCGATATACTTCAGTGGCAAGGAATACGACAAAACCAAGTACAGGGTTGTTACAACTTATCCTGATGGAACTGTTGTGAATGGGGCAGATCCGTATGCATTTCAGTCACTTATCACATCATTTGATACATATCTGTTTGCAGAGGGAAGACATTACAATATTTATGAAAAGCTCGGAGCTCATCCGATGACTATCGATGGCGTGAAGGGAACCTATTTTGCAGTTTGGGCTCCACACGCAAGACGTGTGAGTGTCGTGGGAGATTTCAATCTCTGGGATGGCAATGTAAATCCTATGCAGATAACTGAAAATGGCGGAATATATGAGCTGTTCCTTCCGGATGTTCTTCCTGGAGCAGTGTACAAATATCAGATAATGACCAGATATGGAGAGATATTATATAAGTCAGATCCATACGGTAACCAGTGTCAGATGAGGCCGGAGAATGCATCGGTAGTTGCAGATATAGGCAGCTACAAATGGAAGGATACCTCCTGGATGAATGAAAGGAAAAAGGTAAGCCGTACAGACAGAATGCGTATGCCGATGGCTATATACGAGATGCATCTTGGCTCATGGAAGAAGAAGGTAGAGGATGACGATGCAGGATTCTATTCGTACAGAGAACTTGCACCTATGGTCGCTGACTATGTTAAGGACATGGGCTATACCCATATCGAGCTTATGGGAATCTCCGAGTATCCATTTGATGGTTCCTGGGGATATCAGGTTACGAATTATTATGCTCCAACCAGCAGATATGGTGATGCAGTAGACTTTATGTATTTTGTAGATTATATGCACAGCAAGGGAATTAGTGTCATCCTTGACTGGGTACCTGCCCATTTCCCTAGAGATGCCCATGGCCTTGGAAGATTTGACGGCATGCCGCTCTATGAGCATCCGGATCCAAGACGTGGAGAGCATCCTGACTGGGGAACTTATATATTTGATTATGGCCGCAATGAGGTTGCCAATTTCCTCACTGCAAATGCACTGTTCTGGGTAGAAAAGTTCCATATTGATGGACTGAGAGTCGATGCAGTGGCATCCATGTTATACCTTGACTATGGTAAGCAGGATGGACAGTGGCTTCCAAACGAGCATGGGGGAAATGAGAATCTTGAGGCGATAGCGCTCATGCAGAAGATAAACCAAGTGATGGAGGAACGCAATCCGGGAGCATATCTTATAGCAGAGGAATCTACAGCCTGGGCGGGGGTTACTGCACCTGTATCTATGGACGGCCTTGGTTTCCTGTTTAAGTGGAATATGGGCTGGATGAACGATTTTCTTGAGTATATGAAGATGGATCCATACTTCAGACAGAACAACCAGAATATGCTGACATTCAGTCTTTCGTATGCATATGCAGAGAATTATGTTCTTGTGATTTCGCATGATGAGGTTGTGCATCTCAAGTGTTCCATGATAGGCAAGATGCCTGGGTCAGAGAAGGACAAGTTTGCAAATCTCAGAACAGCCTATGGATTTATGTATGGACATCCGGGCAAGAAGCTCCTTTTCATGGGACAGGAATTTGCCCAGCCTAGGGAGTGGAGCGAGGCAAGAAGCCTTGACTGGTTTGTGTTGGATAACCCACTCAATCAGGGGATGGAGAGATATGTCAAGGCGCTGAATAAGCTTTACAATACAAATGACGCACTGTATGCGAATGACACAGATCCTATGGGATTTGAATGGACGGACTGTGATCATCCGGATATGAGCATTCTTTCATTTGTAAGACGTGGTTCAACACCGAAAAAGCAGCTGCTGTTCGTATGTAATTTCACTCCGGTTGAGAGAGATAACTACAGTATACCTGTTCCTTGTTACACGACATACAAGGAGATACTGAACTCGGATGATGTACAGTTCGGCGGAAAGGGAAGACTGAACAGCAAGATTGTCAAAGCTGTAGAGAGAAAGAACAATAGAACTCCGTACTGTATAGATATAACGGTACCGCCTCTTTCAACAGTCGTATTTGAATATGATTATACTGATATGACACCGGAACTTGAAAAGAAGGAAGCTGAGGCAAAGGCTGCTGCAAAGAAGCATGCGGATGCAGCAAAAAAGAAGGCGATGGCAGCTCAGAAAAAGGCTGAAGATTTAAAGAAAGAAGCTGAGAAGAAAGCATCAGAGATGAAAAAAGATGCTGAAGAAAAGACTAAAGAGATAAAGAAGGATGTCGAAAAAGTATCAGCAGAATTGAAAAAAGATGTAAAAAAGGCGGAGGCTCGTCTGAAGAAAAAATAAATCTTGCAATATGTCGTAACAGGACATATAATGACAGAGTAAGTGCAAAGGGGCACAGAACGATATCGTTCTGTGTCCTTTTTTATATGTCACAAACGCAGTTTGATGATCTGCGCACGCATCAGCGTGCTACCGCTTATATTTATCAGGCGGGTGTATATTGCCGCAGGATTATAAGAATCCATGTAGTTTAAGGAGGAAGTAATATGAAGACAGGAAAAGTAAAATGGTTCAATGCAAAAAAAGGTTACGGTTTTATATGTGACGAGGATGGTGTAGATGTATTTGTACATTTTTCCGCACTGAATATGGAAGGTTTCAAGGTGCTTGAAGAGGGCGACACAGTTGAGTATGAGGTTGTGGAAGGAGAGAAAGGTCCACAGGCTGCAAATGTGACAAAGCTTTAACAGTCAGACATATTTGGGTTTTAAACAACATATATATCATCAGTAAGAGCATCAACAGCTGCTGTGTCGAGCCAGTTGTTGATGTTCTTTTTGTTATAAATACAACAATATTATAGATATAGCCATATGAAAATATTGCATAGCTGATAAAATAAAAACAACAGATATAAAAATAATTCTTGACGTATTGTGGTGATAAAATGTAGAATACCCATATAGCGTGAAACATGTTTCATGAGGCGCTGGCAGTGTGTTGAGAAACATATCATATATAAGGCACATTTAACGTCGAAGAAGAGGATTTGAGATATTATTACAGTAAGGGGGATATGGACTATGAAGAGATTTGATGTTGTGGCACTTGGAGAACTGCTCATAGACTTTACACAGAACGGGCTCAGCGGTCAGGGCAATATGATGATGGAGGCCAATCCGGGCGGAGCACCATGTAATGTTCTCGCTATGCTGCAGAAGCTTGGCAAGAAGACTGCATTTGTTGGAAAAGTAGGGGATGATTTCCTTGGGAAAATGCTTGCCGGTGTTGTGGCTGATGCCGGGATCAATACTGACAATCTGAAGTTTGACAGGGATGTACATACAACACTTGCGTTTGTGCATACCTACGAGGACGGAGACAGAGACTTTTCATTTTACAGGAATCCGGGGGCGGATATCATGTTAAGCGCAGATGAGGTGGATGAGAGTATCATAAAGGATGCCAGACTGTTCCATTTCGGATCACTCTCACTGACATATGAAGTGTCACGTGCTGCAACACAGAAGGCTGTGGCTGCTGCAAAGGAGGCTGGATGCATCGTCACATTTGACCCGAACCTCAGAGAGCCTCTGTGGAAGACGCTGGACGAGGCCCATGATCAGATCGACTGGGGTATGAGACAGTGCGATGTGCTCAAGATATCGGACAATGAGATACAGTGGTTCACAGGAAGAGAGGATTTTGACGAGGGTATAAAGATACTTCAGGACACATACAATATACCACTTATACTTCTCTCCATGGGAAGAGATGGAAGCCGTGCATACTACGGGAATGTAGTCGCTGAGGCAAAGCCGTTTATCCAGGAGAACACTATAGAGACCACGGGTGCTGGGGACACTTTCTGTGCATGCGTGCTGAATTATGTACTTGATAATGGACTTGAAGATCTTGACATTGATAAGCTTACAGAGATGCTTGCATTCGCAAATGCTGCTGCATCGATCATCACAACACGCAAGGGAGCACTCAAGGTTATGCCGGAGAGATCCGAGGTTGAGAAGCTCATTGCCGAGAGACAGTAATAGATAAAAAATACGGCAACAGATTAAAACTGGTTATGTACGGTAATGATACAGATTATGTAAATAAAATGAGAATGATAAGTTAATTGACTATAGTCAGAAAAGGAGAAGATAAATGGCAGGTTCAAAGACAGTGAAAAAGACTGCAGAATATACTAAGAGATTTGATGAGAGATATGACGAGCTCAAGTGGCTCTACTGCGAGCTCTATAACAACAATATGGAGGCATTTGACTGGCTGTGTGATTCTCTGTATGGTTATTATCAGGAGAGGAATGCTGATCTCAAGAAGCTGGACAGAAGCCGTGTCAAGAATCCGGACTGGTATAAGCAGAATGATCTGCTGGGTATGATGATGTACACAAATGCATTCGCGGGAACGCTGAAGGGTGTAAAAGAAAAGCTTCCATATGTGAAGTCATGTGGTGTGAATTATCTTCATTTTATGCCGCTGCTGGAAAGCCCTAAGGGCAGAGATGACGGCGGATATGCTGTTGCGGATTTCAGAAAGGTAAAGCCTGAGCTTGGAACCATGGAGGATCTGGAGGACCTCACTGCAGAGTGTCACAGACAGGGTATAAGTTGCTGTCTGGATTTCGTAATGAACCATACAAGTGAGGATCATGAGTGGGCAAGGGCAGCGAGAAATGGAGATCCTGTTGCGAGATCCAGATATTTCTTCTATGATGACTGGTTTGTTCCAAATATTTACGAGGAGACTGTGCCTGAGGTATTCCCAACTACGGCGCCTGGTAACTTCACATGGATAAATGACTGCAATCAGGTGGTCATGACTACATTTTACCCATATCAGTGGGATCTGAACTATGCAAATCCTATGGTGTTCAACGACATGGTCGGCAACATGCTCTATATGGCAAACCGAGGTATAGATGTCATCAGACTCGACGCTGTTCCGTATATATGGAAGCAGATAGGCACAAACTGCCGTAACCTTCCACAGGTTCACACGCTGGTGCGTATGATGAGGATAATCAGTGAGATAGTATGTCCGGGAGTTCTTCTTCTCGGAGAGGTCGTTATGGAGCCTTCCAAGGTAGTTCCATACTTTGGAACAGTTGACAAGCCAGAGTGCCATATGCTCTACAACGTGACAACC
>URJI01000036.1 GCA_900548215.1 uncultured Coprococcus sp. | reverse complement strand
GAGATAATTGATATCGAGCCGGATCAGAATGACGGCAAGGCTGACGTAAAAGCTGTGCCAAGGCGAAACAGATTTTATCATGCGAAGATTGATTCAGCAAATTTGGCTGCTGGAGACGATTATAGCAATTTAAGGAATGTTGTTGTTATATTTATAACAACATATGATCCATTTGGACTTGACAGGATGGTTTATACGGTGAAAAATAAGTGTATAGAAGAATCGGATATGCCGTATGATGATGGGGCTGTGTCGTTATTTTTGTACACAAAGGGGAAAAAAGGAAATCCACCGGAGGAACTTCAGAGTTTGTTGCATTATATGGAAAATTCGATAGAAGAAAATGCTGGTACAGATTCACTTAAAGTCTTTCATCATATGGTGACTGCTGTGAAGAATGATGGAGAGGTAGGTCTTGCGTATATGAAGAGTGTTGAGATAGAAAAAAGAATACGTGAAGAAGGAAGAGAAGAAGGAAGAGAAGAAGGAAGAGAAGAAGGACACAGGGATGGGGTACGTATTGGGCGTATCCAGGAGATAGTAAGACTAAGTAGAAGATTCAATAAAAGCGATGAAGAAATAATACAGATACTGCTGGAAGAGACAGGGCTTGGAGAAGATCAGGCAAGAGATGCACTTAAAAAGTACAGGTAGGTTATGTGAATCGTAAAATTATAGCAGATTTTTAGCACCGTCATGTATACAGTAATATGTTACATGGCGGTGTTTCTGTATAGATGGTTAAAACTGCTCTCAGTATTGCATAATATGTTCGGATGTGATATATTTTAAAGGAATTTTGTGGTACAAAATACCATGGCAAGAGAATGTGTTTACATTATTTGACACAGAATAATAAGAAGGCACATTCTTTATTTTTGCTCATTAAAGATAGGAGAACAAGAACATGACGATAACTGATGAGACAATTGATTATGTTGGAATCCTTGCAAAGCTTGAGCTCTCCCCGGAGGAGAAGGAGCAGGCAAAGAAGGATATGTCAGACATGCTTGATTATGTCAGCAAACTGAATGAACTTAATACAGATGGAGTGGAGGCTATGAGCCATACATTCCCATACAATAATGTGTTCCGCGAAGACGTAGTCACAAATGACGACGACAGAGAGAACATGCTGAAGAATGCACCGGAGCAAAAAGACGGATGCTACAAGGTGCCAAAGACATTTGACTAGGAGGTAGGCTGAAGTGAATTTAATGGGTATGACAGCTGTAGAGCTGGGAAAAGCTATTAAAGACGGACAGGTAAGCGTTGTTCAGGCGACACAGGCTTGTCTTGACAGCATAGAGGCTTGTGAGAAAGATTACAACAGTTTTGTCACGGTTGACCGTGAGGGAGCACTTGCCCAGGCCGAGGAAGTGCAGAAGAAGATAGATGCGGGAGAGCTTGAAGGTCCTCTTGCAGGAGTTCCGATAGCAATAAAGGATAATATGTGTCAGGAGGGTGTGCAGACAAGCTGTTCATCAAAGATCTTGTCAAATTTTGTCCCAACATATACTGCTGAGGCTGTTGTAAAGCTTCAGGAGGCAGGGGCAGTCATAGTTGGACATACTAACATGGACGAGTTTGCCATGGGAAGTACAACGGAGACATCGTACTTTGGAGAGACAAGAAATCCATGGGATATAAACAGGGTTCCGGGCGGCTCATCAGGTGGTTCAGCGGCAGCAGTTGCTGGTGAGGAGGTTCCATGTGCCCTGGGTTCAGACACAGGTGGTTCTATCAGACAGCCTGCATCATTCTGTGGTGTCACAGGAATCAAGCCAACCTATGGAAGAGTGTCAAGATACGGACTTATAGCATATGGTTCATCACTTGACCAGATCGGACCGCTTGCAAAGAATGTAGAGGATTGTGCGACGATCCTTGAGATCATATCACAGTATGACAAGAAGGATTCAACATCAGTGAACAGAGATGACAATGATTTCACAAGTGCACTTGTGGATGATGTGAAGGGACTTAAGATCGGACTTCCAAGAGATTATTTCACAGAGGGACTTGAGCCTGAGATTAAGGAAGCTGTATACGGTGTTGCTGAGGCACTCAAGGCAAAGGGCGCAATAGTTGAGGAGTTTGATCTTGGAATGGTTGAGTATGCTATTCCAGCTTACTATATCATTGCATCGGCAGAGGCAAGCTCTAATCTTGAGAGATTCGACGGTGTAAAATATGGTTACAGAACTCCGGAGTACACAGATCTCCACAACATGTACAAGAAGAGCCGTTCGGAGGGATTTGGCCCTGAGGTAAAGAGAAGAATCATGCTCGGTTCATTTGTACTGAGCTCAGGTTACTATGATGCGTATTACGTAAAGGCCCTCAAGGCAAAGGCTCTCATCAAACAGGCGTATGACAAGGCGTTTGAGAAGTATGATATCATCCTCGGACCTGTTGCCCCTACAACAGCACTGAAGATGGGAGAGTCACTCTCAGATCCTATCAAGATGTATCTGGGTGATGTATATACAGTTCCTGTAAATCTTGCAGGACTTCCGGGAATATCACTTCCATGTGGAGCTGACAAGAATGGAATGCCTATAGGTGTGCAGATGGTTGGAAACGCATTTGACGAGAAGACCATTATCAGGGCTGCTTATGCATTTGAGCAGACTAGAGAGTACAAGAGACCTGCACAGGTTTCAGAAAGGGGGCTGTAAGACATGGCAAAGACATATGAGACAGTCATCGGACTTGAGGTCCATGTAGAGCTTGCGACCAAAACAAAGATATTCTGCGGCTGTAGCACAGCATTTGGAGGGGCTCCTAATACACATACATGTCCTGTATGTACAGGAATGCCGGGTTCACTTCCGGTACTTAACAAAGAGGTTGTAAATAAAGCTATTGCGGTTGGTCTTGCAACCAACTGTACGATCACACAGAACTGTAAGTTTGACAGAAAGAATTATTTCTATCCAGACAACCCACAGAATTACCAGATATCACAGCTCTACTATCCAATATGCAGGGACGGTAAGGTTGAGATAGAGGTTGACGGAGTTAAGAAATATGTGAGAATTCACGAGATACATATGGAGGAGGACGCCGGAAAACTTGTTCATGATCCATATACAGACAGTTCACTTGTGGATTTCAACCGTTCAGGTGTGCCGCTTATAGAGATAGTATCTGAGCCTGACATGAGATCTGCTGAGGATGTAATAGCATATCTTGAAAAGCTCAGGGAGACGATACAGTATCTCGGAGCTTCAGACTGTAAGCTGAATGAGGGATCCATGCGTGCTGATGTCAATCTTTCAATCAGAGAGGTTGGTTCGGAGGAGTTTGGTACACGTACAGAGACAAAGAACCTGAACTCATTCAAGGCTATCGCCAGGGCCATAGAAAATGAGAGAGAGAGACAGATCGATCTCATCGAGTCTGGTGAAAAGGTTGTCCAGGAGACAAGAAGATGGGATGATACTAAGGAGTATTCATATCCTATGAGATCCAAGGAGGATGCACAGGATTACAGATATTTCCCTGATCCTGACCTTGTACCTATCCACATCAGTGATGAGTGGCTCCAGCAGGTAAGGGATGCACAGCCTGAGTTCAGAGATGAGAAGAAGATAAGATACAAAGAGGAATATGCTATTCCTGACTATGATATAGATATCATTACAGCATCCAAGAAGCTGGCAGATCTGTTTGAGGATGCCATCGCACTTGGAGCACCTGCAAAGAAGGTTTCCAATTGGATCATGGGAGAGACCATGAGACTGATGAAGGAAAATTGCGTTGATGCAGAGGATTTGAAGTTCTCGGCAGAGAATCTTGCGAAGCTCATCAAGCTTGTTGATGACAGAGTTATCAATGGCGGTGTTGCAAAGGAAGTATTTGAAAAGATATTTGCAGACAATATTGATCCTGAGAAGTATGTCAAGGATAACGGACTTGCAACTGTTCAGGATGACGATGCACTTAAGGAGGCATGTCAGGCAGCCATAGATAACAATCCAAAGGCTGTTGATGATTACAGAGGCGGCAAGGAGAAGGCTCTCGGAGCACTTGTCGGACAGGTTATGAAAGCTATGAAGGGTAAAGCAGATCCTGGATCTGTCAACAAGATGCTTAGGGAGATGCTGTAAATATGGAAGAAAACAGAAGAGTTAGAAAGAGGGACAGATACAAACGTCTCATAACAGTGGGCGAGGCCTGTGTACTCATCGCCGTGGAGCTGGTGCTGTTTGGACTCATGTGGTACCGGGACTATGAGGTAACGCTTACGCTTCCGTTCTGGAGAAGAGGAAACTGGGCGGTTATCGGAATGTATGGAATCATCATCATACTTTTTACCAAGCTATATGGTGGTTACAGAGTCGGGTTCTTCAGACTGCTTGATATAGTTTACTCACAGTTGTTGGCTCTCGTGTGTGCCAATGTAGTTGGTTATCTGCAGCTCTGTATAATTTGTCGTGACTATGTAAAACCTGGACCGCTTCTGAAATTAACAGTGTTTGAGGCGGTTGTTATATTGTTATGGATATTTATTTGCAGAGTTTTGTATGCAAAGATGTATCCGCCAAGGCATCTGCTTCTTGTATATGGATATAAGACTCCTATGGAATTTATAGACAAGATAAATGCCCGCAAGGATAAGTATATAATAGAAGACAGGATACATGTAAGTGAGGGTGAACAGGCTATAAAGGAGAAGATACTTCAGTACGACGGAGTAATCATTTGTGAGACAAAGGCTTATATCAGAAATGAACTTGTGAAGTATTGTTTTGAACACTCCATCAGATCATACGTTGTACCGAAGCTCTCAGATATAATCATACTTGGAGCGGAGCCTATCCATTTGTTTGATACGCCGATCCTCTTATCACGAAATCAGGGACTTACAGGTGATGATATGATTATTAAGAGAATCATGGATATTGTGTGTGGAGTCATTCTCCTTGTCATTGCATCTCCGTTCATGCTCATATCAGCACTTGCTATATGGCTCTATGACAGGGGACCTGTATTCTACAAGCAGGACAGACTTACTTTGAATGGCAAGATCTTTAAGATTATAAAGTTCAGAAGTATGAAGATTGATTCGGAGTCACAGGGGGCCCGGCTTGCAAAGAAGGATGATGACAGAATAACACCTGTTGGAAAATGGCTTAGAAAGCTTCATCTTGATGAACTGCCACAGCTTTTTAATGTCATTAAAGGCGATATGTCGCTTGTTGGACCGAGACCTGAGAGACCTGAGATCGCTAAGCTTTATAAGAAGACATTCCCAGAGTTTGATTACAGACTCAAGATGAAGGCAGGACTTACAGGATATGCACAGGTATATGGAAAATATAATACTACACCTAGAGACAAGGTGAAGCTGGATCTTACTTATTATGAGCAGTATTCAATATGGCTTGATATCAAACTGATGCTGCTTACTGTAAAGATCATGTTCCAGAAGGAGACGTCAGAGGGTGTGGCATCCAACATGACTACAGCTCTCAGAGATGGAGAGAAGCTTCAGATTCCTGCTCCGGTAAATGTGAAACCGGAGGGCCTTGATGAGTCAGAGGATGCGTTCTATGATTTGAAGAAGAGTACGCATATTTCAGATGTGAGTGCAGAGACAGATACCATTGGTAAATAGAATATATATGGGTGAAGTGTATGATAAGTGATACTGTTTCAGTGGTTGTGCCTGCTTACAATTGCAGCGGCACAATAAAGAGTTCTGTGGATTCGGTCCTGGCTCAGAGTATTCCAACCAAAGTTATAGTTGTGGATGATTGCTCTTCGGATAATACACTGGAGGTACTTTCCTGTTATACGGGGGATCCAAGAGTCAATATTGTCAGAAATGAAAGCAACTTGGGAGTGGCAGCGTCACGCAACAAAGGTGTCGCAATGGCAGAAAGCAAGTACGTTGCGTTTATTGATTCTGATGATATGTGGCTCCCAGATAAATTGGAGAAGCAGCTGGAACTTGTAAAAAAAACAGGCGCAGTGCTGTGTTCAACTGCCAGAGAATTGATAAGCGAAGATGGTAAAAGAACGGGCAGAATCATAGAAGTCCCGGAGCGGGTAACATACAGTAAACTGCTCCGGGGAAATGTGATAAACTGTTCATCTGTACTTATAGACAGGGAAGTGGCACTGAAATATCCGATGGGCAATGATGATATACATGAGGATTATATATGTTGGCTTCAGATACTTCGTGATTATGCTTTTGCTGTTGCAGTAAATGAACCCCTTTTGCTATACAGACAGATGAAACACAGCAAGTCGGGATCCAAACTGTCATCTGCAAAAAAAACATTTGCGGTTTATAGGAAAGTTGGGTACGGTTTTTTTAGAAGCTGTATTTACTTTATATGTTATGCAGTAAATGGTGTTATAAAATATCTGTTGTGATCAGGAGATACGGTAATGGACGATGAAAATAAGAAGAGAGGACCAGGGCGTCCAACGGACAAGAGAAAGGATACAGTTCTCAGGCTGAGAATAGATGCAGATACCCATAAAAAATTAGGTGACTGCGCAGTGAGAAAGAAGGTATCTATGTCAGAACTTGTACGAGAAGCTATAGAAGATATAGTCAGACGAGAAAAAGAAGAAATAAATTGACTGGTATAAAAAAGCATCAATGGTATCGATCACAGATGATACCGTTGATGCTTTTTGTTGTGGAAACTACAATGTGTAGCCGTTCTTTTTTAGAAGCTCTCTTGCAGAATCTATTGAATCGTTACCTGTTGCATTTTTAATAGGGGCAAATTCTTTTTCTCTGTCAACCTCAAAAGGAAGACATGTTCCCATGAATGCAATCATATCGAGAGCAAGTGTTTCAAATTTGTAGCCGTTTGGTTCGGCAGGCTTTATTATATCGCCATTTTCATCTACATAAGGAATGGCTTTTTTTACAATGTGGAGAGGCATGCTCTCGTTCATGATTTTCATAAGTCTGTCAACAGGAAAGATGTAGTTGAGAGTTACGCCGTAATTATATGCGTAGTCACCGTTCTCATCGCGTTCATCACGCATCTCTTCAGTCAGTTCATAGTACTCAACGATGTATGGCTTGCCGTGGTTGGTACAGAGAACACCTACTTTCTCATCTGGATAAGCTTTTTTTACAACTTTTCCGCCTGACAGGAAGCCTTCGGTTATGACAGCACCTAAAAATACCGGGTCAGCAATCCTCTGAAGAACGTTGTCAACGGAAAATACATTGATATATTTGATGTTGTGCTTGTTGATGGTCTCAAGGTGTCCTGCCTTGCAGAGAGAAGAGAACCATCCACCGTTTCCATTTGGAGACATAGCTATGCGGCCCTTTTCCTCAAGATAAATCTTTCCATTGAAGTCTACAGATGGAACCATCTCCTGTTTGAAGAAATGAATGTGTTCAGGATCGTAGCCGAAGTAATTGTGCTCTTTGAAAAATGCAGTTGTATCATCGTGGTTCTTCTCATTCGTCATGATGAAGAAGTGAATCCAAGTGTCTGCAAGTTTTACGATGTCCATTGTATGCTCGATGAGAAGCTGGAAGATATACATATCTTTCGTAACGCCTACATTAAATGTTCCCTTTGGCCCATTAAATCCAAGACGTGTGCCCTGGCCACCTGCGAGAAGAACAAGAGCAAGCTCGCCGTTTTTTATAGAGGTGAGACCTGCGTTTAAATATGTGTCGTGCTTTTCGTTTATAGTGTCCATCTGAAGGGCGGCAACAGGTGCAATGTCTGAATCTTTGGCTGAGTTGTCTTTGTCGATCATATCGATGAGAGAAAAATCAATCTCTTCGATCTGTGAAAGCAGTGCAGCTTTGTCTGACTCGCTTAAAGTGTTATAGTATCTGAGTAAATGAAGCTGGTTTTTCTCTTCCAGCAGTTTGTATGCGCTTTCGTAGTTCATAAATTTCTCCTTAATAAATGTGTAGTGTCTGAAATTCTCTCTCCGTGTAACAAAATCAGTGATACTTTTTCTTGATAGCGATAGTATCTGTGAAAACCTTCAATATGTCTTTGAACTTGATCCTGCGGCCATTGGAATCGTCTCTGCTGTAGTTGAGCACGATAGGAGCCTCTGATATAGTATAGCCCTGCCTGTGTGCTGCAACGAGAATCTCGATATCAAATGCGTAGCCTGATACAGACAGATTCTCAGCAATAGGTTTGATGACCTCAGATCTGAACAGCTTGATTCCTGTCTGTGTGTCATGGATACCAAGATGGAAAAGCATCTTGAGCATGACATAGTAGCTGTAGCTCATGAATCTTCGTATAGGTGGATAATCCAGCTTGGATTCCGGATGAAGCTTAGAGCCGATGACTATGTCTGAGTCGGTGCTTTTCATCTGTTTCATGAACGGCTTAAGGAGTGTAGGACTGAGCTCAAGGTCTGAATCCAGAAAAGCGATATATGTTCCAGAAGCCCGCCTGATACCCATTGTTATGGCGTGCCCCTTGCCCTGGTTATCCTCATATCCCGCATCTATTATATGCGGATCTTCCTTGGCGGCTTCACAAATAAGCTGCGCTGTGGAATCGGTACTGCCGTCGTTCACTGCAATTATCTCATAGCGGTGAAGGAAAGTACTAAGTATACGGCTTGTTTCTAATAAGTTTTCTTTGATATGCTGTTCTTCATTGTAAGCTGGCATGACAACCGACAATGTTATCTTTTTTTCTGTTTCCATCTCTTTTTTACTCCTGTAACCAATATGTCCATAGTTTTGAACATAATTATCTATTAGTATACTTTTTTACAGTATAAGTGTCAAATAAATTACTACATAAAGAGATAAATTAAGGTGAAATAAGATGTTTTTTCAAATAAAGGTTTCATAAATTATTTTTTGTGTTTTAAGGAGCAGTGTGTTACTATTTATGTAATATCAAATCGAAAAATTAGATATAAAAGTAATGACAGGGAGGTACGAAACATGAAGAAATGCAAGAAATGCGGATGTGGTGTAGCGGATAATATAGATGTCTGTCCAAATTGCGGATCAATTGATCTTGAAAATGTTTCATCACAGAGTCAGGGGAATTCGCAGCAGGGATATGACCAGCAACAGATGTATGGTCAGCAGGGATATGGTCAGCAGACGTACGGTCAGCAGGTATATGGTCAGCAAGGTTACGACCAGCAGCAGGGGTACGGTCAGCAGCAGACGTACGGCCAGCAGGAATATGGCCAGCAGACGTACGGTCAGCAGGGATATGGCCAGCAGACGTATGGTCAGCAGGTATATGGACAGCAGCAGACGTACGGCCAGCAGGGATATGGTCAGCAGGTATATGGTCAGCAAGGTTACGACCAGCAGCAGATGTACGGCCAGCAGGGGTACGGTCAGCAGGGATATAACCAGCAGCAGATGTACGGCCAGCAGGATTATGATCAGGCGATGGCTGAGGGACAGATTCCAGGTAATGGCGGAACTGATGTACCAGGCAAGTCCAAGAAGACACTGATAATCGTGCTTAGCTGTGTTGCGGCAGCAATTATCGTTCTGACAGTTCTCGGTATCATATTTGTTCCAGGTATAGTATCAAAATCAAAGGCAAAAAAGGCAGTGAATGAGTATGTGTCCAATATTGAAGATTTGAAAGTTGGAAAAGTTGTCGGAATGACAGCTCCAAAGGGACTGATAAAGGATGTTATGTGTGATATAGCAAAAGAAATGGATGCTGACGAGGATGACATCCGTGAACTCAGAGAAGATTTTGATGACGATTACAGCGATATGCTTGACAGCATGGATGAAGAGATCGATGATGAGGATATCCAGATAAAATTTGACAACTTTGAGATAACCGGCCTGGAAAAGGCTGATGTAGAATCAGTTATTAAAGACTTCTACAGTGATTCAGGGCTGAAACCGTCAGATATTGGTGGATATTCGGCTGATGATATCTACGAAAGCTTCGAAGAGGGAATAGAGAAGTACGGTATAGATGAGGACAGAATATATAGAATTGATGTGTCTTATGATCTTAAGATAAAGGCTGATGGTGAAAGCTATGATATGGATGAACTGAATAATCTTCTCACACAAAATAAAATAAATTATGATGTGAACAAAATAATGGATCATATGTATGTATATGAGTACGATGGTGAATATTATGTAATTCCGGGTGTTGAAGATGTACTTGCATATGCCCTTAAGTTATCTTCCAGTTATTACATGGGATGGTAATATAAGCATAAGGGGTATTGCATATTCGGTATCTGTAGACTTATAATCATCTGTATTTAGATAAAGAAAGAACAGCAGGAGTTGATGCTGTTCTTTCTTTTATATGTAGAGTTTATCTTTTATTTAAGGTGTTGTAAAAGCAAATAATATAATGTATTATAAAGCGAGGTAACGACATTTTTAGATTTTTTGATAAAGGAGCTCCAATGGATAATAAGAATAAAAAGAGCAGAATGTCCTCGGATTATGATGAGGATATGGATTGGCTCAATGACGATGACGACTACCTGGAAGATGGTGGATTGCTCGGATCGTTATTGTTCGGAGATAAGAAGAAAAAGAAGAAAAAAGCTGATGCCAGAAAGAATGTGGAAAAAACCGCCAGATCATCAAGAAAACCAGCGGAAGATACAGGTGCGGTTTCAGCGAATAGAAGAGCAGAAAGTACATCAGACAAACCGGCAAGACGAAGAAGGGTCTCTGATGACAGAACGCCAGTAAGGCTTGAGAATGAAGAGAGACGTGCGGACAGACCTGAGAGAAAAGAACGCCCGGTTAGAAAACCGGCAGAATCTGTTGGAACGGCAGGGGAGTATGATGAGTATTATCATGAGGACAGCCGGGCCAGAAGGGCGAAGAATGCATCGAGAAACAGAATACAGGAGGCTGAGAAGAAGGCCAGACGTCAGATAAGAAATGATGCACCGGAGAGCGGCAGCTCGTCAGTGGACAATCTATTGAAAGAGGTGAATAATCTCGAGGCCAACAGCAGAAGCAGGCATGAAGAACTCAGAAGAGAGGCATGGGAGCGCACACAGCGCAATGTTGCCAAGGCAAAGGCTGAGGTTGAACGGCTTGAGTTTGAGCGTGAGCAGAACGAGAAAGAAGAGGCAAGAAAGCTCAGAGTTCGGCAGGAGATGCAGAGACGGCAGGAAGCTGACAAAATACGACAGGCGAAGAAGGCTGATGAAGACAGTGTACAGAATGCGGGAACGGCTGACAAGGAAGTGGAGATCCCAGAAGCAGACGTTCAGGAGACCAACTCTGTAGAAAAAAGCATCAACAATGCAGAGAATACTGTTCCAGATATTGTAGCTGACATTCAACCTGAAGAGACAGTAACGGAAGAGGTCCCAGAGGCATCACCGGCAGATCAGGACGATACATATGATGTATCAGATGATATAGAAGATGATGACAACACAGATCCTGCTGCAAAAAGATCGGACATGCTGGATATGGACGAGCTTGATAGGATTGAGAAGGATATAGATGAGGATAAACTCAGTTATTCAGAGTCAGATACAGCGGATCTTGGACTTGGTGAGATAGGAAAGGCTCTTGGATTTGATGCTGTGGATCTTGAAGATGACGAGGAAGAGCCTGAGGATGATACAGAATCAGACAGTGAGAAGTTCTTCAGAGAGAATCTTCTTGACGAGTCAGATCCTAAGGTTGTTAATCCAGAGAGAAAGAAACTGAACATAAGCACGAAGGTGTGGGCTATAGCATTCTTCGTCCTTCTGGCTATGTTTATACTTATCTGCGTAATCTACGTGAAGAATTATGCAAGGATGAAGTATAACGAGATGGATATAAATGAGATCAGTGAAGATCAGCTCCTGACCAACACCGGAGTAAAGGATGCGACAAGCGGTTATAGGACAATAGCGCTGTACGGAGTTGATTCCAGAGAGCAGAATCTTGGTTCTGGAACAAACAGCGATAGTATAATGATTGCAAGCATTAACGAGGGTACACAGGAGATAAAGTTTGTATCTGTATACAGAGATACACTTATGGAGATTGCAAGCGGTTCTATGGATGTGAGCCAGAAGGTAAATTATGCATATCAGGTTGGCGGTCCTGTGACAGCCATCAATACGCTGAATACGAATCTGGATTTAAATATAACGGATTATGTTGCGGTTGATTTCAATGCGATGGCAAGTATCATCGATGCTGTTGGTGGTGTTGATGTGAATATCCTTGATGATGAAGTAAACAATTTCAACAAGAATCTTGCTGAACAGATAAGTCTGTCCGGTGCATATTCATCAGGAATCACAGAGGCTGGGCAGTATACTCTTGATGGTCAGCAGGCGGTGGCGTACTCAAGAATAAGATCAACGGGCAAGGGTGATATAACGAGAACAGAGAGACAGAGAATAGTCCTCATGAAGGTTATAGATAAACTGCTTAAAGCGGATACAGGTTCTCTCGACTCATTTGTGGACGTATCATTTAAGTGCATATCAACAAGCCTTAACAAGGATGATATACACAATCTTGTAAAGAGCGTAGCGAAGTATAAAGTTGTAGATACTGCAGGATTCCCGTTTGCATATGAGACCGCGGATATAACTGATAAGGGCAACTGTATAGTTGCTGCTGATATGGCGGCGAATGTACAGGCGCTCCATGAATATCTGTACGGCACTAAGAACTACAGGGTTTCATCAGAGGCAGCAGCAATCAATTCAAGCCTTGCAGAAGAATCAGGTGTGCAGGCACAGAAAGTCATAGTAAGTACAGAGAACCCTGGCAATGGCATAAAGGATGACGGTGAGGATGGCGATCTGAGGACCATCAAGGAACCACCAAAGGGTATGATAGTAGAAGAATAATCAATAATAATTCAATATGATATGGCCTAAGGCGGCTGTGATAGATATTAAATGGTCTTTCACAGCCGCCTTTTTGCATTAAAATAGTACCGAAAAATAAAATATATCACACACAATGACTTGAAATGTATATACAATAGCAATAAAAAAATACAATTCAAAAACAGTCAGACAATTCTCCAAAAAAAGTTGTTTACAAACAGAGAGAATGGTAGTAATATATCAAAAACGATAAAACACTTGAGAAAAATATAAAAATAAGAATATTTACTTGAGAAACTAAAGTCAAAAACAGATTATCGTTGAGAATGACAAAAACATGGAAAGGACGGAACAGGACATGATTGAGAATAAGAGAGCAGAGAATACCGGATTATACGACCCAAGCTTTGAGCATGATAACTGTGGTATCGGTGCCGTTGTAAATATCAAAGGTATCAAGACACATGACACAGTGAACAATGCTCTCAAGATTGTTGAGAATCTTGAGCACAGAGCAGGAAAGGACGCAGAGGGCAAGACCGGAGACGGTGTAGGTATACTCCTTCAGATATCACATAAGTTTTTCACCAAGGCTGTATCGGAACTCGGATATGACCTTGGAAAGGAAGGCGACTATGGAATAGGAATGTTCTTCTTTCCACAGAAAGAGCTGCCTCGCAAGCAGGCTATGAAGATGTTCGAGGTCATAGTAGAGAAGGAAGGCCTTGAGTTCATCTGCTGGAGAGAGGTTCCAACAACTCCTGGTATCCTTGGCAAAAAGGCTCTTGATGTAATGCCGTGTATCATGCAGGCGTTCATCAGAAGACCTGAGACAGTGAAGGCCGGAATGGATTTCGACAGGAAGCTCTACTTCGTCAGAAGAATATTTGAGGAGAGCAATGATGACACATATGTTCCATCACTTTCAAGCAAGACCATAGTATATAAAGGAATGTTTCTCGTCGGAGAGCTCAGAATGTTCTACAACGATCTTCAGGATCCTGACTATGAGTCAGCCATAGGACTTGTTCATTCAAGATTCTCAACGAACACAACGCCATCATGGCTCAGAGCTCATCCATACAGATACCTGTGCCACAACGGTGAGATCAATACAATAAGGGGAAATGAGGACAAGATGATCGCCCGCGAGGAGACCATGGAGTCTACCATCATGCAGGATGAGATGTACAAGGTTATGCCTGTTCTTGATCCGGATGGATCGGATTCAGCAAGGCTTGACAATTGCCTTGAGTTCCTGGTACTGAACGGCATACCACTTCCTATGGCGGTCATGATCACCATCCCTGAGCCATGGGAGAACGACAGAGCCATGAGTCAGGAGAAGAAGGACTTCTATCAGTATTATGCAACCATGATGGAGCCTTGGGATGGTCCTGCTTCTATATTATTTACAGACGGTGAGCTCATGGGCGCAGTCCTTGACAGAAACGGACTGAGACCATCGAGATACTATATAACAGATGATGATTACCTTGTACTTTCATCAGAGGTTGGAGTCCTTGACGTGGATCCATCGAGGATCGTAAAGAAGGATCGTCTCAGACCGGGCAAGATGCTTCTTGTGGATACAGTGAACGGACGTCTCATATCAGATGAGGAGATCAAAGAGAAGTATGCGCTTGCAAAACCATATGGTGAGTGGGTAGACAGCAATCTTGTTCATCTCGCTGATCTGAAGATCCCGAACATCAGAGTTCAGGAGTACACAGATGAGGAGAGGGCAAGACTTCAGAAAGCATTTGGCTACACCTACGAGGATTTCAAGAACACCATATATCCTATGGCAGAGAAAGGTGCGGAGGCCATCAGTGCCATGGGTACTGATACACCGCTGGCAGTCCTTTCGAACAGCCACAAGCCACTGTTCAACTTCTTCAAGCAGTTATTTGCACAGGTTACAAATCCTCCTATCGATGCGATCAGAGAGGAAGTTGTCACATCCACATCGGTATATCTCGGAAAGGATGGTAACATCCTTGAGGAGAAGCCGGAGAACTGCCATGTGCTGAAGATCAACCATCCAATATTGACAAATACAGATCTTCTGAAGATCAAGAATATGAATGTACCTGGACTTAAGGTTGCGACACTTCCTATTCTTTATTATAAGAACACATCCATGGAGAAGGCTCTGGACAGACTCTTCATCGAGGCTGATAAGCTCTACAGGGACGGTGTAAATATATTGATCCTTTCAGACAGGGGCGTGGACGAGAACCATGTGGCAATCCCATCACTTCTTGCAGTGTCAGCTATGCAGAAGCATCTGGTACGTACAAAGAAGAGAACAGCGGTTGCGATCATCCTTGAGAGTGCTGATCCAAGAAATGTTCATCACTTTGCAACACTTCTCGGATACGGTGCATGTGCAGTCAATCCATATCTTGCAATAGAGACGATCAAGCAGATGGTAGATTCACATCTGCTGAACAAGGATTTCAATGCGGCTGTCGATGATTACAACAGTGCAATATGTCACGGAATAGTAAAGATCGCATCCAAGATGGGTGTATCAACTATACAGTCATACATGGGTTCACAGATATTTGAGTGTATCGGTCTTTCAAAGGACGTTGTGGACAGATACTTTACAAATACAGTAAGCCGTGTAGGTGGTTCTGGTATAAAAGAGCTTGAGAAGACAGTTGATGATCTCCATTCATCAGCATTTGATCCGCTTGGCCTGAACACAAACCTTGCTCTCACAAGCATCGGTGCACACAAGTTCAGAAGCGGCAAGGAGGAGCATCTGTACAATCCTGTTACTATACATCTTCTTCAGGAGGCTACAAGGCGCGGCGACTACAAGATGTTTAAGCAGTACACAGCAGCGCTCCATGACGAGCAGAAGCCATTCCACCTGAGAGGCCTTATGGACTTCAAGTTTGCTGATAAGCCGATTCCACTTGATGAGGTTGAGCCTGCAAGTGAGATCGTGAAGAGATTCAAGACAGGTGCCATGAGTTACGGAAGTATATCACAGGAGGCACATGAGTGTATGGCCATCGCTATGAATGAGCTGGGCGGCAAGTCCAATTCAGGAGAGGGCGGTGAGTCGATAGAGAGACTTACGATCGGAAAGGATGGCAAGAACAGATGCTCAGCCATCAAGCAGGTTGCATCAGGAAGATTTGGTGTCACATCGAGATATCTTGTGAGTGCCAAGGAGATACAGATCAAGATGGCACAGGGAGCAAAGCCTGGCGAGGGCGGACATCTTCCAGGTGGAAAGGTATATCCATGGATCGCAAAGACAAGACTTTCAACACCGGGTGTAAGCCTTATCTCCCCACCACCACACCACGATATCTATTCGATAGAGGATCTTGCACAGCTCATCTACGACTGCAAGAACGCAAACCGTGATGCGAGAATATCAGTAAAACTTGTGTCCGAGGCCGGTGTTGGTACAGTAGCTGCCGGTGTTGCAAAGGCTGGAGCACAGGTCATCCTGATCTCAGGTTATGACGGTGGAACAGGTGCAGCACCTAACAACTCAATTCACTATGCAGGACTTCCTTGGGAGCTCGGACTTGCAGAGACACATCAGACACTTATCATGAATGATCTCAGAAACAAGGTTATCCTTGAGGCAGACGGTAAGCTGATGACAGGCCGTGATGTTGCTATAGCTGCAATGCTCGGCGCAGAGGAATTTGGATTTGCAACAGCGCCGCTTGTAACTATGGGATGTGTCATGATGAGAGTATGTAACCTTGACACATGTCCTGTCGGTATAGCAACTCAGAACCCAGAACTCAGAAAGAGATTCAGAGGAAAGCCAGAGTACGTGAAGAACTTCATGCTGTTCATAGCAGAGGAGCTTCGTGAGTACATGAGCAAGCTCGGAGTCAGAACAGTCGATGAGCTGGTTGGACGTTCAGATCTTCTGATGAGCAGCGACAGAGCTGATGAGAGAAATGTTATACTGGACAAGATAATCAACAACCCATATATAGATATGCCGCAGAACAAGGTAAAGTATCATGAGAAGAATGTGTATGATTTCCAGCTTGAGAAGACCGTGGATATGACGGTTCTCATGAAGAAGCTTGGACCGGCTCTGGAGAAGAAGCAGAAGAAGAGCGTGGAGCTGGATGTAGGAAATACAGACAGGTCTGTTGGAACAATATTTGGATCAGAGATTACTAAGAGATACGGTGAGACACTTGACGACGACACTTATATCGTCAAATGTAATGGTGCCGGAGGACAGAGCTTTGGAGCGTTTATACCAAAGGGCCTTACTCTGGAACTTGTGGGCGACAGCAACGATTACTTTGGGAAGGGACTTTCAGGAGGAAAACTTATAGTCTATCCACCTCGCTCTGTAAGCTTTAAACATGAGGATAACATCATCATTGGAAACGTAGCACTGTACGGAGCAACAAGCGGTAAGGCGTTCATCAACGGTGTTGCAGGTGAGAGATTTGCAGTGCGTAACTCAGGTGCTGTGGCAGTTGTAGAGGGTGTCGGAGATCACGGATGCGAGTACATGACAGGCGGTAAGGTTGTGGTGCTTGGAACAACAGGCAAGAACTTTGCAGCCGGTATGAGCGGCGGTGTCGCTTATGTACTTGATATGGAGAATGACCTGTACAAGAGACTTAACAAGGAAATGATATCCATAGAGTCAGTCACTGACAAATATGAGGTGAGCGAGCTTAAGCAGCTCATCATGGATCATGTAAACTACACAAATTCAGATATAGGAAAGAAGATCCTTGACGACTTTGAGAACTATCTTCCAAAGTTCAAGAAGATCATTCCAAAGGATTACAAGAAGATGATGAACATGATCGTTGCATTTGAAGAGAAAGGCTTAAGCCGCGAGAAGGCAGCTATCGAAGCGTTCTACAAGGTTAAGAATGGAGGTAAGTAGGAATGGGAAAACCAACTGGATTTTTAGAGTATGAGAGAAAGACAAGTACAGAGCTTGCCCCAAAGGAAAGAATCAAGAACTTCAACGAATTCCATATTCCGCTTAGCCGAGAAGAGCAGAGACTTCAGGCTGCAAGATGCATGGATTGTGGCGTACCATTTTGCCAGGCGGGAATGAATATATGTGGAATGACATCCGGATGTCCACTGAACAATCTCATACCTGAGTGGAATGATATGCTGTATAACGATAATTTTGAGCACGCATTTGCAAGACTCAGCAAGACGAACTGCTTCCCTGAGTTCACAAGCCGTGTATGTCCTGCACTCTGTGAGAAGGCATGTACATGCAATCTGAACGGAGAGCCGGTGTCTGTGCGTGAGAATGAGAGGGAGATCATAGAGTATGCATTTGCCCATGATCTTGTAAATGATGAGCAGCCAAAGGTTCATTCCGGCAAAAAGGTTGCTGTCATCGGATCAGGTCCTTCAGGACTTGCGGTGGCAGATCAGCTCATAGGCCGTGGCCATGATGTGACTGTATATGAGAGAAGTGACAGGCCGGGCGGACTTCTCATGTATGGTATTCCGAATATGAAGCTTGAGAAGCAGATCATAGACAGACGAATAGATGTCATGAAGAAGCGCGGAATAAAGTTTGTACTTAACACGGAAGTTGCAACCGGAAAGGCTGCTGCAAAGACTGTATGTCCAAAAGATGACCAGATGACAGGGTACCTTAAGAATAAGAACCTCAAATATGTAAAGGCCGAGGATCTGCTTAAGGAGTACGACGCAGTAGTGCTTGCATGTGGTGCGGCAAATCCAAGAGACATCAAGGTGCCTGGAAGAGAGGCGAAGGGAATATACTTTGCAGTTGATTTCCTTAAGACAACGACCATGAGCCTTGTTAATTCAGGATTTGCAGATAAACAGTTTGTAAACTGTAAGGGTAAAAATGTTCTTGTTATCGGCGGTGGTGACACAGGAAATGACTGCGTTGGAACAGCGGTTCGTGAGGGCGCTGTAAACGTAATCCAGCTTGAGATGATGCCAAAGGCGCCAGACAGCAGGACACCTGACAATCCATGGCCGGAGTGGCCAAAGATCTGCAAGACAGATTACGGCCAGCAGGAGGCTATAGCAGTATACGGACATGATCCGAGAATCTATGAGACTACAGTCAAAGAGTTCATCAAGGACAAGGATGGAAATGTCAAGGCGGCCAAGTGCGTGAAGCTTGACTGGAAGAAGAATCCTGAGACTGGCAGGATGAGTATGACAGAGATCGAGGACAGTGAGTACATCGTTGATTGTGATGTTGTTCTCATCGCAGCAGGATTTCTGGGATGTCAGACTTATGTAGCTGAGAGTTTTGGTGTAGAACTCAATGAAAGAACAAATGTAAAAACGGAATGCCCGAAGTCGTATGCGACAAACGTGCCAAAGGTATTTGTGGCCGGTGATATGCATAGAGGACAGTCTTTGGTAGTATGGGCTATCCGTGAAGGCCGTGAGGCAGCAAAAGCAGTAGAGGAGCTTCTGCTTGGTTATACGAACCTGCAGTGATGTAATTGTGGAACAAACGGTCAAAAATAGGGAGCGAATGATATTAACAGACCATTCGCCCCCTATTTTTGACCGTTCGCCTGTAAAAGTATACAAAATTTGTACAAATCGTGTTAATTTATAAGAGATGCATTTTATACGTAGTATAGTATGAAATTGTTCAACAATATGGGAGATAAAAGATAGATGTACAATATAGCTATATGTGATGACGATAAAGGAGAACTGGAATATGTGGAACGGATAATAGAAAAGGCATTTGGCAGAAAAGATGTTCAGTCCACTTATAAAACATATACAAGTGCAAAAACTTTACTAGAGGACAATAAGCAGGAGCCTTTTGATCTGGTGTTTCTTGATCTTGATATGCCTGGAATCAATGGAATGGAGACGGCTGAGAATATAGGAATGCAGGAAGGAAGAACTGAGATAGTTTTTGTGACCAATCATGAAGAGCTGGTATATAAGGCGTATAGATTTAAAGCCATTGGGTTTGTACGTAAAAAGTTTCTTGAAGAGGAAGTTGATGAAATAATTGATATTTTCTTCAAAGAGATGGCTTACAGAGAACAGTATCTTGTATTTAAGGATTCGAGGACAACTTATAAAATACTGTCACAGGATATAATGTATATGCAGAGTGCTGATCATTATGTAGATGTAGTTATGCGTGATAATAGATGTGTAGTCAGGGATAGTATGAATAACATAGAAAAGATGTATTCTGCTTATGGTTTTATACGAATTCATGCAAGATATATAGTTAATTACAAATATATATATTCATTGGAAAAAAATGAGGTGGTTCTGACTGATGGGTGCAGATTGCCAATGAGCAGAGCGAAGATGAACAGTGTAAAGCAACTGTTCCAATATTATTCGAGGAGATAAGATGAGTATATTCTGGAACATAATAGAACTTACTGCTACAGCGTTTGAAAGTTATATAATTGTGTCATCTATAACGTCAATATTTGAACATAGATATGCTGAAAATAAAGGAAGAATAATTGATATATTGTTTATGCTGGCTGCAACAGGATATGTGACTTTACTAAACTATTTTTATCAGTTTGAGGGCATGCTTTCATTGACAATCTTATTATTATATATACTTTATGCTGTGTTTTTTACTAAAGGAAGAGTGATCAATCAGATATTGACGACTGTTATGTTGTTCTCTCTGGTGATTTTGATAAATGTGTCAGTGACGATGTGTATGTCTATGGTACTTGGGATTCAGGATACAGTGATTTTCACTGATAGTGATGGAGCAAGATTGCTTGCGCTGTTCCTCACAAAGATTATATATTTTGCTGTTGCGAGAATGATCGTGCATATGTATAAAAAAGATTTTATTGAACTGGCGACCAATGAGACAGTGCTTATGGTTGCCATGTTTGGCTTATTGTTTATCATTTGTACGGTGCTTATAAGATTGCAGATGCGATATCCGGAGATAAAAGACTCAGTGTTTGGGGCTGTGTTATGCGCACTGCTTTTATATGTTTTTGTTTATTATATGCTTGGCAGGATTGCCAGAGATAATAAGGATAAGATGCAGATAAAACTGCTTGAAGCCCAGCTTTCAGAACAGAAGAATCTGATGGAGGAGGCAGGACAGGTGCATAGGGATATAAAAAAGACTGAACATGATCTAAAGCATCATTTATTCAGTGTGCTTGGCATGGTAAAGCTGGGTAAGACTGATGACGCTGAACAATATCTGGAAAATCTGCTTCATCAATACGAGTCAAGTGTATTTAGGTACATACAACTGGATAACAGCGCTATATCAAGTATTTTGAATTTCAAAATAGGCAGATGCCACTCGGACAATATAGATATGAAAACTGAGATAGAGACAGACTTTGACGGATTTTTGGATACTGATATATGTGTTCTTCTTGCAAATGTATTGGACAATGCTATAGAGGCAAGCGAGCAGATAGCAGTCCCAAAGATACTGGTGCATATGTGGGATGATAAGGGATATCTTCATATAGAAGTGAGGAACAGGGTAGAACAGCCAGTACTTACAGATAATAGTGAACTGGCTACTACGAAGTTGGATAAAGATAAACATGGACTTGGAATTTACTCAATATCCCAGATAGTAAAACGTTACGATGGGATGAAGGATTATTATGAAAAAGGAGGTTATTTTATAACGGATATATGGCTTAAAAGACCAGAAAAAAAGATATGAGGCAGATTGCCGTAAAATGCCAAATTCGACAAAAAACATACCATACTCGACATAAAGATTGTTGGGCAGGAGAATCAGTTATATAACGAGATAAGAGGTGATTAGATGATTACATCAATAGCTCGTTATGTAACTGATTTTTTATTGCGGGAAAATGTAATATGTGCAGAATATGCGGATTTGTATACATATGGGTTTGAGGTGATCCAAGCAGGCGCGGTCAACATAATGATTGTGTTATTTATGGGTTTATTATTTGATCAGCTGATAAATGGATTGATATTTTGGCTTGCATTTTGTATGCTGAGGAAATTTTGCGGCGGATATCATGCGGATACATATCTCAAATGTAATCTATTACTTGCATTAAATGTGGGGATGGTTATGGCAATTCTTGTGATGAAATGCACGGTATCTTTCCTTGTAAATTGCATTGTATGTGTTTTATGTCTGATTGTAATCTGGATATATGCACCTATACAGAATAAAAATAAAGAATTATCTAAAAATCAGGTGAGAAGATACAAAAGAAACTCAATAATATTAGGGATATTGTTGTTTTGTATTTCATTAACTGTGGGTAATGGAAAATATATGTTTAGTACAGATATCAATCTGGCATTGATGTCTGTTGCTATAGCTATGATGGTGGAAATAGGATGTGTAAAGTTTTCTATGAAAATTTGAAATGTAGCATCAGCTCCCACCGAAGGCGATTTTTTATGAGCTCATGTTCAATATGCATGGGAAGGAGGAGAACACGAGGTGAAAAGAATATTGAAAAATAGTCTTATGAAGCTAGTGGCAAATGCTGGGTATGTTGTAGCAAAAAGAGCTGTTGGATCTGCATCCATCTATGGTTATCACCAGCCGAAGGAACCTAAGATTGTAGACCGTTTGGTTGAAAAAACGACTATTAAATAAAAGAACAGTTGAGAGTTTTAAAATGGAAATTAAATTTATGAAGGAGAGATAAGTTATGAAGAAAATAGGTACAGATTTAAAGAAGAAGGTAGTTATGTTTACTATGGCGGGAGCTATGGCTCTGACAGGTGTTGCAGGGATGACAGGTACTGCGGAAGCAAAAGATCCAGCAACATATCCAAATTACTATGATACAGATTACAGCTTTAAGAGTGTAAGCTCTGTTGGATATACGGAATGCAGATTGAAAACAGATACGACAAAGGTGTACATACATCCGACAAGTGGTCCTAACCTGTATTACAGGTTTTTGGGCACTGATTTAGAGGATGGAAGTAACGCAGAAAATAAGTCCAATGCACATATGGTCAAACAGGGAGTGAAAGCCAGCTTTACCAATTGGGTCAGAGAAGATAATAAGAAGTATGCGAGACTTAAGATGAGAAGATCTGCATATGCGGCTGAATACACAAGAGGTGTATGGAGTCCTGACTCAAGCCAGAACTATGTTATCTTTGATTGATAGATATCGATGCCCTTGATGTATATAACAGTTCTGTCTACTTCTGTAGGCGGGACTGTGAATATTTCATCATCCCCGGTGTCACATCCGGGGATGATGATTCGTCATATAAAGTGAGAACAAAAATAAAAACAGCTTTTCTGCTGTCTGAATTTTAAGTTAAAGGAGTAAGAGATGAAAAGAAAAAAAGATATATTGATGGTGGTTCTTATCATACTTATATTGGCGGTTACAGGCATTACTGCATACAGCTTCCAAAAGAATAAAGAAAGTACTTCAGACAGGGTAAGCAGAATCGCATCGGAGACTGATGCAAAAAAGACTTACGGATCTGAGACGGAAGATGGGGCTGACACATCTGATACAGAGAATGCCTCAGGGGATAAGCGTGAGATCTGCGGAGACAACATCCTTATGAAGGGGTGTGCACAGATAGAGATGCTGTCGGTAGATATATTGGAGGGAGAAGAACTGGCCAATGAGACCAGATATCCTGCCCAGTATTTCATCAATCAGGAGCTGCCTGTTGCAGGCTATACAAATGAAACGATAGATTGGGATGCCATATATGCGGAAGCCCCGGAAGTAAAAAAAGTTAGGCAAGCTGATATCAGCGAATATAGCGCAGATGAAAAAGTTGCGGTCAGGGATAAGTATGCAGATGTCATAGAAAAACATACTGTGAACATAGAGGTAACAAACAGGATATATTTTGTAAAGTGCAGGATCACCAACGTTAGCTCCACATCTCCGATAGAGACCCTGTTCCCAATGGATGTCATATATAAATCAGAGGATACGGATGAACAGGGCTATTATGAGGCTCTCCGCTACTTCGACAAGCCGGTCTATACGGAAGGTGATGACAGAAAAAGATACTTTACCATCAAGCTGGATGCCGGTGAGACAATGGAGTGCACGCTCGGCCTTTCAGTCCCATCAGATATCCGAGATCTGCCGAGCCAGGACTATGGCGAGCATGTAAAGCACTATTATGGTGAACTGATAGCTTCGGGAACGACAAAATATGATCCTTCATTATATCCAAATTATGTGGATCTTGATGCACTTCCAAAAACAGAGTAGTACAGGAGGGAATGGTTATGCGTAAAAGAGTCTGTATCATATCGGCGGCGCTCTGCATGGCACTTGCCGTGACTGCGTGCGGGGGTAGAAAAGATGTAAGCTACGATTCGGGACCGGATGCTGCCGGAACAGACAGCACGGCTTCGGACAATGCCGGAGCTGCTGAGAGCGGCGGGCTGCTCGCCGAGCAGCTTGGGATACCGGGGAGTGCCCAGGTAGATATCCAAGCTGATGGGACAAATATCAAAAAGATCACTATAGATGATGCTGAGATAGATGTTCCGGATAAGGACAGGATGTATACGAAATCTTACAGGATGGGAATACTGACTGAGGAGACAAAAGAAGAGATAGTGAAAACATTCCTGAATGCGGAAGATGGTATATATGATTATCCGGAGGAGATGTTCAATGCAAATGATACTGACAGGGATGCCATCGAGCAGATCTTTGAGGAAGGAGCCCCGGATCCTGATTATACAGGTACATATTTTATTGGAAAGATAGATAAAGTCCCGTATGTTGTCAGGTTTATGGATACGTCATGGTCTACGGATGAAGCTTTTGTCGTGTCGAGAGCATGCCAGGATGAGATACCGGAGGAGATGCAGAACAAGCAGGCGAGCAGTGTGACGTATTACGATTATGACCCTGATGAACTGTATGGGGATCAGTCCGGAAATGATGAGGATTCTGCTGATAAAGAGGCTGATAATGCCTGCGGAATGGATCCGGAGCAGGCGGGACGCAGAGCCCAGGAATATATGGATTCATGGGGATTTAAGGATGTGACCCAGACCGCTGTATCGGATATGTTCAGGGCATATGAAGACGATAACTTCAGAGTGATCCAGTATGAAAAGGATGGATACATGGTGAGGTTTGATGCATCGGTGAACGGCACGGCGCTTTATCAGCCGGTGTCAACAGGGATAGATACCATAACAGGGCAGAGCCAGAATCCTGAAGCTGACATAGACAGGGAGAATTATTACAGTTCTGAGGTATCGCATTATCAGTTGTCATTCAATGAGGACGGACTTATGGATCTGTATGGCTACTGGCCTATGAGATCTGATGATGAACTGCACCCTGTGGATCATCTCATCACATGGGATGAGGCAGTGGAGAGCCTTAAGAAAGCCGTGCCGCAGCACTTTGCCGGTTATACGGGATATTCAGAGGTTAAGTTCAATGATGTAAGGCTTACATATTTCAGAACAAAGACTGGTGATAAGCAGTATGAGGTGATCCCTGTGTATGTGTTTGCACAGCTTGAATCCTGGGCAGAGGAAAGCAATGCGCCAACCCAGCTCATCATGATAGATGCAAGGGATGGCAGCGAGGTAGATATCATGCAGGATCCGGCCCGTAAAGGCCTCTATTGATAAGTAAGGGGTGAAAAGGTGAAGAAGTTATTGTTTTTTCTTGCCGGCATACTGTGTCTTTGCGGTGTCATATTCTGGTGTGGCAGGATATACAGTGTGAACAGTGCATACAGTGATGATACGGAAAGGTACGGAGCAGGTGAGACTGTAAGCATATCGGGACTTGAGATGAAGGCAGTGGAGACACGTATATACAGCATAGATGAATACAAAGAGCGTTTTAATGCTGATCCTGTGGATATGCTTGATCCGCAGGACAGGATGATATGTGTGCGCATGCAGGTGACAAACACCGGAGATGAGGCTGTGGGCTGGGATAAGGTGAGCAGCATCACGGTGGGAGGATTTGAATCCGTTACGTGGTGCAGCAGTGCAGACCCTTACTCCGCACAGCCGATAAATGTGTTCAGAAGTGAGAACCTGCCGGCGGGAGCAGAGCAGGATGTGTGGTGCGTGACGAGCCTTGCCAGGGTTTCATTTGGCCAGAAGACATGGGATAACATAAAGGACGAGGAGTTCTGGTATGTGCCGGCACTTGAGCCTGTGAAGATCATGATGAAGCTGAAACTTGACGACTGATACCCTATAGGGAGTAACTATAGTCTGGTCCAGGTTTCATCCGGAAAAAAGGATATATTTTAT
>URJI01000035.1 GCA_900548215.1 uncultured Coprococcus sp. | reverse complement strand
CAACCATCGATACAACACTCTTCTTGAATGTCTCTCCATTCATGATATACGCCTGGCAGAACAATATGATTCCAACTGGTATGATGATGATTCCAACCCATTTGACAAGCTTGTTGATATACCTGATCATCTCTGACTGTTCGCCATCACCCATGGCCTTCGCCTGGGCTGTGAGCTTTGATATGTATGACTCATTGCCCACCTTGTCAAGCTTGGCATAGCACTGTCCGGACACAACAAAACTTCCGGACATGAGTCCATCACCAGATCTCTTCATGATCTCGTCTGACTCACCGGTGAGCAGAGCTTCATTTACCGATATACTGCCGCTGAGCACCGTAGCGTCCGCACATATCTGATTGCCTGCCGACAGAATGATGATATCATCCTTAACCAGTTCCTCTGATTGTATCTGCTGCTGCTGTCCGTCTCTCACAACTATCGAATGTGGCGCATTTAACATGCTCATCTTGTCAAGAGTCTTTTTGGCACGCAGCTCCTGAAATATTCCTATAACCGTATTGCCTATGATGACCGGCAGGAACGTCAAATTCCTAAATGAACCAACGATACATAGCAGCACCGTAAGTATGAGGAATATAAGATTGAAGTATGTAAGCAGATTGGACTTGACGATCTGCCCCACTGTCTTCTGCGTACTTATATCCGTGTGATTGGTAAGTCCCTTGTCGATCCGTTCCCTTACTTCCTCCGATGTAAGGCCAATGATCGGGACTCCCCGTGTATCCAGCTTGTTTTCTGAGTTTGTATCCAAATAAAACACCTCTTCCTGTGTATATGGTCGGCAAATGTTATGCATCGAGCAACATTTTGCATCGACTGCCCATGACATCTCATGATTTCTTTAACAAAGTTCTATTATAAGTACTCCAAGTAAGGTTATTCAAGGATGATGGCAGATATTTCATATTTTTTTAAGAAACCTTGTGTCTTATTAACGACAAGCGGACAGCCATCTGGTTTGAGATGTGGATATATTCAAAATTATTTTAAAGTAAGTTATTTGAGATAATTCACAGCATATTATATTGTAATATTACATTTTATTAATACATTCTTTATATTATAATGTGGATGGTCATCAAACTGGGGAGGATGACAAGTTTTATTTTTAAGGGGGATTATTCTAATGACGAGAATTGTGAAAGACTACCGGAGAAACCCGGAAAACAAAAAGGCACTATACCTGGCGATCGTTTTTTTGATACTAGGCGGGCTTGGCTGCTTGAAGTATATCGTACCGGATATCATTGCATGGACTCAAAGTATTGGCTGTGAACAGACAACCGGATATGTAAAGTATTCTGAACAGTATGATTATTATTCCGGTCGTTACAGAAAAGCCAGTAACCATACAGTAACCTATGGTACAATCGTCGAATACACCATTGATGACCAAACATATACCCAGACAGTATACACTGGTACTAATTACTTTAACATGGGAGAATCCGTCAAAGTATACTACAAAAAAGGCAATCCAGAAAATGCCGTGACTGACATTGCCATGAAGAGAACACCTACATTCCCTTCCGTTTTCATGTTCGGTCTAGGTGCCGCCTTACTCATATTGTACTTACTTCCCTTCAAGATAGTTGATGACTGAGTCGGCTAAACAAAATGAGCATAACACATTCCCATCTGGGTATTATTGTGTTACGCTCATTTTTTATGCAAGCTGCGGACCAGGATCCGCATCTACATCATATTCTAGTATCATAGCATAAGCCATATTTAATATATTGAATGCACTATGGTCTCTGTCCCATTGCGCCCTCAAGTGTGATCGTCTCACCACTCATGTACTTGAAATCCGGAGACGCGAGTGCCACGCATGCACGTCCGATCTCCTTCTCTACGTCTCCAAAGTGTCCCATCGGCGGCATCTTTACATTTGCCTTGAATGCGTCCGGATATGCCTTCTCGAAGTTCTCAAGCTGAGATGTCCATGCGAGAGGACATACTATATTGACATTTATTCCGTCAACTGCCCACTCGGTGGCTGCAACTCTTGTGAGTCCCCTGATGCCTTCCTTTGCAGCCGCATATGCGCACTGTCCGTAATTTCCAAAGAGGCCTGCACCTGATGCAAAGTTGATGACTGAACCCTTTGTCTCCTTCAGATATGGATAGCATGCCTGCATATAGTAAAATGCAGCGTAAAGACCTGAATATATTGCAAGGTCAAACTGTGCTGTTGTGTGATCTGCGATGGTAACACCTGATGCGGATGCCTGTGCATTGTTGATGAGCACATCTATTCTTCCAAATTCCTTAACCGCATGCTCCACAACGTTCTTGACAACGCTCTCGTTGTCCGCACCTGCGTTTACATCAGCCTGGACTGCAAGAACCTTGATTCCATATTTGCTCTCAAGCTCTGCCTTTGCATCCTCAAGCTTCTGGACATTACGACCTGTAAGCACCAGATTGGCACCTTCCTTGGCATATGCTGTCGCTATTCCGTATCCGATGGAGCCACAGCTTCCATCGCTGAGAACTGCACGTCCGCCTCCTGTTATTATCGCTGTCTTACCTGTTAAAAACCCCATAAGTGTATACTCCTTTCCTGGCCATGACTACTTTCTTCACACCGCATAGATTTCAGTCACCCATAACATATATCTATAAATTCATAGCCCATGTCTATTATTATAGCCGCACGGCCACCCCAAAACAACACCTTCACATATCTTTAAATGAAAATATTTATGCATATCTTTACTTAACCCACTATCCTGTCCTCTTATTAAAATTTATATAAACTTGCTTGACTAAATCCGATTTCGGATTTATATTGGATAGTGGTGCTTTCCCGATCAAATATCATATATTTTAAGAAAATACTTTCTCATTGCTATGGGTTTAAATTTGCACCCCAATAATAACTAAAGGAGTTTTTTATATTTTATGATCGCATATAAAGACAGTCATTTACAAGAACAGCTACGCATATTTAACACCCTCTGGAAAGCTCAGGACGATATCTGGCAGGAGGCGGCAAGAAACTCCGGGCTGCCTGAAACTGCTTTCTGGATAATTTATATATTGACCATTGAGAATAAAGCTGAACTTACTCAGGCAGAGCTATGCGACACATGGTTCATACCCAGACAGACATGCAACTCTGCTGTCAAAAAACTGGAAGGCAAGGGGCTCATTTCTCTGACAACACACAAAGGTGCAGGGAACATCAAATATTTATCACTCACGGAAAATGGAGTCTCATTCGCCAACAAATATATTACGCCACTGACAAATGCTGATATTTCATCATTTTCGAGTTTTACGGATGAGGAAAGAGAACTTCTGCTCTCACTCATGCAGCGTCAGCTCGATTACCTTAAGAAAGGAACTGAAGGATTATGGAAATAAGACTTTCTGATTCATTTACATATAAAAAGCTTATAAGATATGTGCTGCCGTGCATTGCCATGATGATCATGACATCCATCTACAGCATTGTGGACGGCTACTTTGTCTCCAACATCATAGGCAAGAATCCATTTGCAGCGGTCAATCTGGTCATGCCTGTGCTGATGGCGATATCCGCCATAGGATTCATGATCGGTACGGGAGGCAGCGCACTGACCTCATATTATATGGGGCTCGGGGAAAAGAAAAAGGCAAATGAAGTATTCTCGATGCTGGTGTGGCTTATCATCATCTCGTCCTGCATTGTGGCAGTCATAGGATTTGTCTTCATGCCCCAGATAGTCGAGCTCCTCGGAGCCAGCGATACTATACGCTCAGACGCCATATTATACGGAAGAATACTCATTCTGTCAGAGCCGTTTTTTATGCTTCAGAACAGTTTTCAGAGTTTTCTTACAACGGCAGAAAAACAAAACCTTGGTCTGCTGGTTTCAGTACTTGCGGGTATCACCAACATGGTCCTTGATTTTCTTCTCATGTTTGTGTTCCGCCTCGGCATAGCCGGAGCTGCGGCTGCCACAGTGTGCGGACAGATTATAGGAAGTGTAGTACCGCTCATATATTTTGCGACCAACACTACAGGATCGTTAAAACTGACGAAAGCAAAGTTTGACTGGAAGTGTATCTGGAAAGCCTGTGGAAACGGCTCTTCTGAGATGCTCACCAACCTGTCCACATCCCTTGTGTCTGTGGTCTATAACCTGCAGCTTATGAAACTTGCGAATGAAAATGGTATAGCAGCATATGGTGTGATAATGTATGTGTCATTCATATTCATGGCAATATTCTTCGGTTATGCCATCGGAGTCACGCCTATCATCGGTTATAACTATGGTGCCGGTAACAAAAAACAGCTGCACAGCCTGCTTAAAAAAAGCCTTGTGATCACCGCCGTCACAGCTATAACAATGACGGTTTTGTCCGAGGTTCTGGCACTCCCTATCGCAAGAATATTTGTTGGCTATGATGATACGCTATGCCGTATGACCCAGACCGGTATGATGCTTTTTTCCATATCATTCCTGTTCTGCGGATTCAACGTATTTGGCTCAGGTTTCTTCACAGGTCTAGGCAACGGGCTTGTATCCGCAACCATATCTTTCCTCAGAACACTGGTGATACAGCTTGCAGCGGTGTTGATACTGCCTATGGTGTTTGGCATCAATGGTATCTGGTGTGCTGTGGCCGTTGCGGAGACTTTGACTCTTGTCATAACCATCACCTTCCTTGTGAAAAATAAAAAGAAATACGAATATTAAACAAAATAAGCCGGAGTATGTGATTTTTAATTATCACACACTCCGGCATTTTTATATCACCCTATTCACTATGTTCTTAAGTTCCGGATAGCTGGACACAGCCAGTACATCCTCGTCCGACTTATTCTGCAGCGACAGATACCACACCGGTGTCATTCCGGCATTTTTCGCTCCCATGACATCCTTCTTGTAGCTATCGCCCACATAGATGACCTCATCGTTCTTTACGCCCAGCTTTGCAGCTATCATATCAAACATCCTGCGGTTCGGCTTTTCTATACCAGCCTCCTCACTTGTTATCATTGCGTCAAGTCTGCCCGTAAGTCCAAGTCTGTCTATCTTCCTGAACTGGATATGAGCAGTCATATCTGTACAGATACCTATCTTTATCCCTCTGGCTTTCATATCATCTATAAACTCCAATGCCCCGGGGAATATGGATATCCTGTTCAGGAAATTGTTCCAGAAATAGTTGTACACCTGCAGGTCATACCTGAATGGTGATACCCCCAGGATCTCCAGCATCTTCTGGAAGTACAGCACCCTATTGTGCTGCGCCGCCATATCCCAGGCAGAGAGCTGATCCTTTACCATGTCTCTGCCTTCTTCAAAGGCTTTCATCACTGTCACTTCATCTATATGAAGAAGTTCATTTGCCACGTATCTCACAGTGTCATCCACTGCCTTATCATTCTCATGAAGGCAGTCGTATAATGTATCATCTAAATCAAATACAATCGCTCTTATCATATATCCTCCTTAGTATTGTGCCGGGTGTTCTAGTTCGTACTGTATACATATTTTTTCCAACTCAGGAAAATTCAAACAATATTTTATGTTCTTATATTTTATATCCCGATCAATATACATAGTATATAAATTTTGAGCTTTTTTTACAATCTCATCCTTGTGCGCATTACACCAATTATACTCATACTTCCTCATCCGCTTAGCAGTCTGCGTTTTATCATTGTCGTGTTTATGTATCTCCATATCCAGCGGTCTGATCTGATTTAACGGGACAGGTATCATTTTATTAAATTCTATTCCAGCTATAAGATTTCCTCGTCTATATATTGGGGTAAAATCGACTTCCCTTGCAGTAAGATATTTAAATCTTTCCTTATATGATGTTAATGGAATGAAATAATTATGATTATTAAAAATAGTTATAATCCCTATAAATGGTCGGTTAGACTTATTTCCTTCCACTTTATATACACTGGCGTCTCCTCCGTGAACCACATCCCTTAATGCCTCAACATATTTAGGTAATATCCTGTATAGTTTTAATTCATCTTTTTGTTCTCCCATAAACCTCCTCTGTAATATATGCGCGCCATTGCACGCACAACTAAAAAGAGGACTGTACAACAGTCCTCTCATAGTATAATCACTTATACCCACTTTGAAAGTCCACTTTAGGCAGGACACTCCTTTTAACTGTTAGTATATCAATTTTTTTATGATTGTCAACTTTTTTACGCGTTCCCTCATTTCTTTCTCAGAATACATCAACACTATTAATCCTTCAATACACCGAGCACATTCTTCACAAAAATTTAATCAATTTCAACAGAGTGGATACTTGTTTTTGATGCAGAACAGAGAAAAATGGTATCTACATTCCTCATTCAAAGAAAGAACCTGACGGTTTTGACGCCGTCAGGTTCTATAGAAAATAGCGAGTAATCATTTTTATTTAATTATATATCCAGCTACCGGCACTCCCTTCTTACTTCCTTAGTAATAGTCGTTCCACCGGTCTTGTACCAGTTGTCCACAAAACTGTCAAATTCATCCAGATCTGCTTCACCTGTAACTATCTTCAGATACGTGTCGCTCTCCTGATTCTCAAGGTGCCACCAGTCTGACACCATGGTCTCGGTCTCTCCGAAGTACAGAGATTCGACTTTATTTGTACGCGCATCATTGAGGATCCTGCACGCAGTTATACGGGATGTATATGCCGCCCAGTCCTCCGATGACGCATTATCTTCATTCTTAAGATATGAATCACATGCTTCATAATAAGACTGTTCCAGCAGATTCAGATCATCTGGCTGCCTTACGCCAGAGAACACATGGTTCAGCTCGCCATAACATATCTGAAGTGCATTGTTGTAATCCACATTCATCGCAAGTGGTCTTGCGGTAGGATCCACATTGAGTTTGTAGTAATCCTTTATAGCCTGATTGTCTTTATCCTCATATCTTACATAGTCAAACAGCACACTTATTATCTTGCACACTATCTCTGGGTGCTCATATCCCTTTCTGACAACCACGAAGTTGCCATACGGAACCTGGGTGTGATAACTCGTTGAACCATTTTCCTCTGTGGAAAGCAGATATGGTTCCCACTTTGCTGTTGGATCGGCCGCTACAGCGTCCATAAGAGGATTATTTGGAGCCCACCATGGACCGAAGAACGAACCACACTGTCCATTCACTATGAGTTCTATTATGTTGCTGCTTGTCCGCATGAGGAAATTCTGATCCAGAATTCCTTCCTCGTACATCTCATGTATATGCTCCAGAGCCTTCTTTGCCTCCGGCTGTACAGAACCATACACAACATTTCCGTCCTCATCCTTTATCCACTGTTTCGGAAATGCCCCATATGCGGCAAATACAATGTCGAGCGTGTACTCGCTGCTATAACCACAACCGCCGCAGAGACTTGTGTCTGCCACCAGCCCTACGGTATTTCCTTCACCATTATTTCCCGGATCTTTCTCAATAAACTGCCTGATGATCTCCTCCGCATCCGAAAGTGTTCTCGGAGCCTCAAGTCCCAGCTTATCCATCCAGTCTTTTCTAAGCCATATCAGATTTGGTCCATCTGATATATTTGTCTCAGGTATGGCCATGATACGGTCATCAAATGTGACCACATCCATGATACTGCTGCCATAACTCTTATATATGTTCTTTATCGTTTCACTCATACAGTTATTATAACTGTCTGTGAGATCCTCGATCATGTCATTTTCCACCAGATACTGCAGCTCATCCATATCCTGGACGATCATCACATCTGGAAGATCCTTCTGTGCTATCACCATGGATACATTGTCATCATACTGATCATCAGCAGCCTCAAATATATCCTGGTTCTGCACATTTAAGATTTCATTTAATATCTGTGTGTATGCGTTATTTTCATACGTTTCTCCCTGTGGAAGATTGGAATTATTTGCACCGGACAGCTTTCCCAGGGTATAGGTAAGCTGCTCCGGATACTTGCCAAACGGAGTGGTTTCCGCATTATGCATGGCAGACTCATATTCTGAATCTGCAGCCGTCCCGGACGGGTTGGAGGGGGGTGTTTTTGAGTCCTGACAGCCACATATTATTATAAGGGTAATTGTTAGCACACATGTTATTATTTTTTTCAGATACTTCATTGCTGGCATATGCTTACCTCTGATCCGTTTCATGTCACCAGGCATTAGCCCCGGCGAGTTTTTCTGCAAATAATTTCATATATTATCCTTAACCCTTTACGCCTCCAGACATGCTATCCTTGTAGCACTTCTGCATTACCATAAAGAGAATGATAATCGGTACGGATATCAGCACTGCGCCAGCCGCAAATGAGTTGAACCAGTTGTACACATACTCTTTCTCGAGCATGTTCCAAAGTCCGATAGATACTGTGTAATAGTCCTTGTTGGCTCTGCATATAACCTTGGCAAACACGAAATCAATCCATGGTGCAAGGAACGAATTCAGAACCGTATAAACTATGATCGGACGGCTGAGTGGTATGATGATCCTTGTAAATGACTGCCATCTTGTAGCACCGTCAAGGTATGCTGCTTCTTCCAGCGACTTTGGTATAGTATCAAAGAATCCTTTGGCGATATAGAATCCAAGTCCTGAACCGCCTGAATATACGAGTACCAAAGCAACCCTGATGAGTGAGCCTTCTGAAAGTCCCAGAACCTTAAGGATATAATACACAGCTATCATAGCCATGAATCCCGGGAACATTCCAAGGATAAGTGCCACATTCATAAATGGCTTTCTCAGTCTGAAACGCATTCTTGACATACAGTATGAAACTGCAAGCACGAACGCTGTTGATATTATACATGAGAAAATTGCTATTATCAAAGTATTCTTGAACATCTGCATGAAGTTCAGGATACCTGTGTCTGTAAAAAGCTTTGTATAGTTCGCCAGAGTCAGAGACTTCGGCAACAGAGTTGAAACATACTGTCCTTTCTCTCCTCTGAAACTTATCATGATTATCCATGCAATCGGCAGTACCCAGATAACCGAAAGGATTGCCAGTATGATATGGACCACGATGTCTCCCAATGTCCATTTTCTTCTAACTTTAATCTCGTTATTTGATTTAGCCATTACTGAAATCCCTCCTCATCTTTATATGATGCGGTGTTGTGGTAAGTTACCAATGACACAACAGCGAGAACTATGAATGTCATGATACCTATAACAGCACCTAAGTTATAGTACTGGTTATCAACCGTCAGCTTGTAGAGCCATGTGACAAGAAGATCTGTCTTTCCGGCTGTCTTTCCAACCGGGGTAGGCGCTCCATTTGACAGAAGGTAGATAACGTTGAAGTTGTTTATATTTCCTGCAAATGTTGTTATCAGATACGGTGCTGTGACAAACAACATATATGGAAGAGTGATCTTGAAGAAGATCTTTACCGGGCCTGCGCCGTCAACTCTCGCAGCCTCGTATATCTCCTCCGGTATGCTCTGGAGGATTCCTGTGACCTGCATGACGGTGAATGGAATTCCTATCCAGATATTGATGACAATTACCATGACTCTGGCGAGTGTTGCATTGCTCCAGAATGGAATAGCATTGTCGATTATTCCGTTATTTATAAGTAATGTATTGACGATACCATTCTGACTGAAGATAGTCCTCATCAGAAGAAGTGATACGAACTGCGGAACCGCTGCTGAGAGCATGAAGATTGCTCTCCACATACCTTTTGCCCTGGTTCCCCTTCTGTTGATCACCATTGCGAGTATCATTCCAAGGAAGTAGTTACTGAATGTGGCTGCCACAGCCCAAACAAGCGTCCAGCCAAGCACTGACCAGAATGTACTTCCTATTGCATCACTAAAGTTCAATATCTTTGCAAAATTCTTCAGTCCAACCCAGTTGAATATAACTGTATGTGAATCAAGCTTGCTGTAATTTGTAAATGCCATAAATATCATGAAAACCAATGGCAATATCGTAAATACAACGACTCCAAGTACAGGAAGTGGAAGAAGAAATGCATGAAGATTGCTGTCAAACAGACTCTTCACATCGTCCTTGAACTTTGGAACCTTTTTGCCTTTACCCCACAGGCAATACGCTTTGTATGCGCTCTCTATACTTACTACCCAAAGGCAGATGAATGCGAAAATTATAAACAGTGTTGCCACACCGTACAGGAGCATGAGCAGAGAGTTGTCACCCTGGGTATATTCAAATACACCCTTTGCATCATTCCAGACCTTCTGCTGTTCCTGACCACCCAGATGGAAGAGATCCACCAGGAGTGATGCTCCGTGCTTTATCATAAACCATATAAACAGTACCTCAAGTACCAGGTACGAAAATCCCTTTACAAACTGTTTTCTGACTATGCTTCCAAACCCCAAGATCAGAAATGAAATTCTGGTAGCTATGTCTCCATTTGCCGCTGCCTGTGCAACGGTATATGGGTAATCAGATCTTCGTATTTTCTTTATTTTGCCTTTTTTATTTGTTATAGCCTGAGCCATCCTAACACCTCCGTCTCAAAGTAAATCACTATCTCTTCTTATTACAAGTGCCCCATCACCTGTAGATGAATGGAGCACCTGTTTTTGAAATATATAACTAGTATTTTTACTGTGCTACATCAGTGTTAAGTGATGTGTTGAATGACTCTGTCATATCTGCTGCGTTGTCATGTGTAACCTCACCATTTACGAGAGACTTACCAAAGTTCTCTGCTGGTGTCCAGTAGTTGCCCATCTTAGGAACAAATGGCTGGATGAATGCTGTTGTATCGAATGTTGCATTCTGAGCTGCTACAAGTGCATCGCCCTTAACTGTATCGCTCTCAAGAAGGCTTGTGTTACATGGAACGATGTTTCTTGCTGTGTAGTGTGACTCCTGTGATGCCTCATTTCCAAGGTAGAGTGCAAGCGCAACTGCAACCTGTGGATACTCACAGTTAGGATTTACAGCGATTGCCTTTGATCCTGCAAATGAGAGGAGCTGCTTGTCCGCACCGCCGATCTTGGCTGTTGGCATAACTGCGATTCCGAGATCATCTCCAAGTGCATCGTGTAATGCTGCGTAGTCCCATGAGCCTGAGAACATTGCTGATATTGAACCATCTGTCATACCTGAGATACCAACACCTGACTCATCGTTTACAAAGTTCTTGTTGTTTACAAGATCTACCAGGTAGTCTGTAACAGCCTTGCCGTTATCGCCACCGAAGTTGATTCCTGCATCATTGTCTGTACCATCACCGAATAATGTTCCACCATTTGCAAGGTAGAATGCTGCGATGTACCATGAGTTTGTGAGTGGGAATGAAACCTTACCCTTCTCAAGCATTGTGTCAAGGCTCTTTACATCATCCTCTGTAAATGTCTTCTTGTTGTAGTACATAAACCATGTATTTGTTGTAAATGGCACACCATAGATACCTCCATCAACTGTGATAGAATCTACAATCGCTTGTGAATTTGTTGACTTAACATAATCTGCTGTGCTTCCTCCAAGCTCTGAGATAGCACCTGCATCGATCAGAGTCTGTAACTGGTCATTTGCGAACATGTATACATCTGCTGACGCTGAAACATCCTGTGTTACAGTCTTTCCTGCATCACCCTCACTACATGTACCATACTCAAATGTGATATCCCAGTTTGGATGCTCTTTCTTGAATGCCTCACATGTTGTCTGTAACCACTCGCCGTAATCAGGTGACTGATCCTCAGCTGGTCCCCAGACTGTAAGTGTTGTCTTGATCGCCTCTTCCTCTGTAGCTGCCTCTGTGGCATCTGCAGCCTCTGAAGCATCACTCTTTGCTGCTGCTGTTGTTGACTCATCCTTTCCTGAATCTCCACATCCTGCCAGCATTGACATTCCCATTACACCCGCAAGTGCAACTGCTGCAAATCTCTTAACTCTCATAACCGTTCCTCCTTAAAAAATATAGTTTTGATTGAATGTTTTTAATACCTTTGCAGTACCTTTACCTTATGTCATTATTATAAGAAAACGTTTCCAATCCGTATATATCAATGATTTTAGAAACATGTTGGATTTTTTAGATATGTTGAATTTTTGATATTTTGTTTTTGTGATCCTATAACCACCGGTCTGGAATTTTTTGAGATCACCAGCTTGACGGGATACTCTGTATAAAACAAAATTCGCCTCCACTGCATTTTGTAACGCAATGGAAGCGAATTGTTATGTTATTATACTGTTTTATTATCTGCTTTTTTATTCTGCTCTCTTTGGGAAGTGCAGCATTACTTTTGTGCCAACGCCCGGGGTACTGTCTATTTTTACTGCATACTGCTCACCATAGTAAAGCTTGATCCTCTCGTTTACATTTGACACACCGTAACCATTTGACGACTTTGACAGGATCATGGCGGCCTGAGTCTTTGTCATGCCAACACCATTATCCGACACAGTAAAGTCAAGGAAATCTCCGTTCTCCTTTCCCTCTATGCGTATCTCTCCTCTGCCGTCAGTCTTGACATCAATCCCGTGCCCTATCGCATTTTCAAGCAGAGGCTGGAGTATCAGATTCAAAGTTTCATACTTCAGAATGCTGTCATCTATGTCATACACTACATCGAAACTGTTGTCATGCATGGCCAGCTGGATATCAAGATACGACTTGATATTTGCTATTTCATCTTTGACCAGCAAAATGTTCTTGCCCTTGTTTAGTGCAGTTCTGTAAAATGTTGAGAGAGCCAGTGTTATATGGCTTATGTCCTCCTGGTCAGCCTCCAGAGCCTTCCAGTTGATCATAGACAACGAGTTATACAGAAAATGAGGATTGATCTGGGCCTGCAGTGCCCTCATCTCATATTCTTTCTCCTTGATCTTGCTCTGGTATACCTCATTTACTGTCTCATCAAGCCGCTTACTCATGCTGTTGTATCCATTTATGAGATCACCTATCTCATCTGCACTGTCATTTTCTATAACCATACCCAGATTTCCGGTCTCAGTGGCCTTCATCGTCTTCTGAAGTTTCTTTATTCGCTTTGTTATAAACTCCGAAATTATATGTATACATGTTATTCCCGCAAACATACTCACCAAAATGGCAACCCCTGCTATTATAAGTATCGGCTGTACAGATGAGATTATAAGCCTATCCGGTTTGTATACGCATATGTTCCAGCCAGTCGCATTTGATGTCCGATCTATAAACTGATACCCTGAATTCTCCATCTCTCTCAGGGCTTTAAACTGGTCTACGTTCAATTCATACGCAGCCTTGTCATCGGCAAATGTATTCTTGGCAAATATCGTATTTCCATACTCATCCTCTATGACAAGCCCATAATTATCAAACATCGTCTCCGTATAGAATGGCTGGAATACACTGTCATAGTCCACACTGACATATAAAACTCCCTTAGCCCCTCTCTGTTCCAGCATAGCCATCCGGCTGACCGAAAATGCTGTATGGTTTTCCATATCAATACGCCAGTGTATATTGTTGTCAAGATCATCGTACGCATGAGTTCCATCTGACAGATCTTTAAGAGGCGCAACCGTGGAACCATGTTTTACATCACTTGCATCCGTATATATCGTGACCTGATTCACATTCTCATGAAAATACATAATTGAGGACAGCAGTGGATCAATCACCGTGCTGAACTGCTCATAGTTCTGATACGCAGACTGGTCCGCGCTCAGTATCTTTGCAATAGACTGATTGTACGAGATATATTTGGACAGATTATTATATATCTCCAGCTCATTATCCATGGCATCCGTCGTCTGTCTGACGTAGGATTGCAGAATAGTTGTCTCCCGATCCCACAGTATCTTCTTCATCTCCATGTATGTTATACTCAGGATTATTATAACAGGCACAAAACCCGCCAGCAGATAAATAACAACCAGTTTGCCGGTAAGCCTCATATCTCGGAATTTTCTTTTCAAGCTGTTTTTTCCCATGCATCTACCTCCGCACTGCGGTACCAACTTCTCCGCCGTATTGGCAAATTATTGCTCTACTCATCTCCCAGGCCACCATTCTCCCTGAATTTCTGTGGACTAACTCCATAAAACTCACGAAAGCTCGAACAGAAATAGGATACATTCTGATAACCACACATATTACCTATATCAACTATCTTAGCCATACTATTCTCAAGCATATCTTTTGCACGCTCCATTCTGTATGACTTGATAAATTTGCTAAGGTTCTGACCCGTCTCCTTTTTGAACACAGTGCTCAGATAGCTCGGGGCAAGGTATACCATCTCAGCGAGCATATCTATTCCAAGCTCACTGCCATAATTCCTGTAAATATACTGCTTTACTATATCAACCTCTTTATGTCCTGTCTGGCTCTTATCCTCAAAGCATACCGCCAATCTGTCTATCGCAGCATCCACCAACCCCGTGAGACTCTGGAAATCCGTTGTCAGATACAGTTTCTCTACATCCTTGTTGAGATCCACCTCACTGGTTCCATCTATGCTTCCATATATATCCTTTAACAGATTTGAATACAGAAATTTGATATATATCTGTGAACATTCATTCTTATGTCTGTATTTCTCACAAAATTTGGCAAAATGCTCCCTGAGTGCCTCAACATCATTCATCTTGATATCCTGCTTCATCTGCTTCATAAGTGTATCATCATCAAATTGGATCATGCCCGATGAGTCACTCTCCATATTTGGATAGAACACCTTTATCTCCGGATGATAGAACTTATTGTCCATAAGTTCATCCAATTCATCGGCCATCTGTTTCATATTCTCTGGTCTGTCTACTTCTGACGAAACAGCTATATAACAGTCCTCATCATAATCGCTCTTAATGATCTTCACAAGCTCCTGCGCCACAGTCACCGCATCAACACCATCCCCCAGAAATATCATTTCCTGCTGCTGATTCAGATTGAGGTATCTCTCTATTCCAAGTGACGCTATCTTCTCATTCTTCTTGAAATCGACATCTCTCCTGCCAAAGAAATCCTGATTGAACTCAACAAGAAGTATTCTCCTGAATTTTGCAAAATCAAGCTCAAGCCCATTGTATTCTTTTCTGATGCTGTCTATGTCTTCGCCATTTACAAGCATATACAGTGCATGCTCATAAAGGAATTCCATACTCTTGCTTCTCAGCTCATCCGACGCCTTGGCCTCCTCCAGCTCATCGACAACCTTCTCAAGGGTTGCCTTGAATTCCTTCGGATCTACCGGTTTCAATATGTAATCCACCACTCCAAGCCTTATGGCACGCTTTGCATAATCAAATTCATTACAACCACTGAATATCACGCAGCGCAGCCGTCTCTTCTCATTTACAACATTTTCAATAAGCTCTATCCCATCCATAAAAGGCATCTTTACATCTGTGAGAAGAATGTCATAATCCTGCTGTCTGATCTTTTCCAGTGCATCAAGCCCATTCACCGCCTCATCGATGTCAAATTCCATATTCAGTTTTTTCAGAAGGAATCTGATTCCATTTCTCTCTATTCTCTCGTCATCAACTATCAGTATTCTATACATTCCCTTGCTGCCTTTCCTTTTTCTGAAATGTCACATAGACATCTGATCTTCATTCCACCGTAGCTACAACTAATTATACCCGACTTGCCTCTCATATGCCACCCAAACCATCTGAAGATTTTTCAACAACCAATGCGGACACAATGGGGTCAGGCACCTTCGTCAAAATAGTTTTTTTCCAACAACCCAATAGGGGCCTGGCACCTTCGCCCCAAAAAATGTTGAAAATACACCATTTTTCAAACTTTCCCAATAAAAATAGGACGGAGGGGCCTGACCCCATCCGTCCCCGGACGTTGCTTTATCTATGAATGCAATTATAAGCGCCAAATGTCCTTGTTGTACTCAGCTATTGTTCTGTCTGATGAGAAGAATCCAGCCTTGCTGATGTTGACGAGTGCCTTCTTTGCCCAGGTCTTGCGATCCTCGTAGTCTGCAAGTACGCCTTCCTTGGTCTTGATATAATCTTCAACATCGAGGAGGGTCATGAACCAGTCCTTGACGATCAGCTCGTTGTGAAGTCTCTCAAGGCTTTCCTTCTGTCCGATCTCAAGGAGCTCATCGCTCACAATGAAATCAACAAGCTGCTTGATCTCAGGCTGCTCGTAGTAATCCTTTGACACATAATCAGCCTTTGCATAGTGGTCGATAACTGCCTCGCTTGACTCACCGAAGAAGTAAATGTTGTCCTCGCCGACAAGCTCTCCAATCTCAACATTTGCACCATCTCTTGTACCAAGTGTAAGTGCGCCGTTCAGCATGAACTTCATGTTTCCGGTTCCTGATGCCTCCTTTGATGCAAGTGAGATCTGCTCTGAAATGTCACATGCAGGTATGATCTTTGCTGCCTTTGACACATTGTAGTTCTCGATCATGACAACCTTGAGGTATGGGCTCACCTCAGGATCGTTGTCGATGAGCTGCTGCAGGCAGAGGATAAGATGGATGATATCCTTTGCGATGGTGTATGCTGGAGCTGCCTTTGCGCCAAATATTACAGTCACAGGAGTCTTTGGAAGATTTCCTGCCTTGATATCGAAGTACTTGTGGATAACCCAGAGTGCGTTCATCTGCTGACGCTTGTACTCATGAAGTCTCTTAACCTGTATGTCAAAGATAGAATTCTCATCTATATCAATGTTCTGTGTCTCCTTAAGGTAATCCTTGAGAACGAGCTTGTTCTGCTTCTTGATATCCATGATCTTGCCAAGGACTGCATCATCATCATAGAACTTAGCGAGGTCATTCAGTTTCTCTGCATCCTTCTTGTAGCCGTCGCCGATGAGCTCTGTGATATAAGCTGCAAGCTGCTCGTTGCAGTGGAGAAGCCATCTTCTGAATGTGATACCATTTGTCTTGTTGTTGAACTTCTCAGGATAGATCTTGTAGAAGTTGTTCAACTCAGAATCCTTGAGGATCTCTGTGTGAAGATATGCAACACCATTTACACTGTGGCTATAGTGTATATCAATGTGTGCCATGTGCACTCTCTGATCCTTGTCGATGATGTATACGCTCTCATCCTTGTATCTGTTGCGAACCTTCTCATCCAGCTTCTTGATGATAGGAACAAGCTGTGGAACAACCTTCTCAAGGTAAGCAAGCGGCCATTTCTCAAGAGCCTCTGCGAGGATAGTGTGGTTAGTGTATGCGCACACCTCTGTCACGATCTCTGTAGCCTCGTCAAATGATATTCCCTCAGCGGTAAGAAGTCTGATAAACTCAGGGATCACCATTGAAGGGTGTGTATCATTGATCTGAACTGCTGCATAATCTGCCAGGTCATGAAGATTTGAACCCTTTGCCTTAGCCTCATCAAGGATGAGTTTTGCACCATTTGCCACCATGAAATACTGCTGGTAGATACGGAGAAGATTTCCAGCCTCATCGCTGTCGTCCGGGTACAGGCAGAGTGTAAGGTTCTTTGCAATGTCTGTCTTGTCGAAGTTAATTCCGTCCGGCTCCATGATGGACTCGTCAACGCTCTCGATATCGAAGAGGTGGAGCTTATTTGTTCTGTTCTCGTATCCGGTTACATCTATATCGTACATTCTTGACTGGACTTTCAGATTGCCAAATGTGATCGTGTTGGTAACATCTGTTTTCTCAAGCCAGCTGTCTGCCTCAATCCAAGGATTTGCAGTCTCCTTCTGATAGTTGTTCTCAAATACCTGCTTGAACAGACCCATGTGGTAGTTAAGTCCAATTCCATCTCCGTGAAGTCCGAGGGTTGCCATGGAATCAAGGAAGCATGCTGCAAGTCTTCCAAGTCCGCCATTTCCAAGTGATGGTTCCGGCTCAACCTCCTCTATGTCGTAGATGCTCTTCCCGTTCTCAGCAAGCACCTGCTTAACCTCGTCAAATACACCAAGGTTGATGAGATTGTTCGAGAGAAGCTTTCCAATGAGGAACTCTGCTGAAATGTAATAAACCTTCTTCTGTCCCTCCTCTGAAACCTTTCCGTCTGCGAGCTTCTTTGTCATATCAAGGAGTGAGAAGTATATCTCCTCATTTGTACAATCCTTGATCTCCTTGTTGTATTTCTTCATGCAAATATCCTTTAACATAATATCCTCCTTACAAATATACGTCTTCACCCTGTTTGCTTGAACATCAGCTCATTCTGAGTCGCCTTCGGCGAGAGCTGATGCTACATGTCAAGTTTTCACAGAAAACTTGACACATTATCTTCCATACAGTCTGGTGAGATCCCTTAATTTATCTATATGTTTCTGTGTAAATTCCCATGTTGCTCCCTGAACCGCATCGCTCCTGTTTTCATTTTCATTTGCTACAGCTCTTTGCTTCGTAAGCCGCCACTTCCAGTTGCCGCCAAGCGTTGATGGATAGTTCATTCTGGCACTGTTGTCCTTGTCCAGAATATCCTGCATCTGAAGTATGACCGTGTCCGCTGAACTCATGTAAAGCGCATGTATCATCTTCTCTGCCACATCATCCAGGCTGTTCGCCATGAGGTACTTCATCATATATTCCTGAAGCTCCTCACTCTGTCCGCTGATATAACTTTTCAGCATATCGTTGTCGTGGGTTCCGATGTACGCTACGTAGTTCTTTGCGTGATTGTGCGGCAGATATTCATTTGCCGTATTGCCGTCAAATGCAAATTCCAACACCTTCATACCCGGATAACCGGATTCCTTCACCAGCTTCTGAACCTCTGGCACGACCACACCGAGATCCTCCGCTATAACCTTGGATGAACCTATGGCGCTGTCTATCGCATCGATGAGTTTCTTTCCCGGTCCCTGTCTGTAGTAACCGTCCTTCGGCTCGCCATTTGCCGGGATGCTGTAGTATCTGACTATCCCGATAAAGTGGTCTATACGGATCACGTCGTAGAGCTTTGCAGATGCAGCAATTCTCTTCTTCCACCACGCGAAATCATCCTTCTCCATGACATCCCAGTCATAGATCGGGTTACCCCACTTCTGTCCGTAGCTTGAGAACATGTCCGGCGGACACCCTGCCACAACCGATGGGGTCAGGCCCCTCGACAGCTGGAACTGATCCGTGTTCGCCCACACATCTGCACTGTCCAGTGCAACATAGATTGGAATGTCACCGATAATGCTTATTCCATTTCTGTTGGCGTACTCTTTTAATGGCATCCACTGCTGGTAAAACTTGAACTGAAGGAATTTGTAGAATTCCACGTCTTCACCAAGCTTTTCTCTGTAAGCTGCCATAGCCTCCGGCTTTCTCTTCTTGATTGCCGGCTCCCACGCAAGCCACTCTCTGTTGTTATGATCAGCTTTGATCGCCATATACAGCGCATAGTCATCTATCCACTGTTCGTTTTCCTTTATGAAATCTGCGTAACCCCTGCTGTCTTTGTGCTCTGATCTGCCAAATGCTTTTCTGAGGACTTCAAATCTCTGTCTGTATATTCTGGCGTAGTCGATCTCGTCATCATTGTCAGCCCATTTGTAGGATTCTACCTCCTCTTTCTTGAGAAGCCCTTCAACTATCAATGTATCCAGATCGATAAAATACGGATTGCCCGCAAATGCTGAAAACGACTGATAAGGACTGTCACCGAAGCTTGTTGGTCCTATCGGAAGCACCTGCCAGTACTTCTGCCCTGCCATTTTCAACATGTCAACGAATTCATAGGCATCTCTTCCCATGGTTCCTATTCCGTATGGAGAAGGAAGACTGCTTATTGGCAGGAGTATTCCTGCACCACGCTTCAACGCTTTACTCATCTCTGATACCTCTTATAATTATCTATTGTGTCTTTGCCAGCAGGCGCCCATATGAAAGCGCCAGACAAAGGTAAAGGAAACAACTAAAGGGTCAACTAGGGGGTCAACTAAGGGGTCAGGCACTATATGTAATCGCTCTGTTGTGCTTTGTATTTTATTAGCATTTTCTTTCAAATGCTTGCATTATATGACCGTTTTATTGTACAATCCTATCATAGTAAATATTAATCCTAGGTGATGGGGTCAGGCAAGAAGAACGATAAAAACACAGCAATATCGAAGGAACCTGCCATATGAACAGTATTGAATATAAAAAATTATTAGAAAATAAAACACACGCAGACCCCATGTTCCCATACAACACTTATCTGTGTTCTATTCCGCTGGATTTCAGCACAGTATCGCTTCACTGGCATGAATTTATGGAGATCATATACATCAAAAAGGGAAAGGGAAATGTGACTCTGGACTTCACCTCACACTACGTAGAAGAGGGTGATATCGTTATTATCCTGCCAGGACACATCCACGGAATATCCCAACACGAAGGTTACTCCATGGAATATGAAAATATCCTGTTCTCCGTCGACATGTTCAGATCAAAGAATCACGACTCACTGGACAGCGAATTTTTCTTACCACTCCTGGCGGGAGATGTGGACATAAAGAGCATCTACGACAAGGATGATCCATTGTACCCACAGCTTTCCTCATGCCTGAACCGGGTGGATAAGCTTTGCTCTGAAACTCCCAAAGGATATCATCTGGCTCTAAAGGGATGTTACTTTGAATTTTTCTACATTCTGTTCACCAACTCCACGGTCAGGGATGAGGCAGACAGAAAGAACCGCGCCAGAGATCTTGAAAGGACCAAGCTCATCCTCTCATATATAGATGAAAACTACAAAGAGGCCATATCCATAACGGATATAGCCTCCTACTGTGGATTCTCAGAATCCCATTTTATGCGATTTTTCAAAAATACCATGGGCGTGTCATTTGTGACATACCTGAACGACTTCAGACTAAACGTAGCAGCAAGACTACTCTCCACAAATGACGAGAGTGTGCTATCAGTGGCCGAAAACTGCGGATTCTTCAACCTGTCATATTTCAACAGAATGTTCAAGAAAAAATATGGTGTGACACCGAGCCGATACAGAGAAACCCACAACTGACAGCATGGCGTATATCCACAGCTGAAAATTCACCACTCAAACTGTGCCACGCAAACTTCAACTACGCATCCGATCTGGAGTATGAGTTTTTCATCTGATTGCTCAACTCGTAAAGCACCTTTCCAAGAGTGTCGCTTGCCGCATGCATTGCCATGTCCGCCATCTCCTGATTGGCCTGCTGCCTGAGTTTCTGCCCCAACTTACTGACAGCATCTATCTGCACATCCCTATCAGCTCCCAGAAGATCATCATACCTGTATATGATCTCATGTGCCTTAGACATGACCTTCTCGTCATATCTCTCAATATGGAACACCGACTTCGCATACGATGCATCTGCCATTGCCGCGATCAAACGGCTGGTCCAATAGAAGTTGTCCGTGGACACTTCCGCGGATGTATTTGCCAGATACTCTGGAACCTCGTCAACATTTGTGTAAAATGGCACCATGACATTGAATGCATTTGATGCAAATGCCAGCCACTGGATGGCACTGCTGTCCTCACTTGCATACGGCCTGATCTGGATTGCCGACATAAAATCCGTTCTGTTCACTCCGATTGACCTGTATGCACCTCGAAGGCTCTTGTCGCCGTAATTTCCATATGAATCATACGGAGTGCCCTGATAATGTGAGGACAGGACATACTTCACGTCCTCCATGGTTATCTTCTTCTCCGGTATCATGCACCACGGAATGTCGTCCGACACCGGAGTAAAGTCTGCGTCCGGGCCATCCCAGACAGCGGAATTCGGATTAAGTGTCCTCTCCATGAACCACGCTCTCGGCGTATTATACACATGATCAGCATCGTCATGGCTGCCAAATATATCCCTCGGGCAGATTATACTTGTATATGTGCCATCCGACGAATCAGTCTCATTGTTGGTGCTGTCGACTTCTTGTCCACAATCATCGTTCTCATCTTTATCCTGCAGCTCTCCGGTCTGTGATATATTCCGCAGCATCACGCACTCCATATTCTCCACGTTCAGATGATATTTCTCTATAAATTCCGGAAGATCCGCTGAACACATAAATTCGTTCTGTGCCCCAATGGCATCTGCCAGGTCAAATTCATCCATACCGAACTGGTTTGGCATGACAACATACACGTCATCTGGAACCTTTCTCGCGATCCAGTGATGTCCGCCGATGGTCTCAAGCCACCAGATCTCATCCACGTCCTGAAATGCTATTCCATTCATCTCATAAGTTCCGTACTGTTCAAGCAGACTTCCAAGGCGAATTACACCCTCTCTGGCACTTTTTATATATGGAAGAGTGATGGACACGATGTCCTCCTCACCTATTCCACCTGCCTTCTCCAGCTTATCTCCGTCTGCTGGCTCATAACACACAAGAGGGTCCGCCCCGAGCACCCTCGGATTCGAGGTTATAGTCTCAGTTGCAGTCATCGCCACATTTGCTGCATTTACTCCGCTGGCCGCCCAGATTCCCTCACCGCTTAGAGCGTTCGGCACACAGGTGTATCTCATCGGATCGTCCGGAAGCTCTATCTCCACATGGGAAATAACAGACTTGTAAATGCGCGGCTGCTCCTCAGGATGCACCACAGCATACTTCTTCGGAGTGTACGAACCAGCCCCCGAATCATCATTTCTCGCTATTATCGTTGAACCGTCATATGAGGCGGCCTTACCCACTAAAATTGTTGTGCACGGCATGTGCGTTCCTCCTTTTTATTCCATAAATTCTACTTCTATCTTCAGATTATCTATGTCAAAATATAATTTTTGTCAAAGCAAATATCGCATATCCCACCAGTGCCCCCAACGTGTTCATAACCACATCATCCAGCTGGCAATATCCGCGCTCCGTCATGAGCTGCACTGTCTCTATCCCAACGCTTATGAGGAATCCCCACAGTACTGTGAATTTCTCCCAGCCTATTTTCTTCCTGCGATCCGGCTTTCTGTCCGTCGCCGAAACCGCCAGCGGATACAGTATTCCAAACGGAACAAACAACAGTATATTCTCTATGACAAATGCATGCGCCTGCGGTGTCTCACCCCAGGTTCCGAAAAACGTCATGTCTATCCCCTGCCGCGAGCCCGGCTCTCTAGACAGAAAAACCGTCACAAACATAACTGCAAGATACACTCCGAGCAGAAACCACACCATAGAATTCCATATGTGAGTTCCCGCTGAGGTCACAGCCGGAACATCATTATCATCTATTTCACTGCTGCCATCCGACAAATGAATATCCAAATGTCTTTTTCTCCCGGCATGCCACACGCACACGAGATATATAGCAACCGCAAGGATTCCGCACAGAATTCCTATGGGCAGGTATCCCACCACTTCCATAACATCTTTAACTATATAATCAAACATATTTTCCCCTCATCAACTTATTATCTTCTGCATCATAACATATTTCTCTGTAATTAAACATACGGAAATAGAATGCATTACCGATAATTTCTTGGGGACAGAGGGGGCAGGTACCTCCGTCCCCAAGTGGTGATTTTTGGCGTATTTCCGTAGGATTTCTCAAAAGGGGTCAGGCACCTCCGTCACCTCCGTCACAATTTGTGTTATTGTGAAAAATATTTTTCGTTGTTTGAATAAGACGTGTCTGCTATAATTTTGTTTAGTACACAAATATCTCGATATTGTTTACTTATTATTTGATAGGAGAGGACCTGTTATTTGAAATCCGCAAAAAAATCTAACACTAAACCAATAATCAAAATTCTTAAGATAGTAGGTGCTGCTCTTGGAATTATCATTTTGATTGCTGCTATCTTTGTCGGCGTACTCACTGTAACCGAATACAAACCTCAAGACTCTGAGGATCTGACGGTAACTTACAACGACCAGCCAGCTACTCAGGATGATTCATTTCCCACTGATACAAACAAGCTCTCCCAGCAGAAGGAATTATCAATCGGCGATAACGTTTCCGTTGTTACGTGGAACATCGGCTACGGTTCCCTCGGCGCAAATGCTGACTTTTTCATGGATGGCGGTAATAGTGTATACACATCCACCAAAGAACAGGTGCTGACCAACATGTCTGCCATCACAGAAGAATTGAATAGTTTATCGCCTGATATTATCCTGCTTCAGGAAGTCGATGAGAAATCCTCCCGAAGTCACAAAGTAAATGAAGAATCCATAATTAAAGATGAACTGTCCTCATACAACAGTTCCTACGCTTACAACTACAAAACGCTCATGGTGCCCTACCCAATTCCACCCATCGGGCAGGTCGCTTCCGGTATAATGACTCTCAGCACTTATCCGGTATCGACCGCTTGCAGAATCAAGCTTCCTTGTCCATTTTCTTATCCTATCAGGCTGTGCAATCTGAAACGATGTCTGATTGTATCTAGAATTCCTATTGATGGTACGGATAAAGAGCTTGTCATTGTAAATCTACACCTTGAAGCCTATGATTCCGGTGAGGGCAAGGCTGCCCAGACGAAAATGCTTGCAGACATACTGCAAACTGAAACCGATAAAGGCAATTACGTGATAGCCGGGGGCGACTTCAACCAGACATTTTCAAATACCGACATATCAGCCTATCCCCAGCAATCCGATGAACTGTGGGCTCCTGGTCTCATAGATATTTCTGAATTTGGAAATGATTTTACATGTATAACTGATTCGTCAGTTCCTACATGCCGTTCGCTGGACAAGTCTTACAACAACGAGGATGATAAATTTCAGTTTTATGTAATTGACGGTTTTATTGTTTCATCAAACATTTCTATCAAGTCTATTGAAACAGTTAATCTGGATTTTCAAAACTCAGATCACAATCCAATAAAACTTGAGGTAATACTTAATTAACTTAATTACGCACAAATGCCGCTCCCTTTTTATCGGGAACGGCACTGAGCAAAAGGGGTCAGGCACCTCCGTCCCCTACGTCCCCACGGCCGGACATGCAAACAGGCGGAGTTCCAGTTGAATCCAACCAGAACGCCGCCTGTTTACGGTGATATCTATTTGATTGTGTTTATCTCACACTTATGCATTAGCCTGTGCCTTCAGCTCTTCTAGCATCTGCGGAAGCTTAGTATCCATCTCCTCATTCTTGAACTGGCACGTGCCGACCTTCTTGTGTCCGCCTCCGCCATACTTGAGCATCAGGCTTCCCACATCCATTGTAGCTGTACGGTTAAGGATGCTGTATCCGCATGCGGCTGAACAACCCTGTCCGCCACGGCCGCTAACTATCCAAGCAGATACATTCTGCTCAGGATACATACTGTAGATCATAAAACGATTGCCTGTATATATAGGATCAACGCCGCGGAGATCACTGATTATCACGTTACCGTCAACTACTGTGTGTGCTTTAACCATCTCCTTAAACTTCTCTGTCTGCTCATTGTATAGCACGATTCTCTCCTGAATATCTGGCATGGCAAGTATCTCATCAGTAGTCATGCTTCGACACGCATCAATAAGCTTTTCCATCAGCTGATAGTTAGATATGGTAAAATTTCTGAATCTTCCAAGTCCAGTTCTTGGATCCATGAGGAACCCTATGAGAATCCATCCTTTAGGATTTTGAACCTCATCTATAGTAAGATTTCCCGAATCAACCTTATCAACAGCCTCCATCATATCGTCAAACTGAGGGAATCGCTCCCTTCCGCCATAATATTCATAGATAATTCTCGCACAGGATGGAGTTATGCGACTCTCTCCTTTATATTTGCCCTCAAGAGCCAGTCTCTCATGCTCGCTTGAATGGTGATCAAACCAAAGACCACAGCCCTCGACAAATGGTACATTTGCAAGGCAGTCATCCTCATTAACCTCAATCAATCCATCCTGAAGATCCTTTGGATGCGCAAATTTCCAATGGTCTATTATTCCAGCCTCCTTCAGAAGTGCTCCACATGCAAGTCCGTCAAAATCTGATCTAGTAACCAACCTCATAATACATTCCTCCCTGAAGTTTTTCCCATTTACAACATATACATAATTATATAAAAACACAATTTGTTATTCAAGATATTCTTTCTTATCGTAAAGAATGACAATATCCTTGCACAACATTTATTATGTTTTAACAAATTACATATTTTTATGTTTACCAAGCACAAATCATATATTATACTTTCATTATGGAAGAGAAAAAAACACTAAAATACCTCGAAGAACCAGAGCGTTCTGTATATATTGCAGAAATCATCACTTTAGCTGCCATAGCTGTACTTTCAATTATATTAACACTTATCAGAGACAATGTTTGCATATTTGAAGATATCCTTACTTGCAAATTTAGACAGGTAACCGGAATTCCGTGTCCAAGTTGCGGAGGAACAAGAGCCGTACTCCAGTTATTACATGGTCATATACTTGCAAGTCTGTATTATCACGCAACTGCAACCTACATATCAATTCTGTGTATAGTATTTTTTATTTCTCAGACAATGAGACAGCTTTCGAGGGGGAAATTAGCCGCAGTAAAATGGCACAGTTGGTATTGGAAAATCGGCATCATCATATACATTTGCCAGTACATTATGAAACTCGCCATCCCAGGCTACACAATCTAATATTTTAAAAGAAAGGAAACTTATGGATAACTCAACAAACAACAACTCATATGGACAGAATGATTATGATCAGAACCCATACAGCCAGAATCAGTACAGTCAGGATCAGTACAGTCAGGATCAGTACAGCCAGAATCAGTACAGCCAGAATCAGTACAGCCAGAATCAGTACAG
>URJI01000034.1 GCA_900548215.1 uncultured Coprococcus sp. | reverse complement strand
ACCGGTTTTGGAGATTCACCTTACCAGCCATTTTCAGCATTTGCGGGACAGCCACTTATCATCGATATCGATGATCTCAAGGAAAAAAAGCTTCTCATAGATGAAGACTTTGAGGATATGCCCAAATGGGATCCACAGAAGATAGAATACGGCGATCTGATCGAATTCAAGACCGGGCTTCTGAAAAAAGCATACGAGAGATTTACAGACGAAGACTATAGCGATGACATGTCATCTGACGCAGAGCTGATGAAAGAATACAATTCATTCATCAAGAATACAGAATGGCTCGCAGATTACTCCCTGTTCATGGCCGGCAAGGACACTCATCAGGGTATGCCATGGTATATGTGGGAGGATTCCCTGAAGAATCCTACAGCAAGACAGAAGACCACATGGAGGAAAAAACTTGCACCGGAAGTTGGCTACTACAACTTCATACAGTTTCTCTTCTCAAAGCAATGGCAGTCACTCAAGACCTATGCAAACGATCTTGGCATCAGCATAGTCGGCGATACTCCTATATTCCTTGCATGGGACAGCGCAGATGTATGGTCGAATCAGGATCTGTTCATGCTGGATTCCAAGGGTTATCCTATAGAAGTTGCAGGCGTTCCGCCAGATTATTTCTCAGCAACAGGCCAGCTCTGGGGCAACCCACTTTACAACTGGAAGAAACACACTGAAACCGGATATGCATGGTGGATAAAGCGAATCAAATATCAGCTCACGCTCACCGATTTTCTGAGGATTGACCACTTCAGAGGCTTTGACAAATATTGGGCAGTACCTTACGGAGAGGAAACAGCCATAAACGGAGAGTGGAAACCAGCTCCCGGACTGAACTTCTTCACACAGCTGGAGGCAAACCTTGGTTATCATCTTCCTATCATAGCGGAAGACCTCGGAGAGATAGACGAGCCTGTAATCGAACTCAGAGATAAATTCGGACTTCCAGGAATGAAGATACTTCAGTTCGCATTTGAGAACCCGGACGAGAACGATTTTCTTCCTCACAACTACACAAGGAACTGCGTATGTTACACCGGAACACATGACAACGACACGACTCTCGGCTGGTACACCAAGGCATTTGAGACATCAAAGGATAAACTCAGAAGATACTACAGCACTGATGCCAGCGATATCTGCTGGGTTATGATCAGGGCCTGCTTCTCATCGGTTGCAAACATGGCTATAGTTCCTATGCAGGATGTATTAAAACTTGATTCATGGGCAAGAATGAATACTCCTGGTGTTGGCGAAGGCAACTGGGCATGGAGATTCCAGAGCTGCGATCTCACAAAAGAGATTTCAGACAGACTTCTTGAGACGGCAAAGTTATATGGAAGATACACACCTGTTCCAGAAAAGAAGGAGAATTAAATTGAGAACTATATTGGCATATATATTTGCTTTCATTGGCATACCCCTGTGCACACCTTATCACCTGTATCTGTACCTTCTGGCAAAGAAGGATCAGGAGAAAGCCTACAAAAGAGCACAGAAGCTGGTCAAAGGATTTTTTGGAATAGTCCTGTTTATCTGTGGCTGCAGAAGAACAGTCATTGGTCTCGAACGTATACCTGACGATCAGCCAATACTATTTGTTGGCAACCACCGAAGCTTCTTCGACATTCTGTGCTGCCATAATGCTATAAACAGACCGCTTGGTTTCATGTCCAAGGACGGAATCCTGAAAGTTCCAATCCTCCCATGGTACATGAAGGATATCGGATGTACATTTCTTGACAGGTCAGATCTTAAAAAAGGTCTTGAGACTATCATGCAGTCAGCAGACATAGTCAAGTCCGGTCACTCCATGATGGTATTTCCGGAGGGGCACAGAAACGACGGAGAGGATCTTCTTCCTTTCAAAGACGGAGCTTACAAGATTGCCCAGAAAGCCAGCTGCCCTATCGTACCTGTATCCATATGCGGAACAGACAATATCATGGAAGCCAACAAGCACAATTTCATCCGTAGTCACAGGGTCGTCATAGAATTTCTGGACCCGATCGACATAAACGGACTGAAACCAAAGGAGCGCAAGGAAGTTCTGGACACCATACCAGAACTTATCCAGGAGGCCAGAGTTAAAAATCTCCCCCTTGCAACGAAAAAGTAATCAGCTTATAATAGTTGATCGAGACAACAATCACATATTCAGGAGGAAATAAATATGGCATGGTGGATATGGGTTATAATTATAACAGTTATCCTTATCGGAGTTCTTGTCGCCTTATACATTGTCGGCAATAGGCTCCAGAAAAAACAGTCTGCGCAGAAAGAGATGATGAGAGAGGGTGCCCAGCCCGTCACGATGATGGTCATAGACAAGAAGATGCTTCCTATGAAGGACGCAGGACTTCCAAAGATAGTCATGCAGCAGACACCTAAGCGATATCAGAAAGCCAAGCTTCCTATCGTCAAAGCAAAGGTAGGTCCACAGATCACCAATCTTATCTGTGACGACGGAATATATGACCAGATGCCTGTACGTGGTGAGGTAAAAGCCATGGTCAGCGGCATATATATCGTCAGCGTCAAAGTAGTGAGAGGCAAGATGGAAGAAAAGCCTGCCAAGAAGACATTCAGCCAGAAGCTTCGCGACAAGCAGAAAAAATATCAGAAGATGTACGATGAGGATATGGCTAAATCAAACTTGAGCAAAGAGGAGAAAGCTGCAGCCAAAGCAAAGGCAAAGGCCGAAAAAGAAAGAGCCAACAAGATCCAGAAAATGTAATAATCACATTATAAATCACAACTATGCCTTATATATCACACATAAGTATGGTATATAAGGCATATCAGCATTCAGGAGAGGACTTGCAATATGAATAATTCCCATATAAACTTCAGGAAATTAGGAATTGCCGTGGCAGCTCCTGCAGCTATGCTGCTGATCCAGAATATTACATATGCAGCGGTATCACTTACAGGCATTACACAGATAGTCCCGTATTCTCTTGTGTCATACACAGTTACCATTCTGTTCTTCGGATACATATATCTGTTTCAGCGTCATCTGTATATGGCTGATGAAAAAATAATCAAAAACCGCACAGGAAAAATAAACCATTCTATCCTGTGCGGTTTTATTGTTGTTATATTGATAATCGCAGCCGGCATATGTCTGCAGGTATTGTCAACCGGAATCCTGAACATCATAGACAGATGCCACCCAGAGCTTCTTGAGAATTATCATGACCTGATTTCTCGTTCATTCTCCATGTCAAATGGCTCTGTCCGTGTATTCACCGTCATGTTCATGGCTCCCATAGCAGAGGAGCTCGTATTCAGAGGGATATCACTCGGTGCTGCAAGAAGCGCACTCATGTGGAGAAAATCCGACATCCTCGCTGTGATATTGTCTGCACTGTTATTTGGTCTCGCCCACGGCAATACCGTCCAGTTCTGTTATGCATTTCCTGTGGGAATCATCCTTGCAATAATCACAGTATGGTCTTCATCACTTATACTTTCCATGCTGCTACACATAACCATAAATGTATCATCATATGTGATGGACTATATCCCAGCCACATGGTTTTGCTTATCAACCATCATCTTATCTGCCATAGTTGCGGCAGTCTGTATCACTTTTATATATCTAGCCATCCGCAGATCACATAAGAAACATAAGCAGCCATCATCAGACAAAATATCTTGACATATGGTACACATAAAGTTTCTCATCCGGATCTTCTTCATACCCGGACAGTTTCACTATATCCTTGAGAACAAAAAACTTGTTCCCCCTCATCACCCGCTGATATTCAAACGTAGGATAATAGAGCATCAGATATATATCCCGCGGACACAATCTGACAGACTCGGTTATATTTCCCAGAACTTTCTCAAATATATCAGGCGAAAACGGATTGAAGAAATAAAAATAATTGTCTTCATCATCCACCTGATAATCCTGAGCCTGGATGTTATAAAATTTCATACGATCTTCCTGATCATAAAATCTCTTCTGGTAACCCGCAGCATTCGTCATAAGCCTGTCGTATATCTGGCTGTCCGCCTCAATTCCCGTTGTCCTGCAATAATGCCTGGAGTTGCCGTAAAACAACACCCGGCCAAGGCCACAGCCAAAATCCACCAGAGTATCCTCCGGTTCCATAGGAACCGCATTAAATATAGTTACAAGATCCCTGTAATATGTAGCCTGATATGCATTATTCTCCCCAATGGGCTTTTGGGCCTGCGTACATTCCATTGTATCTATCGACAGAAAATCATCAAATGCTTTCTCACCCTTCATACATCTACCCCACTATTGAACATCAGTACATTAAATCCGTCTTCTCCCAGCTGCTGCAATCTATTCTTCAGATACGGATACCCTCAGCACGTTGAAAGACAGACAGTTGTGTCCATAATCCATGATATAAACAAGGACGATAGCCACCCCCTCGTCTGTCCTCACCATCTCATACGCCTCAGTTAGAATACTTATATCCATGGTTCCCATAGGAGTAGCATAGAATGCTTCCCTTGTCTCACCTACGCGAAATGACATGACTGCACTGACCGCACCCTTCTTTGTGAGGTCAAGGCCTTTATCATCAAACTTCAAAAGATTCTTTGCCGGTTTCTCAATGTCCTCGTAATACTCATCATACTTGAGATAAAATACACCGTCTTTTTCATGAAGTGTTCCCCGGGTCACAAGCTCCATCGGTTCTACGTGTTCTTCGTCCCTGTTGGATCTCTGCTCTCCTATAACCGTCACAGTAACGTTCTTTATCATATTTCAATCCTATCCGTAATCTATCTTTCCTTTGCCATCTCTATCAGGGTTGTCACAAGAGTCCTTATGTCATATCCCTGAGCCTTCCAGAGCATAGGATACATACTTATCTTTGTGAATCCAGGAAGTGTATTGATCTCGTTAAATACAACCTTATTAGTGTCTTTCTCAAGGAAGAAATCCACCCTTGAAAGACCAAAACCATCAAGTGCCCTGAATATCCTGACTGCATCCTCCCTGATCTCTGCTTCTATCTCAGCAGGGATATCAGCTCCGATCACCGTCTTTGACTCGGCATTGTTGTACTTCGCATCAAAGTCATAGAACTCTGCAGCAGCCAATATCTCACCCACGCCAGAAGCCTTTGTATTGTCCTTGTATCCCAGCACACCACACTCAAGCTCACGACCCACAATGGTCTCTTCCACCAGGATCTTATTATCGTACTTCACAGCCTCCTTCAGCGCACTCTCAAGCCCTGCTCTGTCCACAGCCTTGCTGACGCCTTTGGATGAACCAGCCTTTGACGGTTTTACGAAAACAGGATATGTAAGTTCTGCCTCAACCCTGTCCATAGCACTGTCCAGATCGCCAAAGTCCTCCGCAAGCACTGGTACAAATCTCGCCTGTCTGACACCGATATTGTCAACTATGATCTTTGTATAGAACTTATCCATGGACGCAGCAGATGCGAGGACTCCACATCCAACATAAGGTATGTCTGCCATCTCAAACAACCCCTGTATAGTACCATCCTCTCCGTACATTCCATGAAGAACAGGGAATATCACATCGACATGCTGTCTGCAAACCTTGTCCCCCTCCATGATAAGAAGTTCCTTTGATGTATCAGGAGAAATAACCGCTGTAACTTTACTGTCTCTCCAGCTTCCATTCTCTATGCTCTCTATACTGTCAGCCTTCAGCCATCTTCCATCCTTGGTGATTCCGACCAACACCATATTATATCTCTCCAGATCAACAGCCTTTGCAACAGTCTGTACAGACACACATGAAACCTCATGTTCTGATGACCTGCCACCGAATATTACTACCAAATTTTCTTTAGCCATGATATGTACTCCTTATACTTTAATCCCGGGTGCACCTAAGGGCACACCACAGGTCAAAGTATAACACTTACCAATTAACATTTCAATCTCACCTATCCTCGAGATTGATACACAAAGCGTCATAATATCCAGCCGGGCAGTCATCCCCGGCAGAGTTAAAATACTCATACCCCATCCTTGACGTGACATCCGCATCCACCCCAAGTCTGCCTGCAGCTTCGCTTGCGACAGCATTTATATCATCCAGTGCCATCACAAGATTGTGTCTCATCTGAATATAGCTGTATCTGTCGCTATAATCACTGCCAAGCCAGCTCCCAACCTGCTTCATAACCATATTGCCAACAAAACTTTCAAGCTCATTTCTGTCATCATCTGTCTCCACATCGCCGTCATAATCCACCTTGAGCCTTATCAGCCTGTCATTATCCGAAGAACTGTCATACATCACAGCATTTGACATAATCTCATCCGGCAGTTTGTCCCTGTAGGTTTTTACATATGACACATATCCAAATATCATACCTCCCGCAAGTCCTATAAGAATTCCCAAGATTCCTGCCCGAACATATCTCCACATAACAATACCTCCTATTTATAATCACCTTCATGCCTGCCAAGCGTTGCAAGGCATCGTCCCCTGTAATGGGTTTTCAGATAATCTTTAGTATTGTTATCCCCCGATTTCTCCAATATATTCCTGTCAACCACAACCGTTACATAGCTTGTCGCAAATTCACGTCCAAGCTCAAAAATATTTTCATTAAGAACCTGTTCATTATCCACTGCCAGATACTCAACATGGCTTACATCAAGCTGTCTCGCATGTTCTTTATCATAATTGGCACGAACATCAGAAAATGACGTGGCATATGTGGTATACTTTCTCTCCTCGGTTGTCTTGTCTTCATCACCGGAAAGGCCTGTGATCACCAGAGTATATTTATACATACCATCCTGCTTCCCAGGCTCTATCACCAGAACATTCGCATAATCAACACTCTCCACGGAGTTGTAAGCGCAGCCGGGCAGCACAGCTGTAAGTGCAAATGCTATAAGAACAAGCGTAGCCTTTTTCAAAGGTTTTCGTCCTATGACCACAACCGCCGGAAGTATCAATGACAAAGGCACATCCACCAGCATGATATAACCAGCGGCAAGTCTCATAGCAGTCCCATGAGCGGGCACATCCCAAAGCCATACACATACGGCAAATACCAAAGTCAGCCAGGCAAATTTCAGCCAGGACGAATGGCGTCTTCTGCCAAGATCAGTCACAGCGCCAAAACCACACACCACCTGCGGGGTCAACAGTGATATTCCACAGGTCAGCACAAGGTAACACACCAACATCAACGGCCTTATCTTTATGCCGTTGGGGAGTTCCATAGCCCCAACAACATATAGTATATCCTTTGTTCCTGCCTCCAATGCGCTCATTCCCAATGTAGAAATCACAAATATCGAACCTATGATGCCTATTGCCACAGATATCCCGACTGCAGAAAAAAGCATCCCCCTGCTGCGTTTATTCACTCCAAGATATATCATCATGACTGTTTCCATGACTGTAAATCCCAGAAACAACACACCGCCTTTGACCATGACCATCCGCATGGAATCTCCCACGCTGCCTTCCCCATATATCTGCACACATTGCCGCAGTTCCCCAAGATCCAGGTTCTTCACAGAAGAGACAAACAATATTATTCCAGATACCACAGAAAACCAGAAGACCGCCTCATAGAACCTTATAAGTCCTTTAAATCCCCTGTTTCCCATGTACGCCGCAACCAACAATATCGGGATAGCAATCACCATGTCGGAATATTTTTTAAGCATAAGCCTTCTTGATATGTCAGACAGTATAAAAAGTATGATCCCGGACTTAACAGCCATTCTCGTCCCGTAAATCCAATCAATAGTGGTGTCTTTTCTCGTTCTATATTTCATATCCACTCTTGCCGCAAGTTTCGACATCACAACATATAGTAGTATCACGTAAGCAAAAGCAAGACATAGCATCAAAAAAAGTGACAAAATCAGGCAGTTTCTACCAAGATATGCAGGAGTTATTGTGGTTACATATATAAGAGATGCAGGAAGCAGTATGAAAACAGCCTTAAAAAAAGCCCCAAAAGTCACATTATATTTATCAAACATAGAATCATCTCTTTCTGGTCAACCTGCGGCGTTGTGAAAGCCGACTCCACCCAGGCCTGTCTACAAGTTTCCTGATAGGTGATTTCACAATGAAATCTCTTGCACTGTCACCAGTGTATCCACAGGTAACAACCGGAGACATATATGGCACTCCAAAACTCTCAAGAGATGCAAGGTGAAACACAAGCATAAGCATTGCCAGTATAAAACCGAGTATCCCGTATATGGCACTTGAAATAATCGTTACAAATTTCAGCAGCCTGAACACAGATGCAAAAGCTTCATTCGGAATTGCAAATGAAGCTATGGCTGTGAGAGCCACAACTATCACAACCATGGTACTGACAATTCCCGCTTCCACAGCAGACTGTCCTACTATAAGTCCTCCCACAACTCCAATTGTGTTGCCAAGCTGACTTGGAAGCCTTATTCCCGCCTCCCGCAGAAGCTCGAAGAGCAGTTCCATTATCAATACCTCAACAACCACCGGAAAAGACAACCGACTCCTGGCATCTGCTATGGCATAGAGCAGTTTATCCGGTATGATTTCCCTGTGATAACAGGTTATAGCTATATAAAGTCCCGGCAGCCCCACTGCAATAAACGCCGCCAGGTAACGTATAATTCTGGCAAACGTGGCAACTGGCCATCTGTTGTAATAGTCATCAGCCGTCTGAAAAAAAGTGTTTATCGTGGCTGGCGCAATCACCACCTCGGGAGAATTGTCGAACACAACAACAACCCTGCCGTCAACGAGAGCTGCCGCCGCTTTATCCGGTCTGGTTGTCGACTGATATGTCGGGAATATCTCCTGCCATTTTTTCTCCATGAGATGCTCAGCCATTCCACTGTCAAACACAGCATCTATATCATATGTGTCTAAGGTCTCTCTCACCTTCTGGATCAGTTCCGGTCTTGCTATATCCTTTATATACATTATCCCGTATTCTGTTCTTGATCTTCTTCCTATAGTATTCTGTTCAAGCTTTAATTCCGTATCTTTTATCCTTCTCCTTATAAGAGCCGTAGATGTTCTGAAATTTTCATTGAAACTGTCCCGCGGTCCCCGCATTCCACCCTCAGATGAACTCTCCTCAATTCCTCTCACAGGAAAACGTTTTGACGATACAACCAATGCCGCATCACTCCCGGATACAAATATTGCCGTATCGCCCTTTAGCACAGATTTTATCACCTTATTCAAATCATTTTCAGTGGTATAATCTGCAGTCTGCCCCTCATAGGATGTGATCCTGTCCCACAGCTCTTCGGCATCTGCGTCTCTCCACTCCCATGTAACGGGCTTTATTATTGTATTTTCTATTAATTCATGATCACAAAGTCCATCAATATATACAACATATATAGCTTCTTCAAAACTCCATCCGGGACGACTAAGGACAAACTTTTTCTCCACTATATCGCCCCATTTATCAAATTTTGATTTGATTACTGTGATGTTTTCATCCAGATTTTTGCTTATCTCCACCTTATCACCTTTGATTTATATTTACACACATTGCGCATCTTATACTTCTATTTTTTCCATCACAGGTCATAATATTCATTCAAATCAGAGATGCGTATTAACAATAATCAACTCAGTGCATCTCTTTCACGCAATGTTGCAGCATACAAAAAAGCAGTGATACAAGTTATGCATCACTGCTCTTTATAGCATTTGCGATCACGATTTTTTCCTGATCATATATATGTTTTCTGGTGACTTCCTCTGCCAGATCAGCATCCCCACGCAGGATCGCATCTGTCAGAGCTTCATGCTCCTCTGCCAGCTTTATATGATAGCTGGCATCCTTCAGATATTCCACTCTGTATCTGTACACCTGTTCCCGAAGATTCTGGAACATATTCACAAGTCTTTTGTTATCCGTAACCTCATATATCACATTGTGAAATGCAACATCAGCATCCACTATCTCATTCAGATTCTTTTTGACAACCGCCTTCCGGAATCTCTCGCAGGCATCCCGAAGCCTCTTTCTTCCATCGTCGTCTATCCTCTTACAGGCAAGACCTGCCGCAAGTTCCTCCAGAGCCATTCGTATCTCAAGAGCATCCTTCAGATCTTTCTCTGTTATACGGGCAACCTCAGCCCCACGCCTTGGCATCATGACAACAAGGCCTTCCAGTTCCAACATACGGATTGCCTCTCTGACAGGGGTTCTGCTCACGCCAAGCCTCTTTGCCAGAGTCACCTCCATAAGCCTTTCTCCAGGCTCAAATTCCCCATGCACGATAGCGCTCCTGAGCGTATTGAAAACCACTTCTCTCAAAGGCAGATACTCATCTATATTCAATTTTAGATCCATCGTACTACCTCTTTCCATTATATGGCAAAGTCACATACACCTGCTCTGCCAGCTCGCTTTCCTTAAGTTTTTCTGCTGTCTTCTCAGCAGCATCAGCATCATCATATATGCCAAATACAGTAGGACCGCTTCCGCTCATCAGTGAATTCATGGCACCATTCTCAAGCATCATATCCTTGATCTGGCCAATTTCCATGTGTGCAGGTATCGTAACAGTCTCAAGCACGTTTGCCATACGATCTGTGATTCCTCCCAGGTCTCCGTTCTCAAGCGCCTCTGCCATTCCATCAATGTCAGGGTGGCTTAGGAGCTGTGAAACCTTCAGATTCTGATATACCCATTTCGTAGATACTCCTATTGGCGGCTTTGCTATGACCATGGTACACTCAGGCATAGGTGCAAGGGCTGTGAGCTTCTCACCAATCCCCTCTGACAATGCCGTCCCCTGCATCACGCAATACGGCACATCAGCCCCTATCTCAACGCCGAGTTCCATCAGTTTTGTCTGGGTAAGTCCCAGGTCATACAGACTGTTCATCGCAATCAGCGCTGCGGCAGCATCAGTGCTTCCACCTGCCATGCCGGCTGCAACCGGTATGTTCTTCTCCAAAGTCACTTTCACGCCGCCCTTGATCTCATACTTACTCATCATAAGCTTGCACGCCTTATATATTATGTTGTCTTCACCAACCGGAAGATCAGGCCGGCTGCTATGTATATCCACTCCAGCCCCATCCATCTTCTCAAACGTCAGCAGGTCATACAGATCCACCGTCTGCATGATCATCTTCACCTCATGATAACCATTCTCCAGCTTTCTCAGCACATCCAGGCCCAGATTAACTTTCCCATAAGCTCTTAATGTAATTTCCATACTTCTCCTATCTGTATACGCTATAACTACTTCTTTCTCACTGAATATCCAAATTTGCCGATCTTATCTCCAAGTCCAAAATACTCACCGTGGGAATACGCCACAAGCCCCGTGCTGTTCAGGTTAAACTTGCCAGTCTTATCCATATACTCGTCACTTATCTGAACTCCTACAACCTCCGCAATAAACATATTATGTGACCCAAGTGGCAGTACCTCTTTCACCCTGCACTCTATGTTCACCGGGCTCTCCTCGATTCCAGGACAGGCCACATTCACACCTGGGCATGTATGCAGCTTCATCTCACTGAACTTGTCAACATCACGTCCCGACTTTACTCCACAGTAATCTGTTGCAAACGCAAGCTTCTCTGTCACAAGATTTATAGTGAACTCTCCGGTTTCCTTTATGATGTCATACGAATATCTCTCCGGTCTGACAGATATCGATACCATGGCAGGATCACTGCATATAGTCCCAGCCCATGCAATAGTAATTATATTTGCCTTCTCCCCCGGTCTCTTGCAGCTTACCATAACTGCCGGCACAGGGTACAACATATTTCCCGGTTTCCAATTCTGCTTTGACATATACTTACCTCGTCTTTCAATATGTTCTTATTAACTCTTTCTCTTTTCAGAGGCAGACATACAAAATATCCCTCTGTCCGCCCCTGATATAACAAGCTGTCAATTATCTGTATTTTGTATATTGTATACATTGTACATAATACATGGCAAAACCGAAAAATACAACCAGCTTCCACCCTGATATTTATCTTTCCTGATTGACAGCGGATTTATTACTATATTATGTAATAAGATCAATTATGACACTAAAGGGTACCCGGAACTTATCATTCCAGATACCCTCTTATTATCTCTTCAGCCTTTGCACTGTCGTTTGACACCACATACACCACAAATCTGCCATGAGCCTCTACAACCGCATCGTCAAGTCTGGAGACCTCATTTGAATTATACTCAAAATATGTCTTTATCTGCGTATCCTGCCTCGTCTTCATAACATCCAGAATACTCTGTGCATCTATCACTGTCTGAGCCTCAAATACTGCCACCTCCTCCGAGGTAGCTCCTGTAGAAATATGGACATCGCAGTCAACTATCCCTGCGCTGTCTATACCATAATATTTCAAAGCCACATCGGGCAGCACTTCGGATACAGAATCCTCAAATGTCAATCCGGACATCAGCTTATCCGCCAGCGTATGCACATCAGGCTCATCTTTATGATCATCACTCTTCTGCCCACATCCGGCGATGCATCCCAAAAGAAGCAATGCCAGCATCACTACAAATATTTTTCTCATAACTGCGCAGTTCCCCACCACTTTTAAAGGTCAACATTTGCCCTGATATAATCCATTATCTTCTGACTGAATTCTTTATTGTAATGGATTCCATCTGTACTAACACCATCTGGAAGTACACCGTTTTCTGACACAGCGTCAGCCACATCCAGATATGTAACATTGCCATATGCATCGCACAATTCACGCACCAGCAGATTAAGTCCATCTATACCCGGATTGTTATACACTCCATCTCTGGCAGAAAGCTCCGCTGACACCGGAATCGTTGACATCACATACACCTTTGCGTTTGGTTGAATCTTTGTGATATTGTCCAGCAGCGTTCTGTATGCATTGATATATCTCGCATTATACCAATTGAGCTCCTCTATGCCAAACGATATATATATCGTGCTGAACGTGTGATCCTGAAGCATCTCCAAAACTGTACACTTCTGTCCAGATCCACAATTCACCATCTTAAGTGTAGATACGCTTTCCACATTCAGATTCTTGGATGCACATACATTCCAGGATGGCATATCACTGTAAAGCCCCAGAGTCTCCGCACGGGAATCTCCTACAAGCAGTGATGATGAAAAATAGCTGTCATCTACCACATGTTTTGAAGCATCCGCATCTGTATCGGACTGCATCGAAGCCCTCATGACCGCATCTGTATCTGATGACACCTCATTCGTCACTATCTCACTTATCTGAACAGAGGTTGCTCCTTCTGGTCTGTCTATCTCCTGGCCGTTTACATTCTTTCTGAGATTGCCCTGCCCAAGCGCACACACAAAAATGACGGCAACTATAGCTCCGACCGTCCCCTCAAACAACTGCATACGCCTGTGATGTCTCTGTCTGATTATCTTTTTTCTATATCTGTTATTGATATCCTTAGTCACTGTGACCTCCGAAATAACCAACATTAAAATACTCAAATTGTAAATTTCATGTGACAGTATAACAATTAGTGAAAAAATAATCAAGAACACAGTGTTTTTTCAAATAAATCTCATACACTCTGACGATATTGCGTCTATTTTAAGTAGACACATTATTTGTGAAGTGTTACTATGAAAAAAGGTAAAAATATAATGTAATTATAAGAGGAGAGAATATATGAACACAACTGCACAGAAAATTGATTACAAAGGCGAAGCATGCATCGACCTCAGATCCGGTGACTACCACGCTGTCATAGCTCCATTTAACGGAAGCAATGTCATGAAGCTTGAGAACACAGCTCTGGATATCGATGTTCTCAGAAACGATCCTTCCATGACACCTGACCAGCTCAAAGCATCAGCCGAGATATATGGAATGCCAACTCTGTATCTCCCTAACAGGCTGTCACACGGCAACCTGAAGACTTCAGATGCCATGTACCATTTTCCATGCAACGATCCACTTGGCAACCATCTTCACGGATTTCTTCATCTGAGAAATCATAATATAGAAGAGATAACTGTTGATGGCGACAGAGCAATCGGAAAGACTTCATATACATATGATGAGAACGACTCCTTTTTCCAGACCTACCCGGTAAGCTTCAGGGCTGATTACACATTCATTCTCACACCTGAGGGACTTAACTATGAATTTACACTGACAAATCTTTCAGATAAGCAGATGCCATATGGAGTATGCAACCACATAGCATTTAAGGGACCTTTCACCAGCAACGGCAAGGGTGAGGACGTCCGTCTCTGCGTACCTATAGGCGACAAATGGGAGCTGGACGAGCACGCAATCCCTACAGAGAAGAATCTTCCTATTACAGATTACGATATGCAGTACAAAGACGGCACCATGGTTCCTGTTCTCAAGGACATCGACAATGACCTGTACACAGCCCAGATGAACACACTGGACGGCGAACCATTCTACGGAGTGATCGTCACAGACTCCGCTACAGGCAAGAGGATATGCTACGAAGTCGATCAAACAATGAAATTCTGGATCATGTGGAATGACCACGGCGACAAAGGATATTTCTGTCCAGAGCCAATGAGCTGGAACATAGATGCACCAAATCTTTCCGGTGACCCTTCAGTAACCGGCTACACCGAGCTTGCACCAGGTGAGTCAAAAACCGTGAAAGAGCGCATCTTTACATTGGCATAACAAATACTAGCAATAACAATATAACAGCCCTGTCAGTTATTCATAGAACGGCTTTCAAAAGTACATGGTGTTTTCATACATGTTACTTTGAAAGCCGTTCTTTCATCTTATTAATTTTTACTACATACGATTGTTTTTAAAGAGGGCATATAATAAAATTAATGTAATTATTTATATTCTGCCTAAAAACATAAAGGAGGGATTCCATGAAAAAAATACTACACATTATTCTGTCCATATCCGTCATTCTATGCATTTCCTGTATAACAGCATTTGCAGAAGATGACCCGGATACATACTATCTGGAGCTTGACAGTGCAGGAGGACAGATAGACGGAGAATCTGTCACCGAGATAAGTGCACCGAAAGACAGTTTCGATACAGTGGATCTAAGCAGTTACACTCCTGTACAGGACGGATTTACATTTACCGGCTGGTACAACGGCAAAAAGGAAGTGACTTCCATAAGTGCTTCCGATTTCACTTCAGGCTCAAACAGAATAAAACTGCTTGCCACATACACCAAGGATGATTATTCAGGTTCCGGACTCACATTCACCCTGAATGCAAACGGAGGAAAACTGAACGACCAGGACGCTGGCACCTATGATTTTGCAGTGGCCGGAAACGGTTATGCAGTGGCACTTAACGCCTATGTACCAGTTCGTGAAGGGTACGATTTCAAAGGCTGGTGCACATCAGCTGACGGATCCGGAACCCCTGTGAACCTCATCTACACAAGTACATTTACAAAGGCCGAAGATAACGGATTACAGTACGACGATATAGATGGCTCCGCCGACAAGAGAAACATTACATTCTATGCTTCATGGGCTTCGCAAAATGGACCTTCCGGCAAGATCTGCATCGGCAAAAAGAGCTGGAACGGTCTTCAGGGGAATGTATCATTTGACACATATTACAAGAAGAATCAGACAGTAAATATATCATGTTCTGACCCTGATGCATCCATAGAATATCTTGTGACAGATCAAGCCATGTCCGAGGACGCACTCAAAAGTGCAGATATGAATGCGTACGCAGAAGCATTCGACCTTGACGGTGACGGTTCATACATAGTCTATGTAAGATTCACTCTTGGCGACAAGACTACCTTTGCTTCCACTCCAGGTATCGTGATTGACAGCGAAGCCCCTGTGATCAGCGGCATAGATGACGGCGGCGTGTACTGCAAGACTGCCACCATGACTGTAACCGACGAAAACTTATCAAAAGTGACAATAGACGGCACAGACAAGAAACCAGATGCAAACGGTTCGCTGAAACTTGCTGCAACAGGAACCGCACGTACCATCGTGGCAACTGACAAGGCAGGCAACAGCACAAGTATATCTGTAACGGTAAATAAAAAGCATACCCCGGAGGCCGACGACGGCAACTGTACCACCGCACTTCACTGCAAATATTGTGACGCTATAGTCAAAGCTGCCAAGGACAATCACAACCTCAGCAAATGGAAAACCGATGGAAACGGCAGCACCCACTCAAGGAAGTGCCTGAATTCGGGATGCGGATACACAGTCATCCAAGACTGCTACGGCGGAAAGGCTACTTGCAGCAAGAAGGCAGAATGTATTATATGCGGTGCGGAATACGGTTCATTAAACCCAAACAATCACAGCGGCCTTCAGAAATTTAACCGCGTGGAAGCTACGGCATCAAGCGATGGCAACATAGAATATTGGTACTGTCCATCCTGCGGTAAATACTTCAAGGACCAGGCATGCTCCACAGAGATCAGCAAGGACGACACAGTGATCAGCAAGTCATCTCCTGACATCATAGGAGGCAAGGGATCCAGATGGAAGAAATCCAGCAAAGACACCGTAAAATTCAGATCAAATGCCAATTATGAAGATTTTATATGCGTTCTGGTAGATGGCAAAGAACTTGATTCTTCGTACTACACCAAAAAAGAAGGCAGCATCATCATAGAAATCAAAGCATCATTTCTCGAGACCTTATCTATCGGAAACCATTCCCTTATTATAAGATCTACAACAGGAGATGCCGTAACTGACTTCTATGTAGACAAAGCAGACTCAACAACAACTGCACCTATGGTCACAACACAGCAGACCACAACACAGGCCACAACGCAGACAACTACAGAAGCGACTACTCAGACCACAACAAGGTATGTATATGCACCGACAACATCGGAACCTACAACCCTTGCAGAGATAACAACAAGAGCCCATTCAACTTCCGAGAACACCACTGAAGTCACCACAGAAAAGAGCAGCAGGCATATAGACAACTACTCATCTGTGGACAAGACAAAGAACAAGGTACGCAATCTTCAATTGGTTATTCTCATAACAGTTCTTGCAACAATACTTATTTCATTTGCCATAATCCTCATCTCGGGTATGCGCAAGAAATAGACATAAGCAATACTGTAAAAGGCAGAATCAGAACAAAAGCTCCGGTGAACACATAACATGTGCCAGAATATACAGGCACACATTACGTGATCACCGGAGCTTTTAACCTATTTGTTAGTATTTCTATGTTGCCATTGCGGTTTTTCAGAACTTATTCGGACTGACCCCCATCTGTCTCACCCTCTATTGTTCCGCCAAGATACCACTCGCCATCCTTCTCATAACAGATGATATTCAAATTAACCGAATTAGGAGTTGTAGTCCCTTTGTAAGACAAATTCATAGTCATGCTTACAGGAATAACATACCCTTTGACAACACCTGCACTCTTTGCAGATTTGCTGTATAATGTATTGCTCACAGCTTCCAGATTACTGCTGTCAGCTTTATATCCATCTCCCATGGAATAATCTACAGTATAAGTAAACTCATCACTTTCCTTATATGTCTGAAATATCTGGATGAGGCTGTCTGTAGCCTGGTTAGCAAGAGTATCCGGATCCATCACGCTCTTAACCTTATCAATATCAGCATCTGCCAGTCCCGCCATATATGTCTCAACCAATTTTCTGCTTCTGGAAGCACCTGCCCCGGCTATCGTCACAGCCAGATATACAGCAACTACAATCACAGCAAGCACAGCAGCTGAAACTGCTATTATGATCTTCTTCTTTTTCTCTTTCCCCGCCTCTTCAATAATCTGAATATCCCGATCATCAAGATTCAACTGCTCCGCGCTATCTCCACCAACATAGGTGTATTTATCTTCTTTCTTCATACCGATTCCTCTCTTATACTATGTCTAATCATATATTTACATAGTATAACATATAAAAAACCTTGTATAAAGAAAAAACAGCGACACCCATTTACCAGCGGTATCGCTGCCCAATATATCTCATTCTCCCCTCAAAAAACGCGATATTGACGGCAGAAGCCCTCGTCTGCCATATGTCACTTTGCAAATTATCAGACCAGTACCATCTTATCTTACCCGTACGCTGCAATCGGATGCTACTGCCGCATATAAAACCTGTGCCTGCTTATCTCTTCATCGCAAAGTCTCTGAGTCCTTCAGGCTCCTCCGGCTGGTAATACTTCATCTTGCATGTCTCCGATACGAGCGGAGCAACTGCCAATGCCACTGCACACAGTCTTGCACCATACTTACATATAAGCTTCATTATTGTACTCTTCATACTGTTTCCTCCCACTTAAAAATAAAATATCTACTGTTCTATTAATAACCGGCTATCTTTTTGTATTCTATCATAAATATATTTAAGATTGTCTTTTTTTAAGGTGAACGGTCGAAAATGGGGGGGTGAGTGGTATCCCATGACCATTCACCCCCCATTTTCGACCGTTCGCCGTCAGAATTTACACCTTCCGACGTCCATGCGTTATACTTAAAATATATAATCTGCCGTTTCACCACAGCAGACAGCGTGATAGTTATGCTATCCGCAGACAGGACACAGGATGTCATTTTCTATGCAGCATATACAGCCACACCAAAGGGAGGACATACACTATGAAACATATCGGGTCTTTTATAGCAGGTACATTGTCGGAAGACAGCCAGATCGAATCTGATCAGAAACATATATACGCATATCTCTTTGATTATATTATTGAACAATTAATATTCGACGCCATTGTCCTCATCATAGGGGTTGTATCAGGACGTTTTGCCATAACCCTCTGCTTCCTTGCAGTGACTATACCTATGCGCCATTTTGCCGGTGGTTTTCACGCAAGTACACCATGGATGTGCAATATCCTGTCATACAGCTCATATATACTAACTATACTCATCACTCCAGTACTTAAGCCATATATACATCCATATTGGGCTGTCGTATATGTTCTCTTATGGGGACTTATACTTTTTATAGCGCCCGTAGACACACCGAATAAAAGACTGGATGCAGAACAAAAATCCAAACTTCTCCGCCTTTGCGTTAAAACTTGTGCTATCATGAGTGTGTTATATTTAATATTTGTACTTTCCAAACAGACTATATTTTATGGAGCTATCACTTTGTGTATGGCGGAAAGTGCATTGGGATTATATATTGGTTTTGCAAAGAACAGGAGAGAAAAATGCATTTCAGAGTAGCTTTGTGCGATGATTCGCCGGAAGACATCATGACACTTTCAAATCAGATTACGAAATACGGCAAAAAATATGATATACACTTCGATATGAAACATTTTGATTCAGGTTCAGCCCTGGTACAGGCTCACCACAAAAGCCCGTTCAACATCATATTCCTGGACATAGAGATGCCTGCGCAATCAGGAATAACCACCGCCAGACATCTGAGAAACGACGGCAATGATGATGTATTCATCATATTTGTCACATCATACCCTGAATATATGCGCGACAGTTTTGAAGTTCAGCCTTTTCAGTTCATCACAAAACCAGTGAACACCTCCGTCATCTCCAAGCTGTTTGCATCGATCATGCACAAATATACGAAATCGCACACATCAAGAGTCATACTGGACGACCAGGGAACCGGAAGAGTCACCATCATAAACGATATACTTTATATAAAAACCTCCAACAGTGACAATTCGATACTTGAATACGTCCTGACCAGTTATTCATTTACAGGCAAAGGCGTCCTGCAGACCTGGGAAGACGAACTTGCGTCATGTGGTTTTTTCTCTCCCCATAGAGGTTATCTTGTAAATATCAGACACGTTGTGTCTTTCACAAAATCTCAGCTGAATATGAGCAATGGCTACAAGATCCCTGTGAGCAGAAGAAAATTCTCCCAGTTCCAGCGCCTTTTTGCAAACAGAATTATAAGAAGTCTCAATTGAAAGGAATAAATAAATGCTTCAGTATTTAGATTTAGCAAGCATGCTATTCGACAACTTCATATTATATATCTTCTATCAGACAATGTTCGAGAAAAAACGTGAATCCATACCCAAATATGCTGTGGCCTTTTCCTTTCTGCTGTCAGATCTCATATACTGGTTAGTTGCATCTCATGTTACAGGAGAATCTTCTTTCTGCGCTTCCATATTGAGATCTGCGCTCACAGTCATATTGAGTGCCGCCATATCCATGTTTTTCTGTTCTACCATAACATACAGGATACTTGTGGTATTCAGTTATATAGCCCTCATCAATCTAAGCGAGAACCTGGCCTATTTTATCATAGTCCACTTCACCGGGCTCTCTGCCGGTCTGGACACTCTGCCATACACGGCATTTATTGCAATATCACTTGTATCCAATCTGATCATAGTGCTTTTCACAATGATATTGGATCTATTCCTTAAATTAAAAAATGGCATCAGATCAAAGACATATACGCTGCTCCTGCTGTTCGTCCCAGCAATGTCGTGTGTCCTTACATTTCTGCCATCTTTCTTCAAGATGAACTTCATCGAGCCGGCAGCATACCTTACACTTGTAGTCTTTCTTCTGGCGATGAATATCTCAAACTATATACTTCTCCAGAACGTGCTGACTGCAGAAGCTTTGACGCAGGAATCCAGATTATTGCAGCAGCAGATGCAGTTCCAGAAGAACAAATATCAGCAGCTCAGCGATGCATATAAGAATATTCGAGGCTTCATGCACGATACCAAGAAACATCTGTTCTATATTGAACAGTGCGTAAACGAAGAGCACTATGACCGCATAATACCATATACCCGGGAGACCATGACGGATCTGGAGTCACGGTATTGCTCTATAAATACAGGCAATCTAGTCATAGACTCATTTGTCAGCAACGTTATTCTACAGGCTGGCAGCAACGGAATACGCATAAACACAAGGCTCAAGGTTGAGAAAGATCTTATTCCATGTGACGATTATCATATGACCATAATTCTCGGCAATCTGCTTGACAATGCCATGAATGCCTGTACAGGACAGACCGGAGGTAAGATTAATCTTGACATACAGACAGTTGATTCTTCATTTGTCATACATATCACCAACACCTACCATGCAGCGCCAGATGAAAAACTGCCTGACACCTTCGATAATTTTGACTTCATCCACGGTTACGGACTCAAAAACGTAAAAAGATCCGCAGAAGAATGCGGTGGATTCTGCATCATAGACTACGCAGACGGCATCTATTCAGTAACAGTGATTGTGCCGCTTAAGGAAGCCATATACGCTGATTAAATTGTGCAATTTCCACTATAACTTTGTTGTCTTTTAATGTTTTTTATTATATAATCATACTGTATGGCTGACTTTTAAGGGAGAATATAGCACAAGCCGATACAGAAGACTTCAGAGGGGGCTTATGAGAGCTATCTGAAAGCGAACATAATACAATTGGAAGGAAGGTATATGCTACATGAAATTTGGTTATTTTGATGATGCCAACAAGGAGTATGTCATCACATCTCCTAGAACTCCTTATCCTTGGATCAACTACCTTGGAACACAGGATTTCTTTTCACTGATCTCAAACACTGCGGGAGGTTACAGCTTCTACAAGGACGCACGTCTCCGTAGAATCACAAGATATCGTTATAACAACGTGCCTATAGATATGGGTGGACGTTATTTCTATATCAACGACAATGGTACAATATGGAATCCGGGCTGGTCACCGGTCAAGACAGAACTGGATGAGTATCAGTGCCGTCACGGTATGGGATATACAATCATTACAGGTAAGAAGAACGATCTTAAGGCTGAGGTTACTTTCTTTGTTCCTCAGAACTATGCCGGAGAGGTTCAGCAGGTTGTTCTTACAAATGAAGGCTCAGAGGAGAAGACTTTCTCATTCTTCTCATTTGAGGAGTGGTGTCTCTGGGATGCACAGGATGACTGCACCAACTTCCAGAGAAACTTCAGTACTGGACGTGTAGAGGTTGTCGGATCAACTATCTACCACAAGACAGAGTACAGAGACAGACGTGACCATTTCGCATTCTACACAGTGAATGACGAGATTGATGGTTACGACACAGACAGAGATTCATTCATCGGACTTTACAACGGTTTCCACAACCCACAGGCTGTTGAGGCTGGCAAGGCTAATGATTCATTTGCCGATGGATGGTCACCTATCGCATCACACTACAAGAAGATCACTCTTGCTCCAGGCGAGACAAAGACTCTTGTATTTATACTTGGATATGTTGAGATGCCTGTTGACCAGAAGTTCGAGGCTGACGGCAAGACAATCAACAAGGTAAAGGCTCTCGAGATGATCGAGAAGTACAACACCCCTGAGAAGGTTGCTGCAGGTCTTGCAGAGCTCAAGGAGCACTGGAACAGACTCTTAGGCATTCTCAACGTCAACACTCCTGATGACAAGGTAAACCGTATGGTAAATATCTGGAACCAGTATCAGTGTATGGTTACATTCAATCTTTCGCGTTCAGCTTCATACTTCGAGTCAGGTATCGGCCGTGGTATGGGATTCCGTGATTCCAACCAGGATGTACTCGGATTTGTTCATCAGATCCCTGACCGTGCAAGAGAGAGAATCATCGATATAGCTTCAACACAGTTTCCAGACGGTGGATGCTACCATCAGTACCAGCCACTTACCAAGAAGGGTAACGCAGATATCGGTGGAGACTTCTCAGATGATCCATTATGGCTGATCCTTTCAGTATCAGCTTACATCAAGGAGACAGGTGACTGGGGCATCCTTGACGAGATGGTTCCATATGACAACGATATGTCAATCGCAAAGCCTATGCTTGACCACCTCAAGGTTTCATTCTACAAGATAGTGAACAACCTTGGACCACACGGTCTTCCACTTGCAATGAGAGCTGACTGGAACGATTGTATCAACCTTTCATGCTTCTCAGACACACCAGGTGAGAGCTTCCAGACATACACCAACCCTAAGTTCGCTGCTGAAGGCGGATACTCAAAGGTTGCTGAGTCAGTTATGGTTGCTACACTCTTCACATATGCAGGCCCTAACTACGTTGCTATCCTCAAGCACCTTGGAATGGACGCTGAGGCTGATGCTGCCCAGGCTGAGATCGACAAGATGAAGGCCAACATCATGGAGTCAGCATGGGACGGCGACTGGTTCCTCAGAGCTTACGATGCAAATGGTGAGAAGATGGGATCTAAGGAGTGCGAAGAAGGCCAGATCTTCATCGAGCCACAGGGATTCGCTATCATGTCAGATATTGGTAAGGATCAGGGCTGCGACAAGAAGACTCTTGCTGCAATCGATGAGAGACTCAACACACAGCATGGACTTGTACTCAACAACCCAGCATTCACAAAGTATTACATCCAGTATGGTGAGATTTCTACATACCCAGGTGGATACAAGGAGAATGCCGGAATCTTCACACATAACAATGCATGGATCATCTGTGCTGCCGCTTACGCAGGTGCCGGCGATCAGGCATTTAAGTACTACTCAGAGATAGCTCCTGCTTTCACTGAGGAGACATCAGATATACACAAGACTGAGCCATATGTATACGGCCAGATGATCGGTGGTAAGGATGCCGGATCTGATATCGGCAAGCCAGGCAACCACTTCGGTCAGGGCAAGAACTCATGGCTGACAGGTACAGCTGCATGGAACATGGTAGCTATATCACAGTACATCCTTGGTATCTCAGCAGACTTCGATGGTCTGAAGATTGATCCATCTATACCTGCTGCATGGGATGGAATGACAGCTACTCGTCAGTTCCGTGGTGCTACATACGACATCAAGGTTTCCAACCCTGATCACATCAACAAGGGCGTTAAGAGCGTTGTAGTTGATGGCAATGCCATCGAGGGCAATGTTCTTCCAGCATTTGGCGATGGCAAGACTCACACTGTAGAGGTTGTAATGGGTTAATATAGACCAGATCACATAGAACATACAAAACACCATATCGATTGGTTCAACCAATCGATATGGTGTTTTTTTCATTCCATCACGGTTCTGTAATCATGCTTTACTTTTTCTAAATATATGCTGCAAAATAACCATCCCATTTTTCTCTACTGTATAAGAAGCGTAGGATCCACAGGTTGACCATTCTTATCTATCGAAAAGTAAAGGTTAGTGCCCTCATCGCTGTAAAACCGGCTCGGATCACCTACTGTTCCAATCACATCTCCCATCTCCAGACGGCTTCCAAGAGCAACACTTACATCCTGAAGCTGACCAAGTGTAACTGTGTAGCCATCTCCAAGATCAAGTTTCACATAGTTGCCAATTTCCGGGCTGCTGGAAACTTCCTTAACCTCACACTCGTATACCGCCTTAACTTCGTCTCCCGGTTTTGCCTCCATGATTATGGCAGGATTGCACTTGTACTCATTTAATGTCTCAAAATACACAGTTGAGTCCATGCTATAAGGTATGAGCACATTGCCAACAATCGGCCATGATATGCTGTTCTCAGGATCATAATGCAGCTCTTCTTTGCCATCAACTCCCGTCTCCTTTGCAGCTCCACCAGTTGTCGTCTCACCTGCAGCAGCCGTATCCTGGTCATCGTCCTCTATACCGACAGAATCTGTCTCGCCAGATTCTGTATCATGAGCATCATCCACCGTATCTCCCGCCACATTCTTATCCATGGATCCTTCACCGTTCCGGCCATTTCCGCTGAGTGTTTCCTTGGTTCCCTGACTGCTTTCAGATGTATCTCCATATGGTGTATCCTGGCCGATCACAATATGTTTTTCCTTTGAATTTGTTTTTGCGTTATAAAGACCAAGCACCGTCACAAGCACAGCCATACCTGTGATCAGTGAGATGTAAAAAATGTTCTTTTTCACGCCGCCAAAAAATTTCTTCATATTCATCACCTCATATGTATCATGTCCCTTTGCAAAACAAAATATACAATGCGGTGTAATTTTCGGCCATTAAATACTTATTTTTTTATCTGCCCACCGTCACTCCAGTATAATAATACCGCAATATCTCTTCATAGCTCTCCCCATTTGCAGCAAGTATGCCCGCACCATACAGAGACAGTCCAAGAGAATCACCAACACCAACAGTTATAATCCTGTATTCATTTTCCTGACAATCTATATGTATATTTGTGGAGGCGAGTCCCAGTTGATCCTTAAACAGCTCCGCATCTACAGCATTTCCAAACACACTTATCTCATGAGCATAACCTGAAGCTGTAGCCCTTGTAACTTTCACCTCAGCATCCGTCTCATCGCCTATCCATTTCTGAAATGTCTTTCTCAGCCTGTCCCCACTGTATATCTTTGTGCAGGAGAAATCGTCAGCCATTCTGTCAGCATCACTTGCCACCTGTCTGAGATACGGCACATCTCTTCCAAACAGCTCATCGGCACTTATCGTATGCCCTATACTCACCAAGTGATACACAGGCAGGATCACATTCCCATCATATCGTATAATCACACCCCTTGTATCAGAAACAGCCTCCGCAGTCATATTTATAATCTTCTTATAGTCATTTCCCCACATCTCTCTTAACTCATCTTCAGTGTATCTTATCTCTCTGAGATCAGCTTCATTTATCAGATTTGCATTTCCTCCATTCTTTGAGTCATTCTTTGAGTTTTTATCCATCTGATAGTATATTCCTGTTCTGATGATGACCGAGACAGTCCTCAGCATCTCCATATTCCAATTGTCATCTGCCATCCCGGTCAGCACCTGCTGCACATATTCCTCAACGTCCACAATCTCATATGCGCCATCCTGATAAATACATACGCTTTTTTCTTTTTCACCAGCAACCGTTATCTGCCCTGAAGCAGTTCTGTTATACATATATGAAATTATATATGTCAACATGAACGCCCCAAAAATCCCGAGAAAAATATATTTTACTTTCAGATTTTTCTCCCTCCCATATACATTGAACTCCAGATCCATTTTAAAAAATTTTTCTATATACCTGTATTTCAATAATATGAAAGTCGGTCAAAACATATATCAGCATTTTTATGGCAGCTTACCTTATTTTATTTCAGAATTATGTTTTAAATTGCCCAAATCCGAACAAATATATAATAATTTTTCATAACATCATTTATTGACAAATGGAACACGACATAATATGATAATAGCGTATTCAAGATTAACGGTTCGATTGCTATATAAGGTAAGCTTTTCTTTGGAGTATTCTCTATAAGGTATATTGTAGTTGTTTTCATTGGGTACAAATTTTCAATATTTTAGGAGGTACTCGTAATGAAGAACGGTACAGTTAAGTGGTTCAACGGAGAAAAGGGTTATGGATTCATCTCAGATGATGAGACAGGAAAGGACGTATTTGTTCATTTTTCAGCAATCGTTGCTGATGGATATAAGACTCTTAACGAGGGACAGAAGGTTACATTTGATGTAGAGGCTGATCCTAAGGACGCTTCTAAGGAGAGAGCAACTAACGTAACAGTAGTAGCTTAATTAACCTATATCACATATTACAGAATAATCCCCATTGCCATAGTGCAATGGGGATTATTTTTTCAAAATTATTGCAATTGCAGATCCTATATCATATATCCGCTGGATATTCCAGTTCACATCACGCCCTGCTTCCAAGAGCCTTTTTTCTGATCCTGTATCTCGCCCTGATATATCTTCCCGCTGACGAGAGATCATTCGTCGTCCAGCCGCTTGTTTTTCTGGTTGACGATTT
>URJI01000033.1 GCA_900548215.1 uncultured Coprococcus sp. | reverse complement strand
AATGTACTTGTCTGCTCTTCATCACTTGAAGTTGCAGAACCAGCAAGCTTAAGTGCGTCTGCCTTGAGATCATTAAGTGTCTGTTTGTTCACATCAGTGCCCTTATTTCCAAGTATTCCTGAAAATACCTTGCTTGTAGATGCATTCTCAAAAGATTTTGATACATCCATTGTCGTGTCTGTTGACTTTCTGAGGAACAATGTATCATCACTGTTCTGATCAGTCACAGCGCCACTGGCATTGATCTTATCCTCTGTAGGAAGAACAAGCTTAACCTGGAAATTCTCATAATTTCTCACATTATAGTTAAGGGTGTCTGTGTAATAATCACCATTTAAAGCGTCGCCAAGAAGATCATAGTATGTATCTACAAATTTTTCTGCATTGCTTATTCCATTTGAATCCTCACCTGGCTCAATGTAGAGATAATAGTAGTCATGACCCGAAACCGTCTGCTTGATAGCTGACACCCGGAGCTCTTTCTGTTCAGGATCTTCAAACACCTTATACATCTCTTCTATCTTGAGATTTCTATCTGTTACATCTGTTGTGCTCGCTGATAATGTCTTAGGGAATCTAAGCTGAACTGTTGTGATTCCTGTATCATCATCTGTCTGCTCGGAATTTGGCACTACTGCCCACTGCGTAAGGAACATCAACTGGTTTGTCTTTACATCGAGAGACTGACCTGTTGAATAATCTGTAAGAGATGTGAATGCATAATCTGCGTTGTCATCAACAGTGATCTCTGTCTGATCCTCTGCAAGACTTGATGTTGCAATCTTTGAGAACTCGATATATGACTTACCTGCTATATACAGGGAGTTGAGTTTCTCAAGATCAAGTGTTGAATCCTTACCATTTACTATGATCGCACTGTCACTAAAATGTGATCTGAGCTTATATCCTGTTGCAAGCCATCCATTTTTTCTGAGATAATTAAGACTTCTTGTATCATTGGCATTGTAGCTGTAGCCGAAGTAATTACCCTGTGTAAACATAAGGCTTGAATTCTCAGCGTTGAGCTCGGAATCATCAAATACATATGCATTTGCAGCTGCCTTGATCGTTCCGTTCTTTTTACCGCCGATAACAATATTGTCTGTCCAGAGTTCTGACAAAGTACCAGAACGTCCTGACACGCTTACCTGCGCTCCGTTGTATGCTGCGAGTGATCCAGGGCAGATAACAACATCTGAGTTAAGTGTAAGCTTTGTGTTCTTACCATTTGCAAAGATTCCTGAATAGGTACTGTCGATGGTGCTGCCCCACTTTGTAGCACCTGTTCTGTCATACTTTCCAGTTACCTTTGTAGCCGCAGCGTCATTGTAATCCTTGTTATAGTAATCACTGGCCGCATATATGTTTCCCTTTATCTGAAGATCTGTTGCCATTGTATCATCATCATCGCCTACCTCAAGACCCATATCTGCAAGGATTGCATACTCATACAGAGAATTGGTTGTTGTACTGCTTGAATCAAACGATACATTGTACTCCGGTTCAGAGAGAACTATATCTGTTGTGATAGACTGCTCATATGTACCGGATGTCGTTGCAGCCTCGGCACCTGACAGAGCTATCGATCTCTTCAGACATACATTCTTGAATGTTACATCCTTAACCTTATCATTTGAGAATCCCGGTTCTCTCTCTATCTTCGTTGTTCCCTTCGCAGTGTAATACTGTGTTGACTTCTTTCCAGCCTCATCTGTATATATGAGTTTCAGGTTGGAAGTATCAAGCTTTACACCGTTAGGATTTAATGAGGCATCATACTCATTAGATATAAATGATTGGAACGTATCTGTCACATTCCTGATGTTCTTATAGTTTACGTCTGCTATGAAACCTGTCATAAAAAGCTTTTTGAACAGTTCATTGGCCTCATCATTGTCTATTGTTGTATACTCATTCTTCTTTGTATCGTATACAACGACAAGCTCCGCAGTGGTTGTATATGCTGAGTAAAGGTGCTCATTTGTCGCAGCACCTACACCTGCATATATCTCATCAAGAGCGGTCTCAACCTCATAGAAGTTGTTCAGACTGTTCAGCTTATAATACTTCAGCTTGTATGTCATGTAGGCACCCATGAGGAGTGCTGCTGCAAGTATACACATGAAGGTTGTAGCAATGATTACAAGGACGAAACTTGATCCATGATCATCAGTATGCTTAAGCTTGCGTTTTAATCTCTTAATCATCTGCTATTTCCCCCTTGTTCCCGTAACTACTGTCTTTTTACCATCACTGTCTGTGAGTGTGACTTTTATCTCATACATATATATATTGCCACTCTCATCAGCATCCAAGTTCTTTACATTGAAATCTGAATTATCGTTGTCAAAGTCAAAGTTTGCAAAAATATCAAGTCCCGTTGTATCAGTTCCAGCTGCAAGCTTCATTCTGACCTTTACATCCTTCATCTTTGTGTTTTTAGATGCATTTGTATATGTGAGATCCCCCACCTTGCTGACACCGAACTGCTCACAGATAATCTTTCTGTATGTGCTGTTCAGCTCTGCTGTTGACTCAAATACATATACCTTTGCGTCGTCTGAGATTCCAGCCTTATCTACTGTGATGTTGTCTGTTGTACAGTACGCACCATTATATATCGCAGGTACATACAGCAGATATATAGGAGGTATCTCGTTCTCAAACTCTTTCTTATATACTACGCCATCTCCATATGTAGTTGATGGTTTATATACATTCTTTCCTGAATTGACATATTTTGATCTGATAACAGAAACATTCGTGTAATCCGTATAATCTACTATACACTCAACTGTATATGTCTTTCCAAGCTTTGTAATCTTTATAGTCGTGTTCTTCTGGAAGTGATCCTCATCAAAGGTTCCACCACCTGAAAGATAATGGTTGTACTGCACATCATAATCCTTGAGAATTGCAAGCTTCTCATCAAGGAAATACTGATATGCCAGGTTGTCAAGATTGTGTCCCGCTGCTGTGGTGTTGTATGTTGCACCAACAATGATCGCTGACTGCTTGCTGTCAAGATTTCTGATGGTTCCTGACTCAGTTATATTTGTCTGAATTGCTGAACCACCTTCACCAGTCTTGAATGTAGCATTGCTGCCGTCATGACTTGTAAGCACATAACCATTCTTCAGAACCTGATATCCAGCATCATTTACTTCTACAGTAGCTGTATATTTCTCGTAGTTTTTTCCTATGGAAATATCGTTACATGTATACGCTGTATTTGTATATGATATGGCTTTCGAGTCAGGAAGTGTAATGGTATCTGATGATGATGTTCCCTTTGTAAATGTATATGTCTTGGTTCCATTATCATCAGGAAGTGCTACCTTATCTCCAAGATCAGCGGTCTTGAAATTCTCCATTATCTCCTCGGCCTTCTCAACAGCATACTGCTTCTTCGTGGAAGTAGTCGTTGTTTTCGTGGCCGCTATAAGAGCATTCGTTATAGGGTAAACCAGAATGGCAAACACGGCTGCGGCGATTATCAACTCTACCAAACTAAAGCCTTTGTTATTTGATTTTACCATTTAATTTATTCACTCCATTCAGTGTTCTAACATCTACTCAGCGCTTGTTGTTGTAGTCGTTGTAGTTGACTTAACTGTTGGGTTTCCGAAGATGTTATTTGTACCAATCTGTACATTTACATCAGCATGATCTGTAGTTCTGTCCTCACCATTTACAGCGTATGAAGTGATAGTCATATCTCCTTCGTACTTACCTGTCTGATCATTGAATGATATACTAACCTCATCAAGTGTCATTCTGTTCTCACCATTCTTGATGTAGTCAATCACATCCTTGATATCCTTGTAATCACCTTCATATGATACAGGGAATGATGCTGAATAGCAGTTATAACCTGATGAAGCAGTTGCTGAATCACCAAGAGTCGCATCAGCTGTAGTTGCAGCAGCATCCGCAGCTGTATTGTCAACTGTTACATCACCTACCGCACCTGATCCAAGTGTGTAGAACAGTGTCTCCTCACCCATGGTTACTGTTGGGAAGTTGAACTTATACTTATCCTTTACATTCTGTAAGTACATGATTGTGTTATCCTGATACAGCTCTGATGGGAACTGGGCAATGACTGCCTCATAGTCACTCTTATACTTCTCTGTATCATCTACATATTTCTGTCTGTCTGCATTCTTTGCAAGCAGATCATTGTAATAATTCTGTCTCTCATTTGCCTCGCTGTCTATTGACTTCTTCTCACTGAAATTGTCCATTGCGAAGAATCTGATTGGTACAACGAGAATAGCTATACCAAGTATGAATAATAATAGATTTCTCTGTCCCTTTGTAATTGAGTCCATAATCGTCCCTCCTTAATTGACTGATACTTCTGCGTCAGCTGCCTCTGTAGTATCAGCATTCGCATCCTTGTATACACATGTAACTGTGAAGTCGTATGTAACATCTTTTGACTGCTCATCACTGTTCTCAGTAACTGACTGGATGAATGTGTTGTCTATACAGTCGATCTCCTTGAGGTTAATTGCAAACGCTGCTATATCCTCATATGTCTTTGTGTTGCCTGTGAAATCAACGCTTGAAGCTGAAGAATTAAAAGCTGTTATGCTGATTCCCTTTGGCATCTTGTCTTCGAGCTCTGTGATAAGAGTTCCAACGTTCTCGTTGAGATTCTCTGTATAGCTGTACATGTTCTGTGCATCCATGTAGATGTTCTGTGCATCATTGTAAGCCTGAACGATCTGCTCAATATCCTGTATAGAAGCGATATCTCTGTTTACCTGGTCGAGCTTGGACTGAGCTTTATTCTTCGCTATGAATGAATAAGCTGTAACTCCACCGGCAACAAGAACTGCGATGATAAGGAACGCTATAACAAGTGGGGTTGTATCCACACTGCTAGCACCAGCTTTTGCTCCAGCCTCGTTAAGCTCAAATCCCATAGGTGCAAAAGCAGCACCGATCGGAACCATAAGGTATACAGGGTTATAAATCTTAAGGTCAATCTTTGGATCAAACTTGATATTGTACAATGTATCCATTACTCTTGTCGATACATTGAGCTGAACCTTGAACAAGCCATCGATTCCCTTTATAAGGGCTCCATCACCTGTGAGGAATACATCGTCTATAGGCTTATCAGGATTCTTTGATGTGAAGAAGTCCATCACACGGCCGATGTTGTTGATAAGATATCTGAATGCTCCTGTTATGGCATTGTCATCAAAATCAACTGTGAGAAGTCTCTCGTTCTGGAGAAGAGTCATAGCTGTAGTTGCATCTACACCCTTTGCATCCATCACTTCGTTTACTACCACGTTGGTACCGTATGGAACTGTTCTCTGAAGAAGGAGTGTATCTCCTTTTACGATGTTGAGTACGGTTGACTCGCTACCCAACTGGATTACCATAGTTGTCATAGCTTCTGTTGTCTGAGTCTTGATCAACTGAAGCATTGCATTACCAATATAGTCAAGCGCTACTACTTTCAGTCCTGCGAGAGCTGCAAGATCATAGTATGATCTAACCATATTCTCAGGTGCAGCAACTGCAAGGACTCTAAGCTGCTTGTTATTCTCTTCATCAGTAACTGTCTCAAGAACTGAGTGAGACACCACGTAATCCTCTATATTAACAGGGAAATACTCTGATGAGTTCGCATTAATAATTCCTTTGATTTTGTTCTCCTTAACGAAAGGTACAAGAACCTCTCTGTTAACGATCTTTGTAGAGGTAAGAACGAATATTGCGTTCTTGTTTGTTATTCCATTTGCTGAAAGCTGAGACTTGATTGCCTCTGCTATTCTCTCTTTGTCTCTGATCACTCCATCCTCATAGGCGTCTTCCGGTGTCTCGAAGATGATAGCGTTGTGGATCGTTGACTGTTTTTTGTTTGAAGGTGTAACTTCAACGATTGTAATACTTTCATTTGTAATGTCGATTGTTAAAACTTTGTTATTACTCGCCATTTTAATAGCCTCCCTCGCTAATCAGTAGTTTTGTATTTGCTTGAGTACCAGCTTACCGCTGTTCACCCCATTCACATAAATTGTCACAACATATTCCGCTGCCGCAGAATCTGCTGAATAAAGGTCAACATTCTGTCACCCTTTTAATAGTTCATCTCTTCCACATAATGACCCTTTTATATAGAAGAAACTCGCCGAAAAAAATAAGTACCAGCTCTACTTAAGTAAGCCAGTTGCCGCCATAAGTTACGTTGCCGCGAGCTTTGCACCGCTTGTCTGGTAGCGTCATCGCAAGCATATCACTCCTGACTGCAAAAGCTTAATTATGCAACAGGCACCCATGGCACCTGTTGCGTAACAAGCTTTATTATGTGTGGATACTATCCTGTCAAACACCATCACATCCATATTCTTACGAGGTGAATGAAATTGTTGTGATAAGTATCAACTCACACGATATATCCACTTTTTGTTTACTCGAGATAGTGTTTACTATCGCCAGCTATTACTTAGACCATGCTGTACATGTTGATGGTGAAAGCTCATATGTACCAGCTGTATCGGCAAAAACCTTAACCTCGTTTGTTGCCTGATCTACTGAGAAACCAAATGTCTGTCCAGCGTTAGGACCACCCTTAGGAGCGTACTTTGTCTTAAGTGAAGCGCTACCAACGATGCTGTAAACTTCCTTTAAGAAAGCATCTGTTGCTGAGCTTGTGATTGTACTTGCTGACTGAACTGCGTTGTTGTTAGCTGCGTTAGCATCTGCTGCATCTGGATCTGAAAGTGCTGTCTGAAGAGCTGTTCTAAGTGAATCAGCATTCTGTACATCTGTTGATCTTCTTGACTTGTTGATGTACTTGATAAGTGCTGGAGCAAGAGCTCCTGCAAGGATTGCCATGATAGCAATAACGATAATTAACTCTACGAGTGAGAAACCTTTGTTGTTTTTCTTCATAATTTTACTCTCCTTTTTAGTTGTTTGTTGTTTGTTGTTGTATATTGTGCTCTCGCACTATATTAAACCGGCATCCTCGTACTACCGGACTTAATCATAATCTGTCTTCCCCAGACTCCGGGTCAGGACTTCCAGGAAAGTCTTGCTCTATAGTAACATATATCTTCTATATGATACCTTCTAGTACTGATCCATGGCGTCGTACATACTCATGATAGGACCATATACGGCTGCAACTATCATTCCGACGATACATGCCAGAACAACCATGATCATAGGCTCCATGGCTGATGTCAGTGCGTTGGTTGCCGCCTCTACCTCTTCATCGTAGTAATCTGCAACCTTGCTGAGCATCTCCTCTATATCACCTGTCTCCTCACCGATCTTAGTCATGGCTGAGAGCATCGGTGGAAGCATCTCCATATCCTTGAGTGGTTTTGAAAGCGGTACACCTTTTGACACCTGAACCTTGGCATCCATGAGACCGTCTCTGATGATCTTGTTGTCCATCATCTTCGCAACCTGCTCAACAGCATCTATCATCGATATACCTGATGCCATGAGTGTACTCATGGTTCTGGCAAATCTCGAGCATGCTGTCTTGACATTCAAAGGTCCAAATATAGGAGCTTTAAGTCCCATATTCGCGAAGAGCTGTTCGCCAAACGGTGTCTTCTTGAAGAACTTGACTCCAAACACAACCGCTGCAACTATGATGATGAGCAGCCACCACTTATACTTCACAAAATCCGCCGCAGCCATCATGGCCCTCGTCGCAAGCGGAAGCTGTGTTCCCATATCCTCGAACATGCTGGCAAAGTTAGGAATAACGGCTACCAGCACTACTATAATAACTATAACCATAACACAGAGAACTACGATAGGATATGTCATGGCACCCTTGATCTTTGATGTAAGTGCGTTATCCTTCTCAAAATGTTCCACAAGTCTGTCAAGGCAGATCTCCAGGTTACCTGACATCTCACCTGCGGCAACCATGTTGATCATGATAGGAGGGAATACATCAGGATTCACTCTGAACGCATCCGCAAGTGTTCCACCCTTCTCAACATATGTACGTGCATCTGCTATAGCTTTTCTGAGAGTTTTATTCTCAATCTGATCTCCCATCAGCTCAAGCGCTGATATGATCGTAACACCAGCTTTGATAACCGCTGAAAACTGTTTACAGAATACACCCAAATCTCTGGATTTAACCTTTTTCTTAAATCCGATGTTCCCCAATGGACTTGACTGCTCTGTGAGGCTCATGATGGAATATCCTTCCGACTTGAGCTTCTTCTCGGCGCCGTCTCTGTTTGGGGCTTCGATGGTACCTTTTTTGTTCTTACCATCTCTGTCAACAACCTTGTAATTAAATACTGCCATTGTCTCTCCTCCGACCCAATCTTAATATTCTTAACTTTCCTGCATTTACACTTTAAAAGCATAATATTGCAACATAAATTATATGTAAAATATCTTACTATACTATGTAAACTTTATCAACATTTAATTATTGGCGCATTAACTTTTGGAACAAATGCACAATGCTTCTTGTCAATAATTCTACATATCGCCATATTGCAATACATTATACCATATCTTACTGGCCATTCATCTTTTTTCTCAGATACTGCTGATCCTGAGCATATGTCATGGCCATCTCTCTTGTAACTGTGCCTGATGCATACAATTCATAAAGTGCATCATCCATTGTTATCATTCCGAGTGCACGGCTTGTCTGAATAGTGGACTGGATCTGATGAGTCTTAGCTTCTCGGATAAGGCTTCGAATAGCCGGCGAAGCAAGCATAACCTCGAATGCTGCCACTCGGCCGTTGCCGCTTGCTATCGGAAGCAGTGACTGTGATATAACACCTTCAAGAACCATCGCAAGCTGAACTCTTACCTGCTGCTGCTGGTTTGTAGGGAAGATATCAATGATACGGTCGATCGTACTTGCCGCTCCTATTGTATGCAGTGTCGAGAATACCAGATGTCCGGTCTCGGCTGCGGTGATAGCTGTGGAGATTGTCTCAAGGTCTCGCATCTCTCCTACGAGGATGATATCCGGATCCTCTCGAAGTGCAGCTCTAAGTGCATTCGCATAGCTTAAGGTATCCATTCCAACCTCTCTCTGGTTTACTATCGCCTTATTGTGATGGTGAATGTACTCTATAGGATCCTCAAGCGTGATGATGTGGTCTGTCAGGTTTTCATTCGCCTTATTAATAATAGAAGCAAGTGTAGTTGATTTTCCTGATCCTGTAGGTCCTGTTACGAGTACAAGTCCTCTCTTTCTCTTGTAAAGTTCAACAACCTCCCTTGGAATTCCCAGCTGATCCGGTCTCGGGATCTGAGTCTCAACTCGTCTGTATGCGGCTGCCATGTTTCCTCTGTCCATGAATACGTTTACTCGGAAACGTCCAGTCTCTGGCGAGTCAAATGAGAAGTCAACCTCTCCCCTGTCCTGGAGTATTGCTTTGTGTCTGTCCTTCATGGTAGACGCTATAGCTTCGGCTGCATCTGATGGTGAAAGAGGTGGAACTTCAACCTCCGTAAGTTTACCATTGATCCTGAGCTTCGGCGGTATGCCTACAGCTATATGAACATCCGATGCTTTAGCTTCCACAGAGAAGGCAAGCAATTCCTTCATGTCTAACATATCTTTGTCCCTTCCTTTCCCTTTTGCATTAATAATTTCATATATATAAATAATTACGATTATTATATATCTTTGTCATATATATCTTAAAGTTCTCCCATATCCACACCTTCGGCAACTGTTACCGTGCTGTGTACTATCTTGTTCATCTCCGCTATAGATGTAATTCCGTCAAGCACATGCTTTGCAGCTCCCATCTTCAGTGTGAGCATTCCTTCCTTGAGTGCCTGCTTCTCTATAACGTCTGCGGTTGCACCTGATGCTATGACCGCCTGCAGTTCTCTAGAAACCGGCATCATCTCGTACACACCGATACGCCCTGAGTATCCGGTATCATTGCAGAGCGGACATCCCTGTGGCTCATAGATGATTACATCCTCTTCGTCCGCTGACACACCAAGCTGTACTCTCTCTTCATCCTCCACAAGTCTAGGCTGTTTACATGTAGTACACAGTCTTCGTACAAGTCTCTGTGCGATAACTCCAACTACGGCATCACCAGCGATATAAGACTCAATTCCCATATCTATAAGACGGGTGATGGTTGAAGCAGCTGAGTTTGTATGCAGTGTCGATACAACCAAATGTCCTGTGATAGCGGCCTGTACTGCTATTCCCGCAGTCTCACCATCTCGAATCTCTCCTATCATGATGATATCCGGATCCTGACGGAGGATAGATCTAAGAGCTGCTGCGAATGTCATGTCCGCTTTATTATTAACCTGAACCTGATTGATACCGTTTATATTCGCCTCGACAGGGTCCTCTACAGTGATAATGTTTACATCCTCTGTATTCAGCTCACTGAGTGACGTATAAAGGGTTGTTGATTTTCCTGATCCTGTCGGACCCGTTACAAGGATAATTCCATGTGGGTTGCTGAGGATATTGTCAAATACCTTCTCCTGTTCAGCATCGAAACCAAGGGCACTCTTAGGTTTGGTAAGACCATCCTTGGATGTAAGTCTCATAACCGTCTTCTCTCCGAAAACCGTAGGGAGGATAGAAACACGGACATCAAACTCTCTTCTGTCAACCATGATGGTGATACGACCGTCCTGAGGTTTTCTCTTCTCTGCTATATCCATTCCGCCGATGATCTTGATACGGGCTGTTATACCAGGCAGAATACTCAGATCATACGACATAACCTGTTTAAGCGCACCGTCTATTCTGTATCTGACCCTTACACTGTTCTCCAGAGCTTCAATATGAATATCAGATGCTCTCTGCCTTACTCCACCTTCTATTATCTGTTTAACCAGGAGAACGATAGGCGAATTATCAATCTCATCGTTGCCATCCTCTTCGTCTCCATCTCCCAAAGAATTCTGCTGTTCCTGTCTGTATGCTTCTGCAGCCTCCATAGCCTGTGCACTTCCATAGTACTTGTCTATGGCATTCTTAATTCCTTCTTCTGAGGCGAGCATAGGCTCAACCTGAAGATTCGTCACAAGTCCTATATCGTCCATAGCCATGATATCCATAGGATCTGCCATGGCAACCTTGAGGATATTCGGATTGTCAGGATCGACCTCTATAGGAATAGCCTGATATTTCGTGACCATGCTCTCCGGCACCATATGTATGACTTTATCCTCAATCTTGGCACCCTTGAGTTCTATATAATCTATTCCCAACTGAGTTGTAAGCACGGTGATCAGCATATCGTTACTTATAAACCCAAGATCAACAAGCGCATTACCCAGCTTTCTGCCAGTCTCCTTCTGCTTTGCAAGTCCTTCCTGAAGCTGTTCCTCCGTTATCGCTCCTGCCGCTACAAGAACATCTCCAATTCTGATCTTCTTACGTCCCACGCTTAATCGCATTCTCTGTATAACCTCCTCTTATCTCTCCTTTTTTATGCACAATCTTCCTAGTTTTTCAAAATATCAAAGGTATTATATCACAGTATTTTCACATTTTAAACATTTTGTACATATTTTGGCACATTTTTTTATAATTTTATCAGAAAAATGATACTTTAACATATGGACTTGCACTATTTATGCACAATGAACATAAAATATTATCAGGTTGAGTATACATTTTTCAGGTATTTCGACTCTTTTCGACTACAAGCGGGAGCATATGATCATCATGGAAGCATTCAAAAATCCCTTAACTCCCGATGAAGAAAAAAAGTATATAGCGCTCTGTGCAGAGGGTGACAACCGCGCACGCCAGGTTCTGATTGAATACAATCTGCGTCTGGTTGCCCATATTGCCAGAAAATACAATTCTGCCGTGAGAGATCCAGAGGATCTTATATCAATTGGTACCATCGGGCTCATCAAAGCCATCGATACTTTCAAACCTGACAAAGGCTGCAAGCTCTCAGGCTACGCAGCCAAATGTATTGAAAATGAACTTCTCATGGCTCTGCGTCAGGAAAAAAAGAAATCCCGGGAAGTGTCCATGTACGAGCCAATCGGCACTGACAAAGAGGGAAACGAGATCGTCATAATGGACATCATAAGTGAGGGCAGCGCAAGCCCGCTGGACAATATGATTCACTCCGACCATCTCACAGCCCTCCCATCCTGTATAACAAAGCTTCTGACCGAAAGAGAACAGAAGATCATAAACCTGAGATATGGTCTGGGCAGCATCCCACCAATGACTCAGAAAGAGACAGCCATGCTTCTTGGCATATCCAGATCATACGTGTCAAGGATTGAAAAGAAAGCTTTAAAAAAACTGCAGGGATGCCTGGATCAATAATCCAGCCACCCCTTTAAGTCACTCTTTTCTTCTAATTATCATTCCTGCATCAAGTGGCTTATCCAGCTTTACACGGAGCTGCTGTTTAGGATGCGGCGCCGACTCCATGCTCTCACCATCTTCATTATATATCGCCTCGACTGTACATTCTATGTTCTCTCCGTCAAATCCCATCGCCTCAACAAGTTCTCCCACAGTGAACTTGTTCTTTTGTTCGAAGAACACGAATCCGTTTTCCGCAGTCTGCCTTACAGTTCCAATATAGGTGTAGTTCTTAACATATGTATTACTGTCATATATCTGTGAATCCGAATCAGTCTTTCCGAAATAAAAACCTGTCGTAAACTGCCTGTAAGTACATTTGGCTATCTCGCTCTTGTAATAGTCCATGTTCGCCCTGTACTTCTTCTCAGATTCAAAGTAGTCATCTATCGCCTTCCTATATGTCCTTGCCACAGTGGCGACATACAAAGCAGTCTTCATCCGGCCCTCTATCTTCAGGCTGTCTATGCCAGCATCAACCATCTCCGGCACATACTCTATCATACAAAGGTCTTTGGAATTGAATATATATGTTCCGCGGTCATCCTCATTCACAGTCATATATTCGCCAGGTCTGGTCTCCTCAACAATCGAATACTTCCATCTACACGGATGTGTGCAGGCACCATGATTTGCATCCCTGCCTGTGAAATAATTACTGAGCAGGCATCTTCCGGAATAAGATATACACATTGCGCCATGGATGAAAGACTCTATTTCCATGTCATCCGGAATATTCGCTCTTATCTCCTTTATCTCAGCAAGCGAAAGTTCTCTGGCCGACACTACCCTCTTCGCACCGTGTTCATACCAGAACTTGTATGTCATGTAGTTGGTATTGTTTGCCTGGGTGCTTATGTGTATCTCCATATCAGGCATGATCTCCCTTGCAAGCATAAATACACCCGGATCAGACACAAGCACAGCGTCCACGCCTGTGGATCCAAGCTCGCCAAAATACTTTTTCACGCCATCAAGGTCATAGTTATGTGCAAATATATTCGCAGTGACGTAGACCTTTGTTCCATGTGCATGTGCATACTCCACACCTTTTCTCATCTCTTCTATAGAGAAATTATCAGCTTTGGCGCGAAGTCCAAATGACTGTCCGCCAATATATACCGCATCCGCACCATAGTCCACTGCAACCTTAAGTGTATCTAATCCTCCTGCCGGAACAAGCAGTTCTGGTTTCTTATCTATCATCTTTTTCTCCTCCATCACTCCAGCCAGATTTTTTCATACTGAGGCTCATGCCATCACCTACATTGAGAATCGCAGTATCCAGCCGCGGATCATGCGTCAGATCATGCAGGTACTCTCTCATTCTCGAGTGTATCGTTCTGTTTCTTCTGGTCACAGCAAAACGGCTCTCAAGCACATCTCCATCCTGAAGCACATTGTCACATAGCAATATGCCATTTGGTTTCAGAAGTCTTACCGCTTCGCTAAAGAAACAACCATATTGTCCTTTCGCTGCATCCATAAATACAAAATCATATTGCTCATCAAGTCCCGGAAGTATCTCCTGAGCATCGCCTTCCATAAGGGTTATCCTATTTTCAGCCCCTGCTCTTGCAAAATTCTTCTTTGCTTCTGCTATTCTTGGAGGATAATTCTCTATTGTAGTTATATGTGCATCGTCATCCAAAAACCGACTCATAAAAATGGCAGAAAAGCCTACCGCCGTACCTATCTCCAGAATCTTCTTCGGCTTGTTCATCAAGATAAGCAACTTGATAAACTCGCCCGCCTCCTGTCTGATTATAGGTACTCTGTTCTCTTCTGCCTCTTTTCTGATGGACGTTATAACGTCATCATAGTCTGTATTGAAGGAATTGATAAACGATGCCAGTCTCTCATCCGTTATCATACACCTATTCCTCACTGCTCTCTTCTGAGCTGTCATCCCCACCGGAGTCCGAACCATTATCCGTTGTTCCGGTTATTATGTCTATAATCTCCTTATTCGTATCACTCGGTGCAAGCTGGTATGTGCCAGCTTTTATCTGACTGGCATAACCTCCTATTCTCACCTTGAGTATAAACGCATATTTATTGTCTATGACCTCTGCCTTTTTCAGCGAATCTGCGACATCAAGAAGCGACTCATCCTGAACAATCTGTACCGCAACCTTCCTGTTGCTTCCCGGATCCATCGCTTTCGTCGCAAATACCTGGTACGCAAAATCGTATGAATATGAAAACGCTTTGATCAGCACGAACAATATACATACATTTATGAGAAGTCCTGTAAGAAATCTCAGCACCTTCTTCATACTTCTTGCACTATCAATAGCCATAACATTTATTCTCCTTGTTCACAAATACATTCCAGCAAATGTGCTTACTACTGAACGTCCTCCTCTATGATGTCAAAATCCAGATCGTCAGCAATCTGTTCATACACGAGCTTCATCATCATCACAAGTTTCTGTTCAGCCCTTATGAAATCGTTGACTATAGTATCATGGACTATAGAATCATATTCCATGAATAGATTATTCACTTCATCATATGGATTGTCAAGCATTTCATTGTTCTGGATTTCATAATTTTTCTTACGAAATTCCATGAGCTGCTGCAATTTGTCCGGTTTCTGCCTTAACTTGTCTTTGCAATACTGATAGTTTTTGTACACATCAGAATCCTTTATGCACGCGTTCAATTGTCTGCTCAGTTCCAATGTATCTGTCATATTCTCACCCTTCTACACTTCTGTGATTATAGGGAGGATCATAGGACTTCTCTTAGTCCTCTTCCACAGAAACTCTCCCATATCATCTTTGATAACCGACTTAATTTTTCCCCAGTCAGTCACGCCGCGGCTCAGGCATCTGTCAAGAGCCTCCTGACACGTTATCCTGCAATCCTCCATCAAAGTCTCAGACTCTCTCACGTAGACAAAGCCTCTCGAAACTATATCCGGTCCTGCGACGAGCTGGTTACTGTATCTGTCTAAAGTGACAACTATTATGATCAAACCATTCTGAGACAGAAGCTGCCTGTCTCTAAGCACGATATTACCCACATCGCCAACTCCAAGGCCATCTACAAACACACCCTGGGCAGGCACTTTGCCAACCACATTGAATACATCCTCGCCGATCTCCAGTACATCTCCCGTCGTCATGATCTTGACATTTTCCTTTGGAATACCCATCTCGACTGCCAGTTCCGCATGTCGTTTAAGGTGTCTGTACTCTCCATGCACAGGTATGGCATACTTCGGTTTTGTAAGTGCATATATAAGTTTCAGCTCCTCACGGCATGCGTGACCGGACACATGAGTATCCTCAAATATAACGTGTGCGCCTTTCGCCTCAAGCTCATTTATAACCTTGAAAACAGCCTTCTCATTTCCCGGTATAGGATGTGAGCTGAATATAACAACATCTCCAGGTTTAATCGCCACCTTGTTGTGTATGGAAGCTGCGATTCTTGAGAGCGCCGCCATATTCTCACCCTGGCTTCCGGTTGTTATGAGAACAACCTTCTCATCAGGATAATTCTTTATCTGACTTATATCTATAAGTGTGTTGTCTGGTATATTTATATAGCCAAGCTCGGAGGCGGTTGTGATGATGTTCACCATACTCCTGCCCTCAATTATGACTTTTCTGTCATACTTATATGCAGAATTGATTATCTGCTGTACTCTGTCCACATTCGATGCAAATGTGGCAATGATGATTCTGTGATCCTTGTTGTCGTTGAACAGGTTGTCAAATGTTCTTCCAACCGTCTTCTCAGACTGTGTGAAACCTTCCTTTTCTGCATTTGTTGAGTCGGCCATAAGTGCAAGTACACCCTTCTTGCCAAGCTCTGCAAATCTCTGGAGATCTATGGTCCCTCCAAATACAGGTGTATAATCTATCTTGAAATCTCCCGTGTGTACGAGAAGTCCTGCAGGCGTGTATATTGCAAGTGCCGCAGAATCAGCTATCGAGTGGTTTGTTCTTATGAATTCTACTCTGAATGCACCAAGATTAATGTTCTGTCCATACTTCACAACCTTCCTTCTTGTGTTGTTCATCAGGTTGTGCTCTTTCAGTTTGTTCTCTATCAGGCCCATCGTAAGCTTTGTCGCATAGATAGGCATATTAAGCTCTTTTTCAATGTAAGGAATAGCTCCTATGTGATCCTCATGTCCATGGGTAACTACAAGTCCTCTGACTTTGTCCGCGTTTTCCTTAAGATATGTCACATCCGGAATCACCAGATCTATACCAAGCATATCATCCTCAGGGAATGCCAGTCCGCAGTCAATGACTATGATAGAGTCCTCGTACTCTATCGCAGTGATATTCATTCCAATCTGTTCCAGACCGCCCAAAGGAATGATCTTCACTGACTCTTTCTTGTTCTTATTCAATTTTATACCTCCAAATCAACGTCCTCCAGCAGCTCATCAAAAATCCTGATAACTGCCTCCAATTCTTTTTCATCTTCCACAATATCGTACGCCGCCATCTCATCCGTATCAGCTCCGCCGTTCTCCCGGAGGATCAGAAAAGATTCGTCATCCGACTTGTCAATTACAAACAGATAGTTCACGCCGCCAAGAGTGGTCTGTTCAACCACATAGAATTCTGCTTCTGTACCATCTTCCGTCTCAAATATAATACTGTTTTTTCTGTCTTCTGCCATGCTTACCTCATATTCCAGTGCTGTATGCACCATATTCGTTCACAGTCAGCCGCCACACCGGGAATCCAGATAACTTTGAAGTATTACCGCAGCAGCCATCTTGTCTATATAAGTTTTCCTGTTCTCTCTTCTGACACCACTCTCAATAAGTATGCGTTCTGCCTCAACCGTCGTAAGTCTTTCATCCCATAAGACCACTTCAAGCCCGGTTCTTCTCTCGAGATCCTCCTTGAATGCCTGTGTTGCCTCACAGCGGTCTCCCTCAGTATTGTTCATATTCTTCGGATATCCCAGAACAATCTTCTCTACTGTCTCCTGCGCTCCCTGCTCGCTGTACGCCTGTATGAGTGCTTCAATACGCGCCAGTGTCTGTCTGAGCTTGTTTGCCGATTTTCTCTCTATCGTCTCAACCGGCTGCGCCGTTATCTCCAGTGGATCACTCACCGCCACTCCAACTGTCTTGGTTCCATAATCTAAGCCTAGTATCCTCATGTTTTTCCTCTATCCCGATCACTTGAAATTGTTCTCAATATAGTCCTCAAACAAAACCTCAATGATCTCGTCTCTCTCGACCTTCATTATGAGGCTTCTTGCATTCTTGTAGCTTGTGATATACGTCGGATCACCGCTCATCACATAACCGACCACCTGACTTACAGGATTATATCCCTTCTCAGCAAGTGCTTCATATACCTTTCCTATGATCTCACGCACATCCACTATGGTATCTTTCACAGGGGCAATATTCTGTGTACTTTCATTATTCATCAAATCACGTCCTCATCTTGTTATTATCTCGCGAACCATCTATATAACATTCCCATTCTAATATAATTTCTTATAAATGTAAAGGAACATATACCGATCAGATAAGATATAATTCGCCATCCTGGGTATACCTTGTATACACAAAACTGTTGACGAAGCTTTCCGGAATATCTGTTGCACCGACATTTATAAGCACATCCATGTATCTCTCCGTATGTCCTCTCAGGTATACGCTGCCGTCTTTCCTGACAACTTCCTCAACTAATACCTCAAGCTCCTGCCCCTCAAATCCAGCCTCATACGCTTTTTTATTTTTTTCAGAAAGAGCCAGCAGAACATCACTTCTGGCATTTTTGACCTCAGGCTGCACCTGGTTATCCATGGCCGCAGCCACAGTTCCCTTTCTCGGTGAATACTTGAAGATATGCATCTCATAGAGATTTAACCGGGTCAGATACTTTACTGTCTCCTCAAACTCTGCATCACTTTCTCCCGGAAATCCCACTATCACATCCGTGGTCAGCGCAGGATCTTTGTATACGTTTCTTAACATATCACATTTTTCCAAGTATTGCTCGCAGGTGTACTTCCTGTTCATTCGTTTTAGCACAGAATCACAGCCACTTTGCAGGCTCAGATGGAAGTGCGGACACACCTTTGGATTTGCTGAAATACGCTGTGCAAATTCCTCTGTGATAATCCCCGGTTCCAGGGATCCGAGACGTATCCTCTTGATTCCTTTGATTTTTGAGATAGCATCGATGAGATCTATAAGTGCCCCCTCATAATTCTTATCCTTGCCATACGAGGATATATGAATACCCGTAAGCACCACTTCTTTTATTCCTGATGCTGCCAGGGATGTTATCTCTTCAACTATCGCCGACTCCTCACGGCTTCTTATTCTTCCTCTGACATAAGGAATGATACAGTATGTACAGAACTGATTGCATCCATCCTGTATCTTGACATAAGCCCGGGTATGTTCCGCAGGCGTATGTCCTCCCATCTCTTCATACTCAGATTCCTTTGATATATCGACAAAACACTCTACAGCACTATTGTCAGCATGTACTGGTCTATCTGATTTCTCTTTCACATTAATGTAATCAATCACTATCTGGGTGATATCCTTCTTCTTATTGTTGCTGATCACTATATCAACAGCTTCATCCTGTTCAAGGAGCTCCTTTGCCGACTGCACATAACATCCGGCGGCTATAACAATTCCATCCGGGTTTCTCTTCTTCGCCCTATGCAGCATCTGGCGGGATTTTTTGTCCGCAATATTCGTCACAGAGCAGGTGTTGATTATATATATGTCAGCTTTTTCGTCAAAATCAACGATCTCTGCCCCGGCATTTTTCAGCATATCCAGCATGCTGTCTGTCTCATATTGATTCACCTTGCAGCCCAGTGTCATGGCAGCTACTGATCTTCCTTTTAACATCAAATTTACACTCCTTATATTGACTTTTGCAATCTATAAAAATATAATGGTTACAGTACATTAATAACAAGGGTTAGGAGGACTAAATATGAAAGCTGTTAAGATTTCTTTGAACTCAATCGATAAGGTTAAAAGCTTCTGCAACGACATAGCTAAGTTTGATGCAGAATTTGATCTTGTATCAGGTCGTTACGTAATCGACGCAAAGTCGATCATGGGTATATTCAGTCTTGATATATCAAAGCCAATCGAGCTCAACATCCACGCTGAGAGCGGATTAGATGAGATCATGGCTACTCTCAAGCCATACATCGCAGAGTAGGTTATCGATTAAGTTACACATTTATCGAATCAGAGCAATTATAAAGAGATGCTGTATGTGCAGCACCTCTTTTTTGTTTCACTGCTTTTTCTTCTACTATCACAGTCTCTTAACACATGTCATAACCGCAGATATTATTTTGCCCTGCACATGATAACCTCTGCCGTATCCACAGCCTTTCTGTATAAAGGCTCTATTATACCCGTGAGTTTCTCTTCAGACTTCTCTATGGCAGACAGGATTGGTTTTGTGACAGGATGCTTTGCGACAAACGTAGTACAACAGTCCTCATACGGAAGAATTGACGTCTCATAAGTTCCTATCTTCTCAGATATATCAACAATCTCCTGTTTATCCATACCGATACACGGTCTGAACACAGGCATAGTGCTGACCTGATTGATTACATTCAGACTGAATACAGTCTGACTTGATACCTGTCCTATGCTCTCACCGGTTATGGTACACTGACAATCATTCTTTTCTGCAAGTTCTTCAGCAATCTTGATCATATAACGTTTCATGATAATCGTGAGTTCCTCGTGAGGGCAGTTGTCATATATCGCCATCTGTACATCAGCGAAATTGACAACATGAAGTCTGATGGCTCCTGCGTAATCAGCTACAAGACATGCAAGATCTATAACCTTCTGCTTTGCTCTCTCGCTTGTAAAAGGAGGTGCATGGAAATATACTGCTTCAACAACTACTCCTCTCTTTGCGATCATATATGCAGCAACCGGGCTGTCTATTCCACCTGACAAGAGCGCCATACCCTTACCGTTTGTACCGACAGGAAGGCCTCCAGGACCAGGTATAGTTATCGAGTATATATAAGCAACCTTTCTTATCTCCACATTTATTATCTCCTGCGGAGAATGCACATCAACCGCAAGGTCAGGATAAGCCTCAAGAAGGAAATGTCCAAGTTCTGCGCTGACCTCCATGGAAGTCATAGGATATGTCTTATCATTTCTCCTTGTAAACACTTTGAACGTGAAATTCTTTCTATTATAGGCTCTGTCCACATAGTCTATAACCCTCTGTCTGAGGTTTTCAAACTCAGTATTTTCCTCCACAACAACAGGACATATTCCAACTATACCAAATACTTTGCCAAGAGCATTCACTACGTCTTCATAATCATAATCTGACTTACACTCCACAAATATTCTTCCCTGCTCTTTGCGAATGAAAAAATCACCATACGGCTTGAGCTTTCTGTTAATATTCTTACAGAGTATATCCTCAAATATATATCTGTTTTTTCCCTTTGTGCCTATTTCAGCATATTTTATCATAAATGCCTTGTACTGCATATGTCCTCCTTATTTAGATATTGCGATATATCTTATAACTTAATGCCATCTTATACCGCAATTAACTCTTATCTAGCATCTGTCTCTTTAGCATCTATTTCTTTCTCACATATCGTCTAAGCACGGGCAAAAGCTGTCTACAGCACTCAACTGCATAATCAACCTGCTCCATAGTATTCTCAGGCGAAAAGCTGAATCTCAGTGTTGATTCCAGCTTATCCTGTGGCAGCCCTATAGCCTTCAGTGTGCCGCTGGCATGCTGCTTGTTTGATGAACATGCAGAACCTGAAGACACATATACTTCCCTCTCTTCAAGAGCATGAAGCATGACTTCGCTCCTCACACCCTTAAACGTGATACTGGCGATATGAGGGGCATCGCCTGAATTGCTATACACATCATCTATCTGCGTCAGCTCAGAGATAAGATGCTCTTTGAGCTGTCTCAGATGCTCCATCTTCTCTTCAAGTCCATTGTACGTAATCTCAGCTGCAAGAGCCATTCCAGCTATACCTGGAACGTTCTCCGTTCCGGAACGCATCCCACTTTGCTGCCCTCCGCCATATATAATTGGTTTCACCTTTACCCTGTCCCTGATAAACAGTGCCCCTACACCCTTTGGACCATGGAATTTGTGACCGCTTATAGACATCATGTCTATACCAATTCTCTTTGGATAGATCCTGTATTTTCCAAATGCCTGGATAGCATCCACATGGAACAGCACATTCGGATTCTTCTCTTTGATCAATCTGGCGATATCAGCGATTGGCATAACTGTTCCTATCTCGTTGTTCACATACATAACCGAGACAATAATAGTATCATCGTCAACTTCCGACATAAGCTGATCCATATCAATCTGTCCGCTGCTGTCAACACCTATCCTTACAACATCAAATCCCATGCCAGCCAGAAATTCCATCGGGTTTCCAACAGATGCATGTTCAACTGATGTTGTTATGATCTTGTTTCCTGCGCGTCTGTTTGCAAGTGCTCCGCCTATGAGAGCCATATTGTTGGATTCTGTTCCTCCAGAAGTGAATACGATCTCCTTAGGCATAACTTTCATCTCTCCTGCAAGAGACTCCCTGGCATCCTTTATATACCTCGCAGCTGTGACGCCTTTCATATGAAGTGAAGACGGATTGCCATAATCCTCCTCCATTATCTTCACCATAAGATCTCTGACCTCCGGATATACGGGAGTCGTAGCCGAATTATCAAAATATGCTTCCATTTTTCCTCGCTCTATAATACTCTAAATATCTCTGTCAATCTCAAACATAACTATAGACATAACTGCAAGTCCTGCAGTCTCAGTGCGCAGTATCCTGTGACCAAGTGTGATGCTCTTTGCACCGGCCGCCATAGCCTGCTCCACCTCATCCCTTGAAAATCCACCCTCAGGGCCAATAAATATGCCAAGGCTTTTCTTCCCATGTATCTCCGATAAAACCTTCCTGGAGTATTCAAGTCCCTCAGCCTCCTCGTACGGGATTATGTTCATATCCAGCTCTGACGCCATCTTTATCGCATGCGCGAATGTAACCGGCGTAAGCACCTCTGGAATAAGTCCCCTTCCAGACTGCTTTGCTGCGGACTCTGCGATCAGATTATATCTCTCCGTCTTCTTCGCAGCCTTCTTTGCATCAAGTTTAACCACAGTTCTGGCTGTGAAAACCGGGACTATACGGTGTACACCAAGTTCCACCATCTTCTGTACTATCAGATCCATCTTGTCCGATTTCGGATAGCCCTGGAACAGCGTCACCTCAACCGGAAGCTCGGCAAAATTATCACATACATCCTCTATATCTGCGACAACATGTTCACCGTCAATATCTGATATCCTGCAATAATAGTCCCGTCCTCGTCCATCACTTATCAGGATCTGTTCTCCCGGCTTAAGACGCAGGACATTCCTGATATGATTTACATCTCCGCCTGTCAGGGTGATACTTGTGCCGGCTTCTCTGCCGTCCATATCCACAAAAAATCTATTCATACTTTTTGCATAGTCCTCTCATATCAATATATCCATTCAGTATAGCACAGCCATGTAATGGACACTTCGATATTCTTTATACAATATTCTTCGCAAACAATCAAACATTTATTTATGTTTTTTTGCAACAAAGCTCACCCAGTCATTCATATACACTGTGTCAACTATATCAAAATTGTTTGCAAGAAGGGCCTGTCTGACCTCTTCTTCCTTGATATTTATGATTCCTGATGATATGAAGATACCATCATTCTTCATGAATTTCTGTACTACAGCGGACATGGGTATGATGACATCTGCAAGAATATTTGCGACAACTATATCATAATTTGCCCCTATTGAATCCACCAGCTTGTCATCCTCAAGGACGTTTCCGCAGATAAAACTTACCTTATCTGCAGGAATCTCATTGATGTCCCGGTTCTCTCCGGCCACATCAACTGCGATCGGGTCTATATCTATTCCAAGCACATGATCTGCTCCCAGCTTCTCACATACAAATGAAAGTATTCCACTTCCGCTTCCCGCATCCAGTATCGTATCTCCGCCCTTCATATATTTTTTGAGTTGTCCGATACACAGTCTTGTAGTCTCGTGGGAGCCCGTGCCAAATGCTGTTCCAGGATCTATCTCTATCACTATATCATCATCAGATGCATCCTCAGGAGTGTTCTCCCAGGTCGGCTTGATAATAATGTTGTCATAAAGCCTGAACGGTTTGAAATACGCTTTCCAGTTATCTCTCCAGTCCTCTTCCCTGCTTTCCTCCTCAGTCATCTCACCTGAGCCAACCGGCAGAAATTCTGACAGTCTCTTAAGTTCCACAGAGACCTTGCTCTTCATCTCATTCACATCAAATGTGTCATCAAGGAAGCAGGAAACCTTTGCCGTTCCATCATTTGGCGCCATGTCATCCGGCAGAAGATCCACAAACATGGTCTTCATCTCGTCCTCAGTGAGGGGAATATTGTCTTCTATCTGAACACCCAAAACGCCTTCCTCTTCGAGGAAGGCGCTAATGAGGTCTTCAGCTTCACATGTCGTACTAATTGTGAGCTTCGTCCATTTCATATATTTTTACCTACTTTTTCTTTCTTCTCTTGTGATCACCAAATGTGAACGGGCCTGCAGAATCTGTGGCAGGTCTTGTCTCAACCAGCGTCGCCTGCTCATACTGATTGAGGATCTTCTTCTGCTCCTCTGTCAGCTTCTCAGGTACCTGGACAACAAGCGTTACGTAGTGATCGCCTCTCTGTGTCGGATTCTTAAGGTTAGGAACACCTTTTCCCTTCAGCTTGATCTTGGTGTCTGTCTGTGTTCCAGGTGGAATCGTGTAATCAATCTCACCTTCGATGGTGTTGATCTTTATCGTTCCGCCAAGTGCAGCCTGTGTGAATGTGATAGGCTCTGATGAATAGAGGTTGTACTCCTGTCTCTGGAAGTTCGGATGACGATCTACAAGTATGGTAACTGTAAGATCTCCTCTCTCACCGCCGTTGATTCCCGGCTCACCTTTTCCTTTTATACGGATATTTGTTCCGTTATCTACTCCAGGTGGAATAGCTATCTGTATCTTCTTTCTGCTCTTGACATATCCTGTACCTGCACAGTTGCTACACTTGTATCTGATGATCTTGCCCGATCCACTACAATCAGGACATGTCTGAACATTACGTACAACGCCAAACAACGACTGCTGTGTGGTAACTATCTGTCCCTTACCGCCACACTTGCCACACACTTCCGGCTGATGTCCCGGCTGAGAACCTGTTCCCTTACATACGTCACACTCATCTTTCAGAGGAAGTTCCAGCTCTTTCTGAGTGCCAAATATAGCCTCCTCAAATGCAACTCTGATAGTAGTCTTGATGTTTGCGCCCTTCATAGGTCCATTTGTATTTCTCTGACGGTTTCCACCACCGAACATATCTCCAAAGATATCTCCGAAAATATCTCCCATATCAGCGAAATCAAATCCACCAAATCCACCGGCACCGCCGCCGTTCTGGTCAAATGCTGCATGGCCAAACTGATCATACTTTGCACGTTTCTCAGGATCACTGAGGACTGAATAAGCTTCAGCTGCTTCTTTGAATTTCTCTGCAGCCTCCTCATCGCCAGGGTTCATATCCGGGTGGTATTTTTTTGCTACCACTCGGTATGCCCTTTTGATCTCGGCTTCAGAGGCTCCCTTGGTAACACCAAGGACTTCATAATAATCGGTCTTTGTCTCTGCCATAGCCTTTACCTTTCATCCTCAATCTATTAAACCTCTGTGAAATCTCCATCTACCACATCGCCATCTGAAAAATCAGGTGTGCCTGTACCTGTGCCAGCATTTGCACCTGGACCATTCTGCTCATAAAGCTTTGAGAAGAGATTCTGTGCACTCTCCATCAGCTTATCCTTTGCTGCCTTAATCTTATCTACATCAGCATCGCTCATATTCTCTGCATCTGTGCTGTCTATTGCTGCTCTTAAGGAGTCAAGATCTGCCTTTACGCCGGCCTTATCTGAATCTGAAAGCTTATCTCCTACCTCGCCGAGTGCCTTCTCTGTCTGGAATGCAAGCGCGTCGGCCTCGTTTCTTGCCTCGATACCTTCCTTACGCTTCTTATCCTGAGCCTCGTACTCTGCTGCTTCCTTAACTGCTCTATCGATATCATCATCTGAAAGTGATGTTCCTGATGTGATAGTTATGTGCTGCTCTCTTCCTGTTCCGAGATCCTTAGCTGATACGTTTACGATACCATTTGCATCGATATCAAATGTAACCTCGATCTGTGGAACTCCACGTCTTGCAGGAGCGATACCATCAAGTCTGAATCTTCCAAGGCTCTTATTGTCCTTTGCGAACTGTCTCTCACCCTGTACTACGTTGATATCAACGGCATCCTGATTATCCTGTGCTGTTGAGAAGATCTGGCTCTTCTTTGTAGGGATTGTTGTATTTCTCTCGATAAGGTGAGTAGCTATACCACCCATTGTCTCGATTGAAAGTGTAAGTGGTGTAACATCCAGAAGAAGGATCTCACCTGCACCTGCATCTCCAGCAAGCTTACCACCCTGGATACAAGCACCGATTGCAACACACTCATCAGGGTTAATTCCCTTGAATGGCTCCTTGCCTGTAAGTCTCTTAACTTCTTCCTGTACTGCGATGATACGTGTTGAACCACCGACAAGAAGTACCTTGTCAAGCTCTGCTGCTGTGAGACCTGCATCAGCAAGTGCTGTGTTAACAGGGCCCTTTGTTCTGTCTACAAGATCTGCTGTAAGCTCATCAAACTTAGCTCTTGTAAGGTTCATATCGAAATGCTTTGGACCATCCTGGTTTGCTGTGATGAAAGGAAGGTTGATGTTGGTTGTTGTAGCTGATGACAGCTCCTTCTTTGCCTTCTCTGCTGCTTCCTTTAATCTCTGCATAGCCATCTTATCGCCTGAAAGGTCGATACCCTCTGCCTTCTTAAACTCGTCAAGCATATACTGTGTAATAGCGTTATCGAAATCATCACCACCGAGTTTGTTATCACCGGCTGTTGCAAGAACCTCGATGACACCCTCACCGATCTCAATGATAGATACATCAAATGTACCACCACCTAAATCGTATACCATGATTCTCTGCTCCTGCTCGTTGTCAAGACCATATGAAAGAGCTGCTGCTGTAGGCTCGTTGATGATACGCTTTACATCAAGACCTGCGATCTTACCGGCATCCTTTGTTGCCTGTCTCTGTCCATCTGAGAAGTAAGCAGGAACTGTGATAACTGCCTCTGTAACTTTCTCTCCAAGATATCCCTCTGCATCTGCCTTCAGCTTCTGAAGGATCATTGCTGAAATCTCCTGTGGTGAATACTTCTTTCCATCTATCTCTACTCTGTAATCTGATCCCATATGACGCTTGATAGATGAAATTGTCTTATCTGCATTGGTAACTGCCTGACGCTTTGCAGGCTCTCCTACTACTCTCTCTCCTGTCTTCAGGAAACCTACTACTGAAGGTGTTGTTCTCATACCCTCTGAGTTAGCTATAACTACAGGCTTACCACCTTCCATAACTGCTACACATGAATTTGTTGTACCTAAGTCAATACCTATAATCTTACCCATTGTCTTTTCCTCCTAGAAAAAAATTTTACAATTGATTTAA
>URJI01000032.1 GCA_900548215.1 uncultured Coprococcus sp. | reverse complement strand
ATAGCTTTCATGTACTGCCTCATCGTCAGGGAAGAGCGCTTTGTTGTTGATGGTAGGAACTTCACTGCTGTCATGTGAATGTATTCTGAGCTTTTCCTGGCCTGACTCTGAAGCCTTGTCATCTGAAGAACTGTTATCTGATGCTTTGTTTCCTGAAGATGTCTGTCTGGCGTCATTGTCCTTCTTCAAGCGGTCTATCTGCGTCTCATAGTCAGCAATAAGTCCCTTGAGTGATACGGCAAGAATAACTATGATGACCACCAGAATTACAAGCACGATGATAGCTATAAGCATGATAACAAATTTGTGCTCGCTCATAAATGATGACAATGAATCAGACTGGCCGATTATGTCGCTGGCATTCATGAAGGTTCCTTCATCTGTGTTGAAAAAATACCATCCCTGATTTCCGTTTTCATCTGCTGCATAGAGCAGAACTGTGGATGAGCCTGTGCCCTTCATGTACGCTTTTACATCTGTATCGTTGATCTTTATCTTGACTGGAAGATATGAGGATGGTGTGTCAACTGATGCAGGTTTATTCAGTATATAGTATGTGTTGTTGCTTGAATGCAGGCTTACCACATAATCAGACACGGCCTGGGTACTGTCCTCGAATCCTGAGTCTGAATTATTTGCAGCATCGACTGCTGGTGGTTCATCTGCGGTGTCCTGGGACAGTGTGACTGTCTCAGTCTGCTCGGTATCTGAAGTGATGACAGTGGTGATATTGCCGGTTTCTGTCTCGTCTGTCTCGGTCTCACTCTCTGAGCTTGTATCAGCCTGGCTGTATGTACTCACTGCATCGCTGATGTTGATGGAGTTGTAGGCCGGTGTCATGTCGATTGATTCTCCAGATGTTGATATCACCTCTACTGCACGGGTCTCTATGCTGGCAGTTCCGCTGGCAAGAGCAGTGAATGTGAACGTTGCAGTCATGGATTCCTCAGAGCCTGAGCTTCCACTGTAGCTGATGGAACCTTCATCTTCCACGGTTCCACCGTTTACAGCCTCAAGGAGGGCTGGATCATAGTTTATGGTGTAACTGTAATCTGAGATGTTTTCTTTGCCCGGTGAAAGTTGTACTGTTATCTCCACCGTGTCACCGATACCAACGCTTGTAGATGGCACTGTCACACCGAAAGTTGCTGAAGATGCAGCGTATGCAGTGTGGCTTATCACAAATGCCATGAGCACAACGCTAAGTAATACAGTTACAAATGCTTTGCAGTCAAATCTTGTTCTTTTCATGTGCATATACGGCTTATAACCGGATCCTCCTTATCCTCTGTTGATTATGATTGTATATACTCTTGCCTTCTTGCTCTGCGAGCGGCATACCACCTTGAATGTATTCTTTCCTGTCTGAAGTGTTTTCTTGCCTGTGCCGCTCACCGTGGAGTATCCGCTTACAGGTGCCGCAGATATCGTAACACTCTTCACAGAGAGGCTTACGTTTACTGTGTAGGTCTTTGTGTTGTTTATCGCAAATGTCGGTGACATCTTGTATTTTCCGACTTTCAAAGTCTTGAGATAGTTGTTCTGGTTGCCTGGGTCGGCGGCCGGCATCTTTGCAGCTGCGGCCGGCATGTTCTTGTATACCGGTATCGCAAATGTTATTGACTTGTTTATTGCACCGGATGACTTGTATGCGTCATATACCTTGGATGCCTCGGTGACAGGTGCCTGGATGTTGCTCATGTACTGATGCCAGTACAGGCAATCCTTGTAGGTGACGTTGAACTTCTGTGTGTACAGAGTGTTCTGTCCTTTGTTGATATATGATTCACCGATATACATGGCGCCACCGATGATGGATTTTGCCGGTGTGTTCCAAGGCCTGTTGTATGTGGTTCCTGATGACGCCCATCTGAGTCCGTTCGTGATGGCATCACCTGAAGCACTTTCAAATGCTCCTATGTTGTAGAAGTTGTATATTCCAGGAAATCTGCTGTTCTTACCATTGGTGGCTGTGGTTATGGAGCCGCCGACTTCCTGCTTTATTCTTGAAGCGATGTGGTAAGGGCTGACCCTGGATTTCTTTGCTGCGGTTATTATCATTGATGAATAAGTGGATGATGAACCACTTGGTCTTGCGTTATACATAAATGTTCCGGCTAGTATAGCCTCAACTCCTGATCTGGTCTGTGATGAGTCGTATGACAACTTTTCAAATGCAAACATGGTTCTAGGAGATGTCATATATATTCTCGGATCCAGATAGAATTTGACAAGATCATCGGATGCCGCAAACCATGTTGCGCCATCGTATGATGAATATGAATCATTCTTGTAGTTATAGCCAACTGTCTGAGATCTCCATCCGTAATTTGGATACAGCGATGTACAGTTTACAAGATTGTTCACTCTTCCTGCAACATTTACTTCATTCTTGACCACATCGTTCCAGTCAAGACCGGTGTGGACAGCTTTGAACACCCAGTTTGGATGCTGTTTGTGTATCTTGCGGAGAAGAACCTTGTAACTCTCTGGGAATTTCTGTGCAGTGAGCTGTTTTTCAAATGCTGCATCTGAAATAACTGGATTATTGTTGTTGCTGCTTGGCGATCCAATTGTTATGAGAGTTGATGACACATAACCTGTATAGGCTTTGTTTTTGTAAGTGAGCTTGACCTTATACCATGACTTATTCGATGTATCAAGTATGGTGAGTGTCTGATTCTTCATGAGCATGATTGCAGAGCCGCCGTATGTGATAGGAGTTCCACCTGCTGTTTTCCTGAAGTATACATAGTTGTCGTTGATGTATCCTGACTTTTGTGTCTGAGCCTGTGTAGTAGCCTGTGTGGTAGCCTGTGTGGTGGCTTTTGTTGTTGTCTGTGTAGTAGAGCTGGATTTTATCACTATGAATGAAGCGTACACATAACCTGTATATAATTTGTTTTTATATGTAAGCCTTACCCTGTACCACGATTTGTTTGCGGTGCTCAGTATAGTCATCTTCTGACCGCCCATCAGCATGATAGGTGAACCGTTATAGGTTATAGGCGTTCCGTTTGGCGTTTTTCGGAAATATACATAATTCTCATTCTTTTTCAGATATCCGGTTTTTGTGACCGTGGTGGTAATCTTTATGAATGAGGCGTACACGTAACCGGTATAGCTCTTATTCTTATATGTAAGCTTTACTTTGGTCCACGACTTGTTGGAGGTGCTGAGTATAGTCATCTTCTGACCTTTTCGAAGAAGAATATCTGTGCCGTTGTATTTTATAGGATTCCCGGATGGCGCATCCCTGAAATATACATAGTCTGACGTAAGGGTTCCTGTAGATGCCGCCTCAGCTCTGTTGTCACCTACGTAAAATGCTGCTATGAGAATGCAGATGGCTGCCCATAGCAGAGTTATGAGTGAAATAATCTTCCTAGAATTCTGGTTGCTTTTGTCCATAAGTATTCCTCCAAATTTATGTTTATCTGTTAAAAAATATACCCTTTTTCAAAAAAACAAAAAATCATATCTAGTTTACCATAATTATTGAAAATGAGCATCATTTTTTGCAAAAAAGATATAAAAAACTAATAAAAATGTAACAAAAAAGAGACCGCTTATGCGGTCTCCTCATCACTGTCTGTATATCAGCTCACACGGAGCTTGAATTTCTGAATTTCTTTGTCTGTTTCAACTTTTTCTATGAGAGCTCCAAGTCCGCGAAGCTTCTCGTCAAACTTTTCATAACCACGCTGAATATACTTTATATCTGATATCACAGAGAAATCATCAGCGACCAGAGCTGCGATTACAAGTGCGGCACCTGCTCTGAGGTCAGGAGCTGCAACATTTGCTCCGGAAAAAGTCTCTACACCGTCAAGAATAGCGGTGTTGCCTTCTACACGTATGTGTGCACCCATTCTTGACAACTCTGCTACATACTTGAATCTGTTCTCAAATATGCTTTCGGTCACTATACTTGTTCCGCTTGACAGAGCAAGTGTCACCGCCATCTGAGGCTGCATATCCGTTGGAAAACCAGGATATGGAAGAGTTTTGATGTTGGTGGATTTCAGCCGTTTGTTGCACATAACTCTGACTGAATCGTCGTATTCAATGACAGTTGCCCCTATATCTGTAAGCTTTGAAGTGATAGCCTCCAGATGTTTTGGGATGACATTCTTGATGAGAACATTGCCCTTTGTTGCGGCAGCCGCAACCATGAATGTTCCTGCCTCAATCTGATCCGGAATGATGGAGTAGGTTGTTCCGTGAAGTGACTTAACACCACGTATCCTGATCACATCTGTGCCGGCACCCTTGATATTGGCGCCCATGCTGTTGAGAAAATTCGCTACATCAACAATGTGTGGTTCCTTCGCTGCGTTCTCTATAGTTGTCTTGCCATCAGCCATGACAGCAGCCATCATTACATTGATGGTGGCTCCGACAGATATCACGTCCATATATATATGACTTCCAACCAGCGAATCGGCGTTCACTGATATCATACCATTGGCAATTTCAACCTGTGCACCGAGGGCTTCAAATCCTTTGATGTGAAGGTCGATAGGTCTGGCACCTATATCACATCCTCCCGGAAGCGCAACCTGTGAATGGTTATACTTTCCAAGCAGTGCTCCAAGAAGATAATATGATGCTCTTATCTTCCTTATGTATTCGTCATCTACACAGAGACTATTGTTTGGGTTTATAGTTCCTCCGCAGATGGCTACCGTGTGCTCATCTATATAACGGACTCTGGCACCGATACCTTGTATAGCCTGAAGAAGAACTCTTGTATCTCTTACATTCGGTACGTTTTCTATTGTAACTTCTTGGTCAGTCATGACTGCTGCAGCGAGGATACCAAGTGCTGCATTCTTAGCTCCAGCAATGGTGACTTCACCTTCCAGCGGACGACCGCCCTTGATAACATACTGTTCCATTTTTCACCTCTTAGATAATTCTCGGATTATCGCAACTTTATAGATTATAGCACATAAAACTGAAATGTAAACAGTTTTATGGCTTTAGTGCGCCTATCTTATGGTTTCCAATATTATCCTTTACTTGTCAGCGTCGCAGTATATGCATCTGTAGATTCGTTTTTCTCTGTCGGTGAGCTTGAAAATATGTGTTATTCCCTGCTCCGTTGTAGTGATACATCTTGGATTTGTACATTTCTTAATCCCGATGAGCTTTTCCGGTAGTTCAATCTTGCGTTTTTCGATGAGCTTGCCGTCTTTTATGATATTTACTGAGATGTCAGGATCTATATATCCGAGTACATCGAGATTGATGTCGATATCCTGATCAATCTTCAGTATATCCTTTCTGCCCATCTTTTCACTCTTCACATTCTTGATGATGGCAACTGAGCAGTCAAGCTTATCGAGATGAAGGTCATTGTATATCTGCAATGCTTTTCCTGCTGTTATATGGTCAAGTACAATTCCATTCTGAATACTGTCAATATTCATGATAGTTCCTCCTACTGTGCGTTAAAGTCTTTATCCAATCCCAACAGATCCATGATGAGAGCCATACGGACATATTTGCCGTTCAGAGCCTGACGGAAATAGCATGCTCTGGGATCATCGTCCACTTCAACAGATATCTCGTTTACACGTGGAAGCGGATGGAGTATAGAGAGATCAGGTTTTGCAAGTGCAAGCTTTGACTTGTCAAGTATATAAGTGTCCTTCAGTCTTATGTAGTCTGCCTCGTTGAAGAAACGTTCCTTCTGGACACGGGTCATGTAGAGAACGTCCAGGGATCCGATGGCATCCTCCAGAGAAGAGATCTCCTCATATGGTATATTATTCTTCTCGATGACATCTGTTCTTATATATTCCGGCAATTTTAATTCGTCGGGTGATATAAGAACAAATTTGATGCCCTCATATCTGGACATGGCCTTGATGAGAGAGTGCACAGTACGTCCGAACATGAGATCTCCGCAAAGACCGATGGTCATGTTGCTGAGTCTGCCCTTCTCACGTTTGATGGTAAGAAGATCTGTGAGAGTCTGAGTAGGGTGGTTGTGACCGCCATCACCGGCATTAATAATAGGAACATCTGATTTCATGGATGCCAGCATAGGCGCACCCTCTTTGAAATGTCTCATGGCGATGATGTCTGCATAACAGCTTACTATCTTCACTGTATCGCCGACGCTCTCTCCCTTTGTGGACGATGATGAGCTTGCGGATGAGAATCCAAGTACGTTGCCGCCGAGTTCCATCATGGCGGCTTCAAAGCTGAGTCTTGTACGTGTGCTTGGTTCGAAGAAAAGTGTTGCAAGCTTCTTTCCCTTACATACTTCGCTGTACTTTTCTTTGTTGTTTATAATGTCCTGTGCCAGGTTCAGTATATGGTCAATTTCCTGCACGGACAAATCCATGGGATCTATTAAGTGTCTCATATGAACAAATCCTCCTTAAAAAATAGGATGTTAATATACTGTATTATGAATTCAGCAGAGTGTACATAACGGCCTTTTCAGCGTGACGTCTGTTCTCAGCCTCGTCGAGGATGTGGTTGAGGTTCTTGTCGATAACGCCCTGGGAGATCTCAAATCCTACATGCATAGGCATGTCGTGGAATACGATGGCCCGGCTTCCCTCAGTGAACTCTTCGTTTAACTGGTAAGGCATCATCTTTGAAAGAGTCTCTTCCTTCTGCTGCTTGTATGCAGGGTTGTTGAAGAACTCCATGTCAACCCATGTATCTGTGTAGAGAACATCCATATCCTTTGCGTATTTCTTTGCCTCCTCCATGCTCATGGCAGGATCGAGCTCAACATAGTGACCTGTAGCCTTTGCCTCTTCAAAGAAATCATCACCGCATACAGTGTTGTTTACAAGTGGTGTAAGTCCGTAGATAGTTCCTTTCTTCATCTTTGCAAAGAATTCTACAAGTGAATTGAATACATTGTTCTTGGCACCGATGTACATGAGCTTTACATCGAGACTTCCGAACTTCTCTATGATAGTGAGGGCATCTGCCAGAGTCTGGCATGGGTGATATGAACTGTCACATCCGTTGATGAAAGGAACTGTCACATTGTCGCCGAACAGCTCGACTGTCTCATTCTTGACAAGACGGGCCATGATGATATCGACATTCCTGCACACATACTTGATCTCTGATACAGGCTCTCCAAGGGTGAAGTTGGAATCCTTCCAGAGCTGATTGTAATATGTACCGCCGAGTTCGGTGATTCCTGTTGTAAATGAAAGGAATGTTCTTGTGGATGTCTTCTCAAAGAGAGTGTAGAGCTTCTTGCCTTCCAGTGCATGAGCGTATTTCTCAGGATTCTTCTTCATATCCAGTGCAAGGTTTAAGATATCCATGAGCTCGTCTGCTGTGAAGTTTTTGAAGTTAAGCATGTTTTTCATATCAATGTCCTCTTTTCTTTTTGTTATAGGAATGCATAATCGTTTTTGCTATGAATAATATAGAAAAGACCACGATTCTGCTGTTGCTAAAGATTTATTATATAGCACATATATTTAAAAGTAAAATATCAAATGGTGATTGTGGCAATTTTTATAATAGTTAAGAAATTTGTAATTATAAAAAAAGTATAAAAAAATAATAAAAAAATTGTTGCGGGACAATCATCATGTGTTGTATTATGTTTATGGAGAGTCGAATAAGGGAGAATAAGGTGAGATGAGTAAATGGAAAGCTTCTTTCCCCGACTGACCTTATGCTATTTGATATCTAAAAAAGTTTTCAGGAGGAGAAAGATGGACGATTTCAATAATCAGCAGGGATATGATCCAAATGCATATCAGCAGCCACAGGGAGGTTATGACCCTAATATGTATCAGCAGCAGCCACAGGGAGGTTATGACCCTAATATGTATCAGCAGCAGCCACAGTACAATCAGAACACGTATGCTCAGCCACAGCAGGGCTCAGGTTTCGGTATTGCATCCATGGTATGTGGTATCGTTGCATTAGTAGGAAGCTGTTTTGGTTGGGTTGGTATCATCCTTGCAATCATAGCTGTTGTACTTGGTGCAGTAGGAATCAAGAAGGGTTCTGGAAAGGGCATGGCTGTTGCAGGCCTTGTCTGCGGAATAATTGCTCTTATCCCATCAATCATTGTTTTGACAACAGCAGCTTCAATACTTTCAACTATTGGCTTCTAAGACAGAATAAGAATATATGAAGAGAAGACGATTCATCATGACGATGGATCGTCTTTTTTTGTTTATATTGACAATATGCACAAAAAAGGCATATAATTTTTGTTATCTGGCACATTGGATGCCTAGGAATAGCGCAGACATTTCATTTGTGTTTGTAGTTTTATCAAGGAGGGTTTTGAAATGGCAAAAAAACCGTATTATATTACAACCGCCATTGCATATGCATCAGGTAAACCTCATATAGGCAACACCTACGAGATTGTGTTGGCTGACAGCATTGCAAGGTATAAGAGATTCGCAGGTTATGACGTAAGATTCATGACCGGAACAGATGAGCATGGACAGAAGATTGAGAACAAGGCTTTTGAGAACATGCAGACACCTAAGGAATTTGTGGATGAGACAGCAGGTGAGATCAAGAGAATATGGGATCTCATGAATACTTCATACGATAAGTTTATCCGTACAACAGATGATTATCATGAGAAACAGGTACAGAAGATATTCAAGAAGCTGTACGATCAGGGAGATATATATAAGGGACATTATGTAGGAAAGTACTGCACACCTTGTGAGTCATTCTTTACAGACGGACAGCTCGTAGATGGCAAGTGTCCGGACTGTGGAAGACCTGTCCAGGAGGCAAAGGAGGAGGCGTACTTCTTCAAGATGAGCAAATATCAGGACAAGCTCATGAAGCATATAGAGCAGCATCCTGAGTTTATACAGCCTGAGTCAAGACGTAATGAGATGGTGAACAACTTCTTAAAGCCGGGACTTCAGGATCTGTGTGTATCAAGAACATCATTTAAGTGGGGAATACCTGTTGACTTTGATCCAAAGCACGTTGTATATGTCTGGGTTGATGCCCTGACTAACTATATTACAGGCCTTGGTTATGATGTGGATGGTCAGAGTGATGAGAAGTTCTATAAGTACTGGCCTGCAGATCTTCATCTGATCGGCAAGGATATTCTTAGATTCCACACTATTTACTGGCCTATTATACTGATGGCACTTGGACTTCCGCTTCCAAAGCAGGTATTTGGCCATCCATGGCTGATCCAGAGTGACGGCAAGATGAGTAAGTCAAAGGGCAACGTAATGTATGCAGATGACATGGTCAATCTGTTTGGCGTTGATGCTGTAAGATTCTTCGTGCTTCACGAGATGCCATTTGAGAATGATGGTGTTATCTCATGGGAGCTCATGGTTGAGAGACTCAACTCAGAGCTTGCGAACACGCTTGGAAATCTTGTCAACAGAACAATCTCAATGTCCAACAAGTATTTCGGCGGTGTTGTGACCAACACAAATGTCACAGAGCCTGTTGATGAGGATCTGAAGAAGGTCGTTATGGACTGCAGATATAAGGTCGCAGAGTGTATGGACAAGCTGAAGGTTGCAGATGCGATCACAGAGATATTTGCACTGTTCAAGAGATGCAATAAGTATATAGATGAGACTATGCCTTGGGCACTTGCAAAGGAGGAGGACAAGAAGGACAGACTGAACACAGTTCTGTACAATCTGGTTGAGAGCATCGTTATAGGTGCAACACTCCTTGAGCCATATATGCCAGAGACAACTGAGAAGATCATGGCACAGCTCAACACCGAGAAGAGAAAGGTGACAGAGCTTGGCAGGTTTGGTCTTTACAAGTCAGGAAATAAAGTGACCGAGCAGCCAGAGATACTCTTTGCACGTCTCGATGTGAAGGAGGTTATGGCTAAGGTTGCTGAATTTGCTCCGGTGGAGAAGGAATCCATGTATGAGCAGGCAAAGAAGCAGAAGGAAGAGAAGGAGAATTCTGCTGAGACCAAGAAGATCAAGATTGCCGAGGCAAAGGTTCAGGCTCTCAAGGCCAATCCTGATGTAGTTGACAAGCAGGAGATAAGCATTGAGGAGTTCCAGAAGATGCAGCTCATGATCGGCGAGATTGTTGCATGTGAGGAAGTTCCAAACTCCAGAAAGCTTCTCTGCTCACAGGTAAGCTTTGGCAAGAACAATGTAAAGCAGATAGTATCAGGAATCAAGGGTACATACTCAGCAGAGGATATGGTAGGTAAGAAGGTTGTGGCTATAGTAAATCTTAAGCCATGTAAGCTTGCAGGAGTTATCTCAGAGGGCATGCTTCTGTGCGCAGAGGATCCTGATGGCAATCTGTCACTGCTCACAACTGAGAAAGATTTCCCTGGCGGATGTTTTATCAGTTAAATATATAGCCGGAATTATATATGAAAAACGCACGTGTATATGCGGCTTGAAAGAATAATAAATGAGGGGATCACTGCGGCTGGCTGTATCGGCTTAGACCTTGCTGGTGATTCCCTCACTTTTTACAAAGATTGGTGCGTAAAAGCCTTTGTGCATTGATTTATCAGGTGATTCATGATAGAATTTTGACAGGTGTACAGATAGGAGGAGTGCGCCTTTGGAAAGATTTAGAAATCTTAGCGCCATGACCCCTGGGCTTTTGTTTTCAGGGATAACGAGGTTGAAGGTTATCGAATATTCGGCGGATGCCTTCACGCAGTATCTGGATGCGCACATGATATCCAAATATGAGGGTAACTTCAAAACAAAGATTCATGACCAGATGAACCACTTAGTCCGTATTGCTCATATATAATATAAATGGATCAGGTGGTATAAGCCGAAAGGAGAATAATTTAATATGTGTGGAATCATAGGATATGTAGGAACAAAGCCAGCCAGAGATATTCTTATAGATGGTCTGGCAAGACTTGAGTACAGAGGATATGACAGTGCAGGAATTGCGCTGGCAGGAGATGATGATACACTCACGATCAGAAAGAAGGCCGGAAGAGTTGAAGATCTCAGGGCTATGTGCAGCGGAGATGACGCTGTATATAAGTCAACATGTGGAATCGGACATACGAGATGGGCTACTCACGGCGGCGTTACAGATGTGAACGCACACCCACACAAGTGTGGCAATGTTGCTCTGATACATAACGGCATCATAGAGAACTATGGTGACATTATCAGAGAGTACGGACTGGCAGATAAGCTTGTGTCCGAGACAGATTCAGAAGTTGTAGCAGCACTTCTTGATACGCTTTATGATGGCAATCCCATCGATGCTATAAGAAAGGCTGTAAAGGCGATTGCCGGATCATTTGCACTATGCATTATGTTTGCAGACAGACCTGGCAAGATATATGCAGTAAGAAATGTCAGCCCTATGGTTGCCTCCACTACTGGCGAAGGCTCTATCATAGCATCTGATCTTACAGCGATAATATCATTTTCGCAGGATTACTTTGTAGTACCTGAGTACCACATACTCACTCTTTCAAGAGAGGGAATCAAAGTAGAAGATATGAAGGGGAACGTGGTTTTGCCAGATATGCTCAAGATCACATGGGATATAACAGCAGCTCAGAAAGGCGGATATCCGCACTTTATGCTGAAGGAGATCTACGAGCAGCCGGAGGCTCTCAGGAATACCATAACACCTAGAATTGTGAATTCACTTCCTGATTTTGCGGAGGATGGAATTGATGATGATGTGTTTAAGAACCTTGAGAACATCACAGTTGTGGCATGCGGAACAGCGATGCATGCAGGTATGGTTGGCAAGGCCATGATAGAGAAGGAACTGAAGATTCCTGTAAATGTTGAGATAGCATCAGAATTCAGATATAAGGAACCACTTATAAATGAAAAAACTCTCGTTATAGTTACATCACAGTCTGGTGAGACGATAGACACTCTGGAGGCCCTTAGACTGGCCAGAAGATGTGGATCAAAAGTTCTGTCTATAGTGAATGTGAAGGGATCGACTATAGCGCGTGAGAGTGATTATGTTCTGTACACTCATGCTGGCCCAGAGATTGCGGTTGCCAGTACCAAAGCATATTCGGTTCAGATGGCGGCTATGTACCTCATAGGATGCAGGATAGGTTATGTGAAGGGTATCTATTCAGAGGACAGGGCAAAAGAATTTATAAGACAGCTTCTGGGAGTTATTCCGGTTATTGAGGAGACTTTGAAGCAGGCTGATGAAGTAAAGACAGTTGCTAATTATATAAAGATGGCTCCAGATGCATTCTTTATTGGAAGGGGACTTGACTACACACTTTCCCTTGAAGGAGCACTGAAGCTGAAGGAGATTTCGTATGTTCACGCTGAGGCATATGCTGCGGGAGAACTTAAGCACGGAACGATTGCACTCATAACTGAGAATGTTCCGGTCATAGCGTTGGCAACACAGGGATCTGTATACGGAAAGATGATTTCCAATATACGCGAGGTGAAGGCGAGAGGTGCTTATGTCATTCTTGTCAGCATGGATGAGAACTATGATGATAAGGATGTGTGTGATAAACACATTTCCATCCCGGAGCAGGATGGATTGTTCACGGCATTTTCTACTGCGGTCATTCTGCAGCTCATTGCGTATTACACATCTGACGCAAAAGGGTTGGATGTCGATAAGCCACGTAATCTGGCAAAGTCAGTTACTGTAGAATAATTGACTCCGGGGTTATACATGGGTATCGTGCGACAAAATTCGGAGGGTTTTTTATGAGTGATAAGATGTATTTGTGTGATGAGTACAAATTGTACTTTAAGATTGAGGATGATGTTGAGGTTCTTCATAATGAGGTAGAACTGTATAATGTTCCGTTTGTGGGCAACAATACTTTCTGCCATGAAGAATATATAGATGGGCAGAGGGCACTTACATATTCTATTCCGGCTATGACTACTATGAATCAATTTCTTGAAAAGAAGATCCACAAGGATGAACTGACAGATCTGATATTCAGTATAGCGGATCAGCTGATGTATATGAAAGCGAACGACCTGTCTATTGGCAAGGTTATCCTCAACAGGGGATATATGTATATTGATTTCCAGAATATGGCTGTACAGTTGATATTTCTGCCGATAGATAAGCCTATGGACAGATGCAACATGGAGAAGTTCATAAGAGATTTGATATCTCATATGAAGTTTGCCAACAAGAAAGCATCTGATGCTGGCTACGAGCTTATCAAGTATTTTGATCACAATCAGACATTTTATTTATCCGAGTTTTATAAGTTTGTAACTGATCTGAAGAATGACAATATAGCACATCCGGAGGATGAACAGGAACTTATGAAGGCAGCAGGTGTCAGCGAGGTGAACATGGCCAAAGTAGAAGTGCCTGAGACACCGTATCAGGCTCAGACATCTGCGTTCAAACTTGCCAAAGAGGTGAAGGACTTCTCATCGAATGATATAGGATTTGACGATAATGATGATGATTCGACAACAGTGCTTACCGCCAATAATCGTGGCAAGAGCGGTCCTGTCATTATCAGAACCAGAACAGGTGAGAGGATAAAGATCAACAAGCCGATATTCTGTATAGGAAAGTCAACTCAAGGCGTTGATTATCAGGTTACTGACAACAACTCAGTCAGCCGCAGACATGCATATATTATCAATGTCAATGGTGTGTATTATCTGAGAGATAACAAGTCCACGAACCACACCTATCTTGGCGGTAAGATTATAAGCAGTGGAACTGATATGCTGCTCATAGACGGCATCAGATTCAAGCTTGCGAATGAGGAGTTTACTTTCAAAGAGAAATAGGAGAAAGTCTGGGATTTGTTGAGTGGATGCTTTTAAAAGATCATCTTACAGAAAAACAGATTTACGATCTTAACCGGGCGAAGAGTGAAATAAAAATGCGGTTGCTCAGCATTGCTGAACAGCCGCATTTTTTATTTTACTCCGAGTCACTTTCGTTGCTGTCATCTTCGCCTGCAGTGATGTCGGATTCACCGCTGTTGTCTGAACTGTCATCATCGCTTCCGGAATCTGAGCCTGAATCTGAATCCGAAGAGCTGCTTCCCGATGATCCCTCTATGGCAAGCATGGATGCGTCAATCTGCGAGATGCCTGCGGCATCGGCACTGTAGTAGTCGCCGTCATCAACAATCTTTACAGATACAACGATCGGATTCAGGTAGTCCATGTTCGCTGATTTTTCCTGGAGTATATCAGCGATGCCCTGTGCAAACTCCTTCTCATAATCTTCCTTAGCCGTATTGTTGAAATCACCGGCTGAGATCTTCTTGTTGTACTCGTCGATGTATGAGAACACATCGTCAAAAGCCTGGTTCAATATGTTCATAGGGTAGACGGTGACATCTACATAGTAGTCGTCGCCGTTCTTGTATGCCTTGGACACTTCATATTTGGATTTGGAGTATATGACTTTGGCTGTTTCGTCAAATATAGCATTCACATCATCTGACTCGGCGTTATTCAGTGAGTAGTGGTTTATGAGCTGGTCTGCAAGATAATCTATGGTATCACTATACATGACGGATGCATCTTCCTCTGTTCCGTCATTATCCTTTACATATCCGTCAAAATCTCCCTTGTAGTTCACGTCCAGTATGTTCTTCATGTAATCCTGATATGCTGTTTTCTTGCGGTGAAGACAGCCCGTGAGGGAAGTCATCATAAGTGCGGATACGAGTCCAAAAATCAATAATTTTGAGCTGAATTTCAAATGTCGTTTCATCTATAGATAATCCTCCGTGGTATAACTTCTAAAGGTAAATTCCGCCCCGGATACATTATTATGAGATCCGATGACAGCATAAACAATATAGCATAAAAAAGTCTGTTTGTAATCATAAACGTTGAAATCGTTTAATTAAAATACATTAAGGGTAAAAATACTTTGCTTAGGGGGGGATGTGTGATATAATATGAACACTTGGCGAGGTCTGACTAAGGGATAATTATGTGGTCAGATGGAGAGGGTATTATAAGACGAATATTTACACACGATCAGATTTTGGAGGTAAAGTCATGGCAAAGCAGGTAGAGGAAATAACAGATGATAGAGTAGGGTCATTGAAAACTGTAAAATTTGGAGGATATGACAAAGCATCCGTTGATTATTATATTGATGAATTGAAAGAAAAACATAACAAAGAAGTTGAGGAACTCAAGGCCAATGTCAACAAGCTCAGCGAGGCTGTCCTCAGTCTCAAGACTATGAGAGAGGTCAATATGACTGAGTCTTCCAAGACCATAGATACATTGAAGAAGACCAATTCAGAGCAGGAGAGTGAGCTCGAATCGCTCAAGGAGCAGATCAATGCCTATAAGCAGAGAGAGCTTGAGAATGCAGGAAGATATGAGTCCATTTCCAGAACACTTCTCGAGGCACGTGAGAGCGCAGATGCGCTCATCGCCCAGACAGAGAAGGAGTGTACTGATAAGAAGAATACAGTTACTGCAGAGCTGGAAGCTTATGAGACGGAAGTGAGGGACAGATGTACAAAGCTTCAGACAGATACAGAGATCCAGTGTCAGCAGATGTACGATCAGACAGAGAACAAGTGCAACACCCTTAAGGATGAGGCATATGCTGAGGCTGAGAAGACAAGAAACAAGTCACATGCTGATGCTGAGGCACTTTCTGCCAAGACAGCTTATGAGTGCAAGGTGATGAGAGAAGAGGCTCAGAGAGATGCTGCAAACACAAGAAGCGCAGCTACAGATGACGCTACAAGACTCAGAGGCAATGTTAAAAAGGAGTGTGAGAGCGTCAGCAGATATATGTCAGATCTGCTGTCATCGCTTGACAGCGTTGTTGCTGCATGTGCTTCGACAAAGGAAGTTGCAGACAAGGCGTTCACAGGTCTTAAGAGTGAGGCTACAGCTATGGTAAGTGATCCGGAGGATTCAAAGCAGTAGGATATATGGACAACGCGGAGCATGAGATGTGAAGTCTGCGTTGCAGCATGAAACTTTTCTATGATTGCATAGAAAAGTTTTATGTGTATTAAGGGGGTTTATATACAAGGGGTATAATATTTAATAATAACAGCGATATGGAGAGATGTACATGGAGATAAATAAACTAAGCAGTTATTCAGATTTTCTGGGAATTGTAGAGTATCCGGCAGTTGTCTTCTGCGAGGACGGAGAAGTGCTTAGCATCAATAATGCAGCGGTTAAGATCATAGGTGATTCTGTCGAGTTACTCAGAATGGAACCGGACAAATTCATGGTTAGTGATGAGTTCTGGCCGACACTTGAGGAGAAGAAAGCTATTATATGGCACAGGCTGGGGCTTATCGTGAATGACAAAGACAGATATATAGTCAGTGGATTTGTGAATCAGTTTGAATATGGCGACAAGAAGGCGTATATGGTGCTGTTTGAGCTCAGATCCGATGTGAACATAGGAAGTGTGAGCCTTGAGAGAATAGTGAATCATATAGGTGTTATAGCTTTGTATCTTTACAGACCAGAGGGTGTGTGGAGAACAAGATATGTGTCAAAGAACATATCTGAGTATGGTTATACAGACGGTAATTTTTACAGTGGACTTGTAAGCCTGAGTGATCTCCTCCCTAAGAGTGATTATGACATGCTGATAGGACAGTTATATAAGGCGCAGAACACGGATATGGATGATTTTGAGATGGAGATACGTATAATATCCGCTCAAAGGGATATCAACAAGATGCGTCTGAAGTGCCATATAGTCAGGACATCAGATGGTGATGTGGACGGTATAGAGCTTCTGTTTATAAAGGACAGGGAGACAGGATATGATGAGGATCAGGCGGAGTTCATATTATCGGCCATGTCGAAGATTAAAAGTTTCGTCATGGTGCAGCAGTACGAAAACGGCCATCCAAAATTCAAATATATCACTCCGAATGCAAAGCAGATGGGGCTGAACGTGGATGCCATAAAGCTTGGTGACAGGCTTGTGGAGGATTATATACACCCGAAAGACAGAAGCAGGGTTTTTGCCAATGTGAAGAGCGCTATGAAACGCGATGACAGGGATTATGAAGAAGAGTTCAGAATTGTTAATGACCGAGGTGAAATTATCTGGGTTAAGTCTCAGAGCTCCATAACCCAGGCTGCGGAGAATACATATACAGTGGAATATTTTATCTCTGATATAACAGAGAAGAAGAAACTTGAGAACAGCGTGGAGAAGGCCAAGAAGGAGTTTGATGACAAGCTTTCTTATATCATGAAGGCTAATCTACAGTCTGTTGATGAGAAGGGACAGATAGATACACAGAAATGGTCTATGATAACCAAGGCTTTTTCGATGCTGACGAGTCTGTATACTACGATTATTGACCCTGTGGGCAAGAAGCTTGTTGAGCCTGCTGGTCCACAGAAGCATATGGGATATTTCTATGATATGTTTGAGAAGCCACAGTATAAGCAGATATATATGAAGCTTAACGAGGTCATACTCCGCAACAATGTGCCTGTTATGATGGAGATGGATGATGACATTGCAGGCAGTATGATATGTGGTGCTCCAATCATGATCGATGGTAAACATGTGGCAACATGGATATGTTGTTCATATGATGAGGAAGCAGGCAAGAAGATGGAAAGCGTGTATAAAATACAGTGGCAGCTTGGCAGGATATTTTCTGAGTATGCATTTAATTCCAATGTTCTTGCAAAGGAAGCGATAAGAGCAAAATCACTTGAGATAATGATGGAGACAAAGGTGCAGTGGCAGAAGCTCCTGGTTGATGTTCTGAACAATTCGGATAAGAGTCAGCAACAGGTCATAAATGATGCTATATCGCAGGTTGGAGAAGGCCTTAACGCGGATGTAGCAGCACTTTATGTGAGAGATGAATCTGGAGATCTGGATTGTGAGTATCTCTGGTCAAAGAATCAGAGCATGTCCGCTGAGGAGTATGTATCAGAATGGCAGCGTGCGAATATGAAGTTCAGGTCGTGGCAGAACTCCCAGGGATCAAGCCAGATGGCAGACAAGGGATTTCTTTTGATAGATGCAAAACATATAGATGATGCAGCGAGAAAGATCCTTTCTGGCAGTTCAGTCAAGAGTTTCCTTGCTGTGCCGGTTTATGTGAATGGCAGGAATGGCGCCGTATTTGTGCTTGCGAATACTGCCGCAGACAAAATTTGGACCAGGGAAGAGATAGAGTTTTCAAAGCAGACTTCAGAGATCCTCAGGTGCTGTCTTGAAAAGATAGAAAGTGACGACAGCGTCAAGACGATAAACAACATACTCCTTGATACATATAACTATATGGAAGAGGGTATATTTATTAGGGAGGCTGACACCGGAAGAGTTCTGTTCTCCAATAAGGCGCTGAACGATATGCTGGGATATGATTTCACAGATAAGGACAGTAAGATGCTTATAGAAAATCTGAGGGATAAGTATAAGATCATGGCTGGACCTGACCAGCACATTGGCAAGGAACGTAAAGAAGTCAATTGGAGAAGTTACATCAGAAGTCTGGATAAGATAATGGATCTGACAGAAGTAAGCATGAAATGGCTTGACGGCAGCAAGGCATCTCTTGTAATATTAAGAGACGTGAAAGAATAGAAGGGAGACTTGTGATGGCAAGTGCAGATATTGGTATAGATTTAGGTACAGCCAGTATATTGGTGTATGTGAAAGGCAAGGGCGTTGTTCTCAAGGAGCCTTCGGTAGTGGCATATGACAGAGATACGAATAAGATAGTTGCAATAGGTGAAGAGGCACGGCTTATGCTTGGAAGAACGCCGGGCAATATAGTGGCCATCAGACCCTTAAGACAAGGCGTAATCTCTGATTATACAATAACAGAGAAGATGCTGAAGTATTTTATCCAGAAGGCGGTTGGAAGAAGTTATTTTGGAAGACGTCCTAGGATAAGTGTATGTGTTCCTTCTCAGGTGACTGAGGTGGAGAAGAAAGCGGTAGAGGATGCGACATATGCTGCCGGCGCAAGAGATGTTTCTATCATAGAGGAGCCTGTGGCTGCTGCGATAGGAGCTGGTATAGATATATACAGACCATGTGGCAACATGATTGTTGATATAGGTGGAGGTACAAGTGATATAGCGGTTATCTCCCTTGGTGGACCTGTTGTCAGTGCATCTATAAAGGTTGCCGGTGATGATTTTGATGAGGCGGTTGTCAGATTTATGAGAAAGAAGCACAACCTTCTCATAGGAGAGAGGACAGCCGAGGAGATCAAGATCAAGATAGGTACATGTTACAGACGTCCTGAGAATATAACTCTGGATATAAGAGGAAGAAACCTGGTAACGGGACTTCCAAAGACGGTTACAGTCACATCAGATGAGACTGAGGAAGCGCTTAGAGAGCCGGCTGCACAGATTTGCGAAGCTGTTCATTCTGTTCTCGAGAGAACCCCACCTGAACTGGCAGCAGATATAGCAGACAGAGGAATAGTTCTGACAGGCGGTGGTGCTTTGCTCCATGGACTTGAGGAACTGCTTGAGGAGAAGACTGGAATCACGACCATGACAGCCGAGGATCCGCTTCGCGCAGTTGCTATAGGTACAGGTAAGTATATAGAGCTTCTGAGTGAGAAAAAGAATTAACATTGTCCATACAAAGGAGACAAAGTTTGGTTAGAGAAGGCTACGTAGAGAAAGTAATATATAAGAATGAAGACAATGGATACGCCGTCTTCGCCGTTGAGGGCGAGGACGGCGAAGATATTTTTGTGGGGAATCTTCACGGAGTTGCCGAGGGTATATATGTTTCGGCAGAAGGCGAATACGTGGAGCATCCTGCCTATGATCTTCAGTTTAAGTTTACATCCTGTGAGATTAAGATGCCGGAGGATATATTAAGTGTAGAGAAGTATCTGGGATCAGGAATCATAAAAGGTGTTGGCGAGGCTCTTGCTAAGAGGATAGTCAAAAAATTTAAGATGGACTCTTTAAGGATCATTGAGGAGGAACCGGAACGTCTTGCGGAGATTAAGGGCATATCTGAGCGGAAGGCAAGGGAGATAGCCATATCCTATAATGAAAAAAAGGACATGCAGGATGCTCTCATGTTTCTGACAGGGCTCAGCATACCGGTAAGTCTTGCTGTCAGGATATACAACGAGTATGGAGATGAGGTGTACGATATAGTCAGGACTAATCCTTACAGGCTGGCAGAGGATATAGCTGGTGTAGGATTCAGGACAGCGGATGAGATAGCAGACAGACTGGGGATAGGCCGTGATTCCGATTTCAGGATAAGGGCAGCTGTCATGTATGCACTTCTTGGGGCTAACAGATTGGGACACATGTATCTTCCACAGAAGATGCTGGTGGACAAGACATATTCTCTTCTTATTAACGAGTATATGCCATATGATCCTGAACTTGAGATGTCTATATGTAACCAGATACTTGAACTCAGTGTTGCGGGAAAGATAATTATCAAAGAGATACGGGACAGAGGTAATACGAATTTTGTAGATACAGTATCTGGCGGAGTTTGTGAAGAAGATCCCGATGTGGAGAGTGGCGATGTCGTGGTGAACGCTGTATATGCGGCACCCAATTATTACACGGAACTGAATTCTGCAAGGCTTCTGAATGAGCTGAACATAGATTTTTCGAAAGCAAAGCTGAAGATAGACAAGGTTGTTCAGACTGTTGAGAAGAAAGAACACATGGAACTGGCAGATTCACAGAAAGCAGCCATAAGGAATGCGGTGGATCACGGCGTTGCGGTGATCACTGGAGGACCGGGTACAGGAAAGACTACCATCATCAATGTTCTGATCAAGATATATGAGAGCTTCAGTATGAAGATAGTTTTGGCTGCGCCGACAGGAAGGGCTGCAAAGAGAATCACTGAGGCAACGGGTTATGCTGCTCAGACTATACATAGAATGCTTGAACTTACTGGCGGCATGGAAGGCGATGAGACGGCAGCTTATACATTTGCGAGGAATGAGGGGAATCCTCTCGAAGCAGATGTTATCATCATAGATGAGATGTCGATGGTCGACAGCGGGATTTTTTACAGCCTGCTGAAAGCTATAGTTCCGGGAACCAGACTGGTATTGGTGGGCGATTCCAACCAGCTTCCGTCTGTTGGACCGGGAAATGTGCTCAAGGACATAATAGCTTCAGGAGTATTCAGCGTGTCGGTTCTTGACAGGATATACAGACAGGGAGAGGACAGCGACATAATAGGCAATGCTCACAAGATAAATGATGGAATCCATATCGAGATTAAGAATAAGAGCAATGATTTTTTCTTCGTTCCGAGGAATGGATACAATGACATTATAGCTGAACTTAAGGTCCTGTTGACTAGACAGCTTCCTGCATATTTTAAGGTTGCTTCGACAGATATACAGGTGCTGACACCTATGAGAAAATATGATCTGGGTGTTGAGAATCTGAACAGGCAGCTTCAGGAGGTGCTGAATCCGGGAAATGCTGGGAAACCTGAGCATGACAGAGGTGATGTGATATTCAGACAGGGCGATAAAGTCATGCAGGTCAAGAACAACTACAAGCAGGAATGGAAGATCATGGCTCCTTCAGGAAGATATGCGGCCGACGAAGGTGTCGGTGTGTTCAACGGTGATATAGGATTTGTGACAAGCGTGGATGATTATGATCAGAAACTGGTTGTGGAGTTTGACGACGGCAGAGTCACCGAATATCCGTACAGCCAGCTTGACGAGCTTGAGCATGCATTTGCGATAACTATACACAAGTCTCAGGGAAGTGAATATCCTGTAGTTGTCATACCGCTTCTCAAGTGTCCGCCGAAACTTCTGAACAGGAATCTGCTGTACACGGCTGTCACAAGGGCAAAGCTGAGTGTTGTAGTCGTCGGCAATATCGGTCTTGTAAACCATATGATAGATAACGAGGATGAGCAGAAGCGATATACTACTTTTGCGGACAGGCTGGTGGATATAGCTGAGGCTTAGACTTTTTGGGGGGATATGATTTGATAAAGGATATATGTATGGATCTTCTGTATCCGAGAAGGTGCGCACTGTGTGATGCGGTGGTCCCGTTTGGCGGAGGGCTGATATGCGGCAAGCATAAGGCTCTCCCATATGTGACCGGCCCTTTGTGCATGAAATGCGGTAAAGAGGTGGATACGGAAGAGCAGGAACTATGTTATGACTGTGAGAGACACGTCAGAAATTTCGATAGAGGCTTCCCGGTGTTCAATTATGAGGAGCCTGTCAAAGCCAGCGTCCTGGCGATAAAATACCACAATAAAAGAGAATATTGCGATTTCTACGGAAGAGAGATGGCGGAGAAAGTGCGCCCGTATGTTGGAAGATACCGTATGGATGGGATTGCTTACGTGCCAGTCCACAGGAGAAAACTGAAATCCAGGGGATATAATCAGGCACAGATACTAGCTGATAAAGTTTCGAAGCTTCTGGGACTTCCGGTTCTTGATGACATTCTGATCAGGAAAGAATACACATCACCGCAGAAGACATTGGACAATATTCAGAGGGCAAATAACATAAAGGAATCAATGACAATTGGACGGCTGTATCCGGGGCATAACAACATATTGCTCATAGATGATATATATACAACCGGTGTCACTATAGACGTATGCGCCGGTCTTCTGAGAAAAGCCGGCGCACAACATGTGTATTATTCAACTGTATGTGTAGGAAAGGGAAGGTGATCTAGTCAGCTTTGGTTTCGTCTTCGCTGTCTGCTAAATGAAAATCTTCATCAGGTTTGTCCTCTTCCTCTGGCATATATTCCCTGAACAGATGTACTAATATGAGGGAGCAGAGATATGCGTGAAGTCCTGCTGCACATATAAGCATGATTCCGAGAAAAGCTGAGCTGAAATAGCAGGCTACAATTATGGCTGCTGTTATGGCGGCCATCAGCAGTGTCCACGGAAGGTTCTTTATCGATAGGAGAAATGCATTTTTTATAGTTGCTTTTATTGTATTCTCAAACTGTGCCTGAAGTGGAAATACATATAGTACTGTGAACAGATATATGATTGACATAATAGTGAATATGATCAGCATACCTCTCTGGTTCATTCGCACTGCGTAGTATATATCAAAACTACATATAAAACCAGCGACCAGCACTAGTATTCCTATACCCGTTGCCTGTTTGAAATTCTCTTTAAAGCTCTTGAAAAACATTTTAACGATCCCGCCATGACCGTTCCTGATACATTTCATGGTGGTATAGTAAAGTGCCGTGGTCGATGCACCTATAGTGAGAATTGGCAGTGAAGTGAGCAGCCATAAAAAATGTAGTATAACTATGTCGCATACGGTTGTGAGAAAATTCATAATAGGATTGTCTATTTGTGTTGACGTGTTCAAAATAAAATACCTCTCTTTATCTGATACAGGATAGTAATAACTACAGTCCTTTTTTTTATTATAATAGTTTAGTCTCTATAGATACAATAAAAATTGTATAAACAAATGTATTGATTTCAGGCTAAATGGCTAATCTTTGCATAATTATGAAATGAGGTCATCTTTTATAAGTGTCTCAAGAGTGGCAACGTCGATGTTCTCCATGGACACGATTCTTGTGGCCTGTCTTGATATAGCTGATTCCATAAAGTTACGAACCTCTCTTGCATTTGCAAATGTATTATCGTGGTGGGCTGCTTTATCTGTCCAATATTTCTTTGCGTAATCGCGGGCGGCATCATCTAGTTTGTATTCCTGCTTGCTGCACATGCTTTCAAATATCGACATGAGTTCATCGCCAGTGTAGTCATCAAATGTGATGAATTTGTTGAATCTGGATCTCAGCCCTGGATTGGAGCTCAGGAACTGTTCCATGAGATCCGGGTAGCCTGCAACGATCACTATGAGGTCGTCCCTGTGATCTTCCATGGCTTTGAGCAGGGTATCCACAGCCTCCTGACCAAAATCGTTTTCGCCTTTTCCGGCGGTTAAGGTGTATGCCTCATCAATAAAAAGTATTCCGCCCAGTGCCGACTCTATGACTTCGTTAGTCTTAACTGCAGTCTGGCCAATGTATCCAACTACAAGTCCGCCTCGGTCAACCTCGACCAGCTGTCCTTTTGACAGGACGCCGAGTCCTTTGTATATGTTTGCCAGCAGTCTTGCAACTGTAGTCTTTCCTGTTCCAGGATTGCCTGAAAATACAAGGTGCAGCGAGACTGAAGGCTGCTTCATTCCATTTTCCTCACGGAGTTTTTTGATCTTCAGGAGGTTCACAAGGTTTGTTATATCTTTTTTTACGCTCTCAAGGCCTGTCATTGAGTTTAGCTCCTCAAGCAATGCGTCTACATCCTTGATCTGCTCGGATGCAGTGCTTTGTGCAGAGGCTTTGCTGGACGCCTTGTCCGCAGCCGCAGTTTTAGGAAGTGCATTGTATTTGTCCAGAAGCGGACTTGGATCATTGGCATACAGGTTCATAGACTTGAGATATTTGTCAAGCATCAGGCAGTAGCCTGTAAGATGTGCTATCTCGTCATCATTTGTGATATTGTTGCAGGCTATGAATTCCTGCCCCATAAGCTTGAACATGCGTATGTAATCCCTTGAACGGTATACGGTCTGGGGGTTGGATTTGGCGCGGAGCAGATCCCCTTGTACAAAGTATGTCAGAGATCTTGGCGGCTTATTGGCAAAGTCCCCCATGGTTCTTTCGTATTTGAAATTTCTAAAACGTTCTGTGGTAAAATGCTGGTTCAGATATTCTCTTACAAATCTTATCTGGAGTGAGAGCTCCGATGTATCTGAACTTGATAAATATGCAAGAAACTGAAGCAGGTCAAACTGGAGCATCTCCCTTGTCTTTATGCCAGCCTTCTGGCGTGCACCGTATCCGTCGTTGTCAAGTGAATCGGCAAATGAGTAACAGTTGTCCAGTTCTGCTTTTAGTGAATAATTCATGGTTGTCCCCATCCTTTCGCAATATATATCCATTGTAAAGCCTTATGGGACTGTAATCAAATAAAGATTTGCGTGGTTAATCTATTTATTGTGTCATAATCGCAGTTTGTATGGTAGAATAGCTGTTATATGGGCAAATGAAGCACAAATATAGAAAAGCCGATGGGAGATGGACGGATGAGATTCAGACCATGCATTGATATACACAATGGACAGGTGAAGCAGATAGTTGGAGGAAGCCTTCGTGATGAGGGAGATGTGGCCGAGGAGAATTTTGTGTCACAGAAAGAAGGAGATTTTTTTGCTGAGCTATACAAAAAGTATGGTTTGTCCGGCGGGCATATCATATTGCTAAATCCTGCATCCAGCGAGTATTATGAGGCTGATTTAAGGCAGGCGAAGCTGGCGCTTTCGGCGTATCCGGGAGGATTGCAGATAGGCGGTGGCATAAATGCGGGGAATGCGGAGACATTCATAGATATGGGAGCATCTCATGTTATAGCCACATCGTTTGTGTTCAGAAATGGCGAGATCAATTACGACAACCTGAGAGATCTTGAACACGCTGTCGGCAGAGAGCATCTTGTTCTGGACCTGTCCTGCCGGAAGAAGGATGGTGAGTATTATATTGTCACTGACAGATGGCAGAAATTCACCAATGTCATAGTGAATCAGGAAACTCTGGATGAACTTGCAGATCATTGTGATGAGTATCTTATCCATGCGGTGGATGTTGAGGGTAAGGCGTCTGGTATAGAGACAAGTATAGCTGATCTGCTCGGAAGATGGGGAAAGCTGCCGATGACGTATGCGGGTGGTGTTGCCTCGTTTGATGATCTTGAGCAGCTCAGGACTCTCGGAAGAGACAAGATCGATGTGACGATAGGAAGTGCTCTGGATATATTTGGCGGACATTTGGCATTTCAGGAGATAATAAGGTATATGGAGGGTTAATATGGCGAGAATGAAGAAGATACTTGCGCTCACGATGGCTGCGATGATGGGGATGTCCATGCTTGCTGGCTGTGGCGACAAGAAGGATGAAGGTACATCTGAGACGACCGGTTCAACGGAAGAGACCGAGGCAGCCAGCTTGGATGAGACAGAAAGCACTGAGGCTGAGACAACTGAGAGTACTACAGAGGCTGAGAAAGAGGCGGTTAGTGTAAAAGCGGGCGACACTATATTTGAACTGAATTTCGATGATAATGAAGAGGATGAGTGTCATACATACTCCAACGGAGGTACGTCAACCCTCTCTGCAGAGAACGGCGAGCTCTGCCTTGATGTGCAGGGAACAGGTACTCTTGATTACGCAAATCAGATATATTATGACGGATTTGAGCTGTATGAGGGCTGTGAGTATGAGCTGTCATTTGATGTACACAGCACGGTAGAACGTGGACTTCAGTACAGGATTCAGATAAATGGTGGTGATTATCATGCATATGTTATGGATGACATAACTATTGGAACAGAGACGCAACACATATCCAATCAGTTTACCATGAGTGAGGCGTCCGATCCTGCGCCAAGACTGTGTATGAATCTGGGACATTTTGAGAATATAGGTGATGACAGTGAGCCGCACAAGGTATACTTTGACAACATAGTGCTCAAGGCTGTTGATGTGTCAAATGCACAGAGCGTAGAGGGACTTCCGGAATCTCATGCTGTGAATATAAATCAGGTAGGTTACAAGACAGATGCAAAGAAGATCGCCACTGTCACAGACCAGGATGCCACAAAGTATCAGGTGATCGATGTGAGTACGGGCAAGTCGGTGAAGGAAGGCGACATTGGAAGCAGGGATTACGACAGTGCGATCCGTGAGAAATATGCACTTGTGGATTTCAGCGATGTGAAGACTGCCGGAACATATAAGATAGCTCTTGATACCGGTGCAGAGTCATTTGAATTTGTGATCGGGGATGACATATATTCAGATATGTATAAGGATGTGGTTCTCATGCTGTACAACCAGCGATGCGGAACAGATCTCGATGAGAGTGTATCAGCAGACTTTAGCCATAAGGCATGTCATACCGGATCAGCTGTTGTGTACGGAACAGATACTGCCCTTGATGTGACAGGAGGCTGGCATGATGCCGGAGATTATGGCCGTTATGTGGTTCCTGGTGCGAAGACTGTTCAGGATCTTCTTCTCTCATACCAGGATGTGCCGGAGGTAACAAAGGATGATTCTATAGGAATACCTGAGAGTGGAAACGGTGTTCCGGATATCCTTGACGAGGCAAGATATGAGCTTGACTGGATGCTCAAGATGCAGGATGCTGTATCGGGAGGTGTATACCACAAAGTGACATGTGAGGTGTTCCCTGAGACTGTTCTTGCAGTTGATGAGACAGCGCAGCTTTTTATATCACCTATATCGAACACAGCGACAGGCGATTTTGCTGCTGTTATGGCGAAGGCTTCCGTTGTATACAAGGATTTTGATG
>URJI01000031.1 GCA_900548215.1 uncultured Coprococcus sp. | reverse complement strand
AGAAGAAGGATTTTCCGGTACATGTGAAGGTCACAGCTAAGGATGTGAATGGAAGACTTTATAAGGATACGGTTTTTATGGGAGAGCAGATGTGTACTATAGGAGAGAGTCAGATCATAAATGTTCTCGGAGAAATAAAGGATGAATGGGTCATCCGGCAGATCAATGATGTCATTGTGAGGGAACTGGCATTGGATAATGTAGAATGTTGCGGTGAGGATAAGGAGAAGATAAGCGATGAATAAAACTACGAGATATAAAGAGGAAAATCGATTAACTGTAGATATAGATGGCTTGATGGCTATGTTGTCATGTGGCGCGGTGACAGCCAGAAAAATAGCAGATTGTGCCGAAGCTAAAATAGTGATAGGAAGACGTGTTTTGTACAACGTAGATAAAATCAAGAAGTATCTTGATGCAACAGCAATTTGAAAGATGAGAAGTTTCGTATTGGAAGATTAAGAGGATAATAGATATGGATGAATAAATTAGCACTAACTTGAAATTTGCTATTGGAAGCTATCAGATATTATGTTAATCTGAGATTGGATATTGGATAGAAATGACTGATATTCAAAGGACAAAAATCATTCCAATTAACGAAATCAGTGAAAGGAATGATGATAATGGCAAGGAAGGATAATAAAGGAAGAAATTTAAAGACTGGAGAGAGTCAGCGTGCAGATGGGCGTTATATGTATAGGTGTTATGATGAGTTGGCGGGCAAGAGACTGACTATTTATGATAGTGATCTGGCGAATTTGAGAGAACGCGAGAAACGGATTCAGAAAGACATGGATGATCAGCTGGTTACAGATGCCGCAACAAAGAAGCTGACAGTTAATACCTTATTTGAACGCTATTTGGAGACAAAGAATCTTAGAGAAAAGACAAAAAATAATTATGTGCGTATGTGGAATTATCGTGTTCGTGATTCAATCGGTAATATAAAGGTGGTTGAGTTCAAGACATCGCATGTAAGAGCATTTTTCTCGGCTATGTCAAAAGAAGGCTTGTCACATAGTACTATAAAAGCATTTTATGGCATGTTAAATCCGTGTTTGGAGATGGCGGTTTCTGATGGAATCATCCGTAAAAATCCTGTGACAGGAACTTTGGATGATTATGGAGCTCCAGCAAAAAAGAGAAAGCCATTAACAAGAATGCAGCAGGATAAATTGTTGAAATTCGTGGCAGAGAGCAAAGTATATGCGAGGCATCTTCCGATGTTACAGATTATGTTCGGTGCCTGTCTGCGTGTCAGTGAAACGATAGGACTTACATGGTCAGATATCGACATGAAGAACAGGGAGATTAATGTCAAAGGCCAGGTAATTTACGCTGAAGGTGAAGAGGGATATTGTTTTCATGAGTCAGTACCAAAGACAGCGGCAGGAATTAGGACAATACCTATGACACAGGAGGTATATGATGCATTTCGTAGTCAAAGAGAATTGAATATGAAACTTGGACTGCATAGTGATGTTGAGATTGGTGGACGAAGTGGTTTTATATTTAATGCTAAGACAGGTAGACCTATAATGCCGGCGGGGGTAAACTCGTTTTTAAAGAACATAGTAAATGCTTATAATAAAAACGAAATGATAATTGCAGAGCAGGAACATAGAACGCCAGAACTTATGCCACATATTTCGGCGCATATACTTCGACATACTGGATGTACCAGGTTAGGCGAAAACAATGTAAATCCTAAAGTAATGCAATATGTCATGGGGCACGCTGATGCAAATATCACAATGAATATTTATAATCACATTGCGGAACAGTCACAGGTTGAGTCAGAGATGGATAAGATGGATTTCTCTAGAAAGGCATCATCAGCAGTATAGAAACGAATAGTGATGGTGTAAAATGGTGTAAAATAAATTTGGTTACACCAAAAACGAAAAAAATGGTGTAAAAATGGTGTAAAAGCCCCAAAACCAAGTGTTATAGACAAAACAAAACCCCGTGAAGCCTTGATTTATAAGGCTTCACAAATTCTTCACAAAATAATTAGCACTCGCCTCTTGACAGTGCTAGCAATCGGGTATATAACATAGTCAAAGATAAGGAAAGGGATTAGAAAGAAGAGAAAGAATCCCGAAAGCTTATCTTGACAATTATTTTGAAAGCAACAGTAAACAAAAAGTCTAAGTGCCTTGGGGTTTCATAAGAAGCCACAATTTCCGACACTTGTTTGAGATTGAAAGGAGAAATGACTTATGTTACCTAGTATTTTTGGAGAAGATTTATTTGATGATTGGATGAATGACTATTTCCCATTTGGAAGGGATTTTGACAAGGAGTTTAGTAAAGCGTTAGCACCTACCGAGCGTGCGCTGTATGGTAAGCATGCAAAGAACATGATGAAGACTGATGTCCGTGAGACGGACGATTCATATGAAGTAGATATGGATCTGCCTGGATTCAAGAAAGATGAAGTAAAGGTTCAGCTTGCTGATGGTTACCTGACAATTGAGGCTGCAAAGGGTCTGGATAAGGATGAGAAGGACAAGAAGAGCGGCAAGTATATCAGGCGTGAGCGTTATGCCGGCAGCATGAGCAGAAGCTTTTATGTCGGAGAGGGAATTACCCAGGAAGACATTCATGCAAAGTATGAGCATGGCGTACTGAAGCTGTCGATTCCGAAGAAGGAAGAGCAGAAGAAAGTAGAGAAGAGTAATTACATCGCAATCGAATAATGTAAGAAATGCGTAATTACTTAATAACAGATGACTAATATTCGTAGAGCCCTCCGTGTATCTGCAAGGTGCAGGTATGCGGGGGGCTCTTTTGCGTTTTGTAATTAGATGCAAATGAGCATTGTTCCAGTGAAAGTGGAAAAATATTATGACTATTTTGGCTGGAATATTGTAAATGTTGGTAAACTTTTTCATTGATATTTACACAGAATATCTCTAAAAATGTTGAAATGGCACTTGATTTATTTGATAATGGTGATAGAGACTGGTGATGGAGGACAATCGGTGAAACGTTATTCAATAAAGGGGGATTTATATGTTCGATTTTCAGCAAATGTATAGAGAAAAGCTGCGTACACCGGAGGCTGCGGTGGAGTGTGTCAAGGATGGAGACTGGGTCGATTACACATCGTCCCTTGGAAAACCTGTACTACTTGACAGAGCACTGGCAAAGCGGAGAGATGAGCTGCACGATGTGAAGATCAGGGGCAATCTGATGGCTGGGCCTATAGAGGTTGCAGAGTGCGATGACAGTCAGGAGCATTTTGTGTATCATAGCTGGCACTGTTCGCAGTACGAGAGAAAGCTGTGCGATGAGGGAAAATGCTACTATATACCTATGGTGTTCCACAACAATGCGGCTTATTATGAGTATTTCCTCCATGTGAATGTGGTCATGGTGTCGGTGGGACCTATGGACAAGCATGGTTATTTTAACTTCTCGGTGAATACCGGTGTAGCTGCCCCTATTGCCAGGAAGGCGGACATCGTGATAGTTGAGGTGAATGAGCACATGCCTAAGATACGCGGTGGATATGACGAGTGTATTCACATATCGGATGTGGATATGATCGTGGAGGGGGAGCACGAACCATTTGCAGATGTGAAAACACAGGCACCGCGGGAAGTTGACCGGAAGATAGCGGAGCTGCTCATTCCATATATAGTAGATGGTTCAACACTGCAGCTCGGTATCGGAGGAATGCCAAATGCGGTAGGTGAGATGCTGGCTCAGTCGGATCTAAAGGATCTTGCCATGCACACGGAGCTCTGCTCGGATGCATATCTGGCCCTGTACAAGGCGGGCAAGCTGACAAATAAATACAAGAACATAGATCGTGGGAAAGGCGTATTTGGCTGTGCCATCGGTTCAAATGAGCTGTATGAGTGGCTGGACGACAATCCTGGAATCGCTGCATATCCACTCGAGTACGTGAACAGACCGTATGTCATATCGCAGATAGACAACATGGTATCCATAAACAGCTGCGTGGCGGTGGATTTGTACGGACAGGTTGCGGCGGAGAGCAGTGGTTCACGCCAGATCAGCGGAACCGGTGGACAGCTCGATTTCCTTATCGGTGCCTCGGGCTCCCGTGGCGGCAAGGCGTTTATCTGCATGAGTTCCACACACACCGACAGAAATGGGGTGAAGCATTCCAGGGTAAAACCGCAGTTCAACGGAGATATCATCACCTCGCCGAGAAGTCAGGTGTACTTTCTGGCGACAGAGTACGGCGTGATAAACCTTGAAGGACGATCCACATGGGAGAGAGCTGAGGCACTGATATCCATAGCCCATCCTGATTTCCGGGACATGCTGATAAAAGAGGCTCAGGAGAGGAAGATCTGGCGGAGGTCGAATAAGAGATGAGAAGGTTATTTGACATAGACATAAAGGACTACGAAGCGGGCTATAATGTATACCGCAGACCGTCGGCACGTGGAATCATCCTGCAAGGAGATAGAATAGCCCTTGTCTACAGTGGGCGGGAGCATTATTACAAATTTCCGGGTGGCGGTATTCAAGGCGGAGAGGACAAAAAGGCAGCTCTTGTCCGTGAGGTCCGCGAGGAGACCGGGCTTGTGGTCATCCCTGATAGCATAAGAGAATTTGGAAGTGTACTTCGAAGACAGAAGAGTGATAAATCGGAGAATACGATATTTGAGCAGGAAAACTTTTATTATATATGTGATGTTGAAGCTGCGAATATAGGACAGGAACTTGATGAATATGAGCGAGAGGCGGGATTTGTGCTAAGAGTCTTGCCAATCGATGAGGCGATATGTGCAAATGACGAGTATCACAGTGAGAATTATTTCGATGAGGTTATGATAAAGAGGGAGCTGCGTGTTCTTCAAATGGTGAAGAAACAGATGAAACTATAGACGCATCTGATTATGTGTAAAATTTTATGTGGGCTGGTACTCAGAAACAGGGGAAATGGGGAATTTAAAAGTGGGGCTGCGAATGAAAGGAAAATCTAAAAAACAAAAAAGTAGAAATACGAAAAAGCAGAAATATATAAAATTGGCAATTACTCTGAGCATAGTTATTGTCATAATATTGTTCTGCAATTTTCAGAACAAACACCTTGAAACCACACATTATACATATGCGGCAGAGCAGCTTGGCGCAGATCTTGAGGGATATCGCATAGTCCAGATATCGGATCTGCACAATGCAAAGTTTGGCAAGAAAAACCAGAAACTGGTGGACAGGATAAGAGAATGTGAACCTGATATGATCGTCCTGACCGGAGATCTTGTGGACTCAAATCACACAGATGTAGACCGAGCAGTCCAATTTGTGGACGAGATCGTGAAAATATGTCCGGTATACTATGTCACAGGCAATCATGAATATTGGCTTGAGAAATCTGAATATGACGAGCTTATGGATGGGCTTATAGGTGCCGGGGTGGTTATTCTGGATGATCAGGTTGTGGAGATATCCATGGGTGATGCAAAGTTCAGGCTGGTTGGGCTGGACGATAAAAGTCTTGCGGATGGGACACTGGAGGCATTGCTTAGTGATGAAAGTATTAGGAATGATCAAGCTGAACAGAAGGAAGAGACCGCTGATAATGAAGACTCTGGGGAAAAAGAGCTCACGGTCGTTCTTGCACATGAGCCACAATACCTTGCCAGGTATGCCGGCACCGGTGTTGATCTTGTGCTTTCCGGACATGCCCACGGCGGACAGTTCAGACTGCCGTTTGTCGGCGGGATAGTGGCTCCGGATCAGGGATTTCTTCCAGAATATACAGCAGGTGAATACTATATGGACGGCACAGAGATGATAGTCAGCCGAGGCCTTGGCAACAGTGTGATTCCGGTGAGGCTGTTTAACTATCCAGAGATTGTGTGCGTGGAGCTGGTGGGGAAGTAGAGGAGTTGTTTCATGGCTAAATTATGTAAGTGGACTTAAAGGTTTTATGTTTTCACCCAAATGGTTATATTAGGGTGAAAATATAAAAAAATATCACCTGCAATGGAAAAAGTCTCAAAAAGATACAAAAATTTGCAACCATGTATCTTTTCGAGACTTTTTTGCACATAAGTGATAATTTTGTGCTCTAAATAGCTGAGAATTTGAAAAAAGATAAAATCCGCTAACGAGTTGTCGCTTATGAATAAGTCAAATGGTTTGTTCAACAAACATCAGCGAAGAAGTTGGAGCTATCTCAGCCTTTCATCCACCTCAACCTTGAAAGGAAGCTTGCTTAGAATGTCATGTTCAAGATCAATTCCCGGGTACACTTCTATGAGTTTGAGCCCATTTTCAGTGAGCTCAAATACGCATCGTTCTGTGACGTATATAACCCTCTGCCTGTTTGCCAGCGCACGTTTTCCTGAGAAACTGATGCTTCTGACATCGTTTACGAACTTAGGAATGCTTCCCTCGTTTTTGATGGTCACGATGCCGTCATTGTCTTCCACGGCAAGCCCCTTCGTATCAAATGTGAGACAGAACACAACAGTTGCTGTCTTGGCGGTGATATTTGCAAATCCGCCTACACCGGCAAATGCGCCAGGTCCCTTGTGGGCATTTACATTCCCGAACCTGTCAACCTCGATCCCGCCCATGAAACAGATATCAAGACCTCCATTGTTGTAGAGATCAAATTGGTTTGCCATGTCATATATGGAGTCTGCGCCGATAACAGCGCCGAACACCTTGCCCGATGCAGGAAATCCTCCTACACCTCCGGATTCTACGGTCAGGGTTATCTTGTCCAGAATACCGTTCTCTCTGGCATACTTGGATACAGTCTCCGGAATTCCAACACCTATGTTGACTATATCGTCCGGTTTCAATTCCAGAGCGGCCCTTCTTCCAATGATCTCTGCGCTTGTATTGACGACATTCTTTGTCTTGGTACGACCGGAAAGCATCTCAGCCCAGTCCTGCCACTGTGAATATGGAATCTCAAAACTTCCTGTCAGGGATTCGTATGATGCGTGTCTTGGCTCCGGCGGTATCTCAACGATAGCGTCAACCAGACATCCCGGAATGATGGTATTGTGAGGTCTTGATGGCCTTGCCACAAGTCTGTCAACCTGCACGATGACCTTTCCGCCATTTGCCTTTACAGCCTGACAGATGGACAGCGCATCTCCTGCGGTAAACAGATCCTCAAATGAGATGTTGCCCTTGCGGTCGGCAGCAGTTCCCTTGATGATAGCCACGTTGATAAGCGGCAGCTTGTAGTAGAGGAATTCCTCACCGTCAAGCTCAACGTATTTTACAAGTGAGTCGTCTTTTGATATGTTGTTGATTCCCGGCCCCTCAAGTCTCGGATCGACAAATATATCTAGCCCGACCTTGGAGAGTGCTCCCGGAAGTCCGCCGGCCTGTGCACGTATTGCGTGTGAGATACAGCCGAGTGGGAGATTGTATGCCTCAAATCTGTCCTCAAGGACAAGCTTCTTGGTGCTGTACATGGCGCCGAAATGTCCGCAGATGATCTTGTCAACGGCGCCGTCTCTTATGTATCCCTCTGCCGCCTTGTTCTCATCCCACGCACCAAAGCCCGCGCTTGATATAGCGATGAGGTGCTTCGGCGAACCTGTCCTCTGGTATCTTTTATATAATGCCTCGTGAAGCTCGATTGGAATATCTATGCCGAGAAATGAGTTGAGTGCGATCACATCTCCGTCATTTATAAGATCCATTGCCTCGTCGGCTGTCATTATCTGGTACATTTGTCTAACCTCGTATCTATAGAATCCTTTGCTGAATTTTAGTCAGTCACTTGTTATTTTTATCTTTTGAGGATGAGATGTCAAGAAGATTATTAAGGGAAATGGTGATATTGGGGTAGAAAAATTCGACTTATCCTAAAAAGATAAAAAACTTTCTTTTTTCTGACGAAAAATGCGCAAAGGATACAGAAAATCGAAAGTTTGTATCTTTTCGAAGATTTTTATTAAATAAGTGAAAATTTTATGCACAGAAGAGTTGGATTAAGTCAAAAAGAAAAAAAGAAAAAAATAAAAACGTCAGATAAATATGAGCAATGGTTTTGGACTCATATCTATCTGACATTTTTAATTTACATCAGCAACGAGCTAAAGCGTGCTGCTCTTTGTTCCCTAATCAGGATATTTGATTAGATCGTACAATTTACCATAAGCGCCCATATCGCGCACACCCTCAAGCTCCATGCCGAGATGCATATATTTGTCGCACTTTGACTTGGCATCCGTCTCAAGGATGACTGGAACGTGCAACCTGTTTCCCTCAGAGAAAGCCATGTCCAGAACTTTTCTCATGTATCCCTGTCCCTGGTATTGTTCGCGGACGCAGACCATGCCGACGAATATAAAATCTTTCTTCTCTTTCTTCATTCGATCCTGAAGGGATTTTCCTCCCTTGGACAGAGCTTTTCCCATGCGGATCATTTCTTTAAGGCTCATATTGCGAAACAGAGCTTTGAGGATAGCCATGCCAGCTTTGAGATTCATTTTCTGTCCCGGCAGGGTGTAGGCGATATACCCCTCGCCACGTTCGCTTGTCGTATAGAGCATTTGTCCTTCAAATGCCATACGGACGTAGCCGGCTATGTAATTTGCCACTGCCTCTTTGCTGCTGTAGAACACTCCCATACCTGTTTCCTGCCCATAGTCGTAATATCCAAACGCATGGCCGATATCCTCGGCTGCCTGTTCATCCCATTTTGTTATCTTCATTGTATTTTCTCCGTTCAATAATTGTGTTGTAATTTCTAATTCCACCCATACGGTTAGATATATCTAACCGTAATCATATTATCATATATAGAGTGAAAATGAAACTATGATCTCATTCAGGATGACATGATAGAAATATATGAAGATGTGAAGGATGCCGATGTCATAGTGTTTGCATATGAAATATCACTACTAAAACAATACATTTGTATTGAATTGGCATAAATTAAGTATTCTTTTTTATAAAGAAGCGGTGAAGTTGCATATTATTAATACTAGGAGGTGCATGAGAATGGCAAGCACAATACAGGTAAGGGTAGACAATGATCTTAAGTCAAAATCAGATAAATTATTTCATGATCTTGGAACAGATACTACGACAGCTATAAGAATTTTTCTTACCCAGGCAGTTGCAAATAATGGATTTCCATTTGAGATAAAAAGGGTTGTTACAGATCCATATGTGGCAATGACAGAGGAACAGATGATAGACAAACTGGCGAAGTCAAGACAACATGCTGAAAAAGGTGAATGTCGTGATGCTGATGTTGTGATAGATGATATGAGGAAGAAATAGTATTGCTGTTGTGCGGACATATGCTTATAATTAAGGATAGATGGAAACACTACTTATGAAAGGAGATGCTTTATATGGCTACAAAATCTGCAAATTTATATGTAAGGATTGAACCAGATGTCAAAGAAAAAGCAGAAAGTATCTTGGCTACACTGGGTATCCCTGCTTCTAGTGCTATAAATATGTTTTATAAACAGATTATCTTACAGAGAGGACTTCCATTTGAAGTAAAAATACCATATGACAGACCTGTTGACATCAGCACATTATCAGAGACAGAGTTCAACGAAGAATTGGAGAAGGGGTATGCGGATATGCAGGCTGGACGGATGAAAAATGCTAAAGAGGCCTTTACTGACATTCGTAAGGATTATGGAATATGATATATGAATTAGAGATATCCGAGCAGGCTGACAATGATCTGAGAGGAATTTTTGAATATATTGCCTTTGAATTACAATCTCCTCAAAACGCAAGCGGACAGCTTGACCGTCTGGAAGAGCAGATATTAAGTCTGGATACGATGCCGGAGCGTTATCGAAGATACGAGAAAGAACCGTGGAAAAGCCGTGGACTTCGTGTATTACCAGTAGATAATTATGTGGTATTTTATATTCCTGATAGCGATAAAAAGGTTGTAACCATTCTTAGAGTAATGTATGCAGGACGTGACACAGACAATCAGTTAAATCTATACACAAAGCAATAGGGTAAAGCAAATGCCACAGCAGCATAAAACTGCTGTGGCATTTTGTGTATATAAAAACATGTAATTTTAGCTCAAAAGCGTTATATAAATTCCCGTAAGTATCGCAGTCGTTATAACTCCGCAGATGTTCGCGCCCAGGGCGTAGTCGAGAATAAATGCTGAAGGGTCAGACTTTGATGCCGCCTTCTGGGCGACCTTGGCGGTTGAAGGTACGCATGACACTCCGGCAATACCGACTGTAGGGTTGAAGTTTCCACGTTTGAACAGGTATACGATGTAGCCTCCGACGATTCCGCCGATACCTGAGAGGAGCAGAGCAAGCATCCCAAGGATCAGTAGCTTGAGCACCTGTTCATTCAGAAGTGTGCTGGCATCGCAGAGAACGCCAAGCATCAGACCGAGGAAGAATGTCGCAAAGTACAGGAATTCTTCACCGACCAGCTTGACATATACAGCTATTCCGGTCTCCCTGATGACGATACCGATGAAGAAACTCAGGAACAATGGCGCTGCAACAGGAAAGAGCAGACACAGGATGGCATTTGTGATGATTGCAAATACCAGCTTCTGTTTGGATGTGATCTTACTTTTTCTCTGTTCCCTGACGATGGCTTTGCCTCTATAATCCGATTTGCATCGGGGGTCTTTATGTCCCCGCTTTCAAGGGATGACTCTGCATGGTTTTCTGAAAGCTGAATGCCCTCAACATGTTCAGTATGACCGGTATGGAGACTGCATGAATGGTCAGAATGTGAGCATACGCACAAAAAGGAGAGAAAGATTATCAGGATAAAAGCTATAATTTTTTTCCTCCCATCGTTTATCTTCGGCATGGCTGTCAGCTCCTTTTTGCTAATAACACCCACAATATCTTTTCTGTGGTATTCTATATCTTAGCAATAAATATATAAAAGGTGGAATGAAAGATGTTGATTGGGTTAATTTGTAGAAAATATGTAGCAATAGACAGTGTAATCATGGACTTAAATATGGAATACCATGCAATTAAATGTAAAATATTAAGAGAAGAATATAAAAAGTGGAAAAAGGAACTTACAAGAGAAGAAGTTAAGGAAATACGAAAATATAGGATAGGAAAAGTTGCTGCAGGAAAAAGAAATATAAATGCATATTTAAGAAATAATACACAAAATAATAACAAAAAAAATTATAAAATCAAAATATTGAAAAATGCAATTTCCAAAGCAAAAATAAATGATAACATTGCAACTTACAGAACAATTAACAAAATAGAATGTGATTATATAAAAAAATTTAGTAGAAATGAAATTTTTGAAAATAAGGATTTTAAGGGAACTCATGTGTCAAGATATATATTCAAAAATATAACTTCAGCCTATGTAATATATCTAATTCCAAAAGGATATAAATGTGCTTATATAAATTATTGGGTTCCCATTTTTATGTATGAAAAAGAGCTATTATTAAACTGTGGTTCAAAATGTAGAATAGTAGATGTGAAAAAAATATTTGAAAAGGATTGCTATATAGTTGAAGTTTTAAACTAACTATATGATAGGAGAAAGGTAAAAAATATGAACTGAAGATAGTGGATTATAGCTATTTCCGTTTTGGACATTTTGCATAATAACTGTTAGTAGGATTGACTAAACATCACTTCACACAATCTTCACAAAATAATTAGCACTCAATACTTGACATTGCTAATAAAGAGGACTATAACATAGTCAAAGTTAAGAAAAGGATAGCACAACCGGTGGTGTACATGACCGTTCGGCATATGCACTGCAGATTTCTGTTATATAACATTTTAGGAAAACAGAAAGGAAGTGTTCAAAATGGATAAAAACCCAAAGCATCCATTGAAGAAAAAGAAAGCAGTTCAGAAGGTATATGCGACAGCAAATCATAACGCTGCAGCAGCTGAAGAACCAGCTACACCAAAGTCAAAAAAGCATAAGTAGTGATATGAGATGAAAGTCCCCCGTATCTGCGAAAGGCAGGTATGGGGGCTTTTATGTTATATGGGGATTTGTACGGCTATATATCCGCGATTTATAAAAACATCCGCAATATATCAGATGCACTTTGATATATTGCGGATAATGTTGTATAATATGCGTAATAAGGAGATATAGTATATAGAGGTGGTGTTTGCCAGGATGTTGTCAGATGATTGGAGATGTGAAAATGAAAAGTTGTAAGCAGATAGCGCGAGAGTGGAATTTGTCAGAACGGACTATAAATGATCTGTGTAAAAAAGGCAAGATAAGTGGCGCGATAAAAAGTGGAAGAAGATGGCAGATCCCAGATAATGCAGTAAGACCAGTGGATGGCAGAGTTTCCAATAGAAGGTATATAAAGAAAAAAGATACTTGTGAAAAGAAATCATTACCAATTGGTATTTCAGATTATGTAAGGGCACAGTCGGAGTATTATTATGTTGATAAAACTATGATGATAAAGGAGTTTTTAGACAGGAAACCTCTGGTATCATTATTTACCAGACCCAGGAGATTTGGAAAAACTTTAAACATGGATATGTTAAGAGTGTTTTTTGAGATATCAGAGGATGACACCTCCAGATATTTTAAGGATAAAGCAATCTGGAAGTGCGGTGAAGAATACCAATCTCATCAGGGAAAATATCCTGTTATATTTCTTACTTTTAAAGATGTGAAATTCGATACATGGGAGGCTACAATTGGAAAGATAAGAGGGCTTGTCCAGGAGGAGTATGGAAGGCATCAGGAGATTATAGACAGTGATAAGATATCGGCCTATGAACAAAAATACTTTGAAAAAATGCTCGATGGAACGGCAAATGAGGTAGAACTTACGTCTGCGCTTGATAAATTGTCCAAAATGCTGGATGCTTATTATGGTAAAGCACCTGTAATCATTATTGATGAATACGATACACCGATACAGGAGGGGTACGCAAAGGACTTCTATGAAGAGATTATAGGATTTATGAGAAATTTCTTTTCGGGAGCATTTAAGGATAATAAGAATCTTTCATTTGGCTTTCTGACAGGTATTCTTAGGATTGCGCAGGAAAGTATATTTAGTGGACTTAACAATCTTACTGTCAATTCTGTTATGGATGATGAGTATGACAGGTATTTTGGATTTACCAGTGAAGAAGTAGAAACTATGCTCGGGTATTATGGTGTGCCTGAAAAGAAAGCAGAACTCGCGGAATGGTATGATGGATATTTGTTTGGAAACGAAGAAATATATAATCCCTGGTCGGTTATCAATTATATTTCCAGAGACTGTAAACCTCAGGCGTATTGGGTAAATACTGGAAAAAATGAAATACTTGACGATGTTTTGAAAAACGCCACAGATGATATTTCTGAAAGTTTATATTCATTATTACAGGGGAAAAGGGTCATTGCGAAAATTGATCAGAATGTCGTATACAGATCACTGGCAGAGGATCCGGCAAATATCTACAGTTTGTTGTTGGTGGCAGGATATTTGAAGGCTCCCCAAAAAGAACTCCAGGCAGACGGCTCATATCTATGTGAGGTTTCTATTCCGAATAAAGAGATAGCGGCGGTCTATAAAAGCGAAATATTGTCACATTTGCTGCAGGTCGGTGCAATCACCCGGACAACTGCTAATAAAATAGCTGAAAGTCTGTATGCCAATGATTTCGTAAAATTGGAGCATGCAATAGGTGAGTATATGGATGAGGCAATAAGCTTTTATGATGCTGGGGCGGAAGGATTCTATCACGGATTAGTTCTTGGGCTTATAGCTATGATGGATAATCAGTATAAGATCAAATCCAACCGGGAGTCAGGTGATGGAAGATATGACATATGCATGTTCCCAAGGGGTGAAAGATATCCAGGTATAATAATGGAACTTAAGTGGAAGAAGAATCTGGGAAAAGATGCGCTTGACAAATTGGCCGATGAAGCTCTGGATCAGATTAGTGACAGAAGATATGATGTTCAGATGGCAAGGGATGGAATCAAAAACATATTGAAGATAGGCATAGCTTTTTCGGGGAAAAGCGTATGTGTGGAAAGCGAAAACAGTAATATATCTATATAGAAAGGATGGTGCAGGATGAGCTACGTAGAATTTCGTGATGTAAAGAAAGTATACAAGACAGGTGAGGTGGAGATCAATGCTCTGCGCGATGTGGATTTTGAGATAGAAAAGGGAGAGTTCTGCGTCATAGTCGGAGCCTCCGGTGCGGGCAAGACTACTATCTTGAATATACTTGGCGGTATGGACACTCTGACAAGTGGCAGTGTGAAGCTGGATGGCAGAGAGATATCAACTCTGAATAAGAGGCAGCTCACGGCATACAGAAGGTATGATGTGGGATTCGTGTTCCAGTTCTACAATCTGGTACAGAACCTTACAGCACTTGAGAATGTGGAGTTGGCGGCACAGATCTGTAAGGAGCCATTGGATGCTGCGACAGTTCTGAAGCAGGTGGGACTTGAGAACCGTATGGCAAACTTTCCAGCACAGCTCTCCGGAGGTGAGCAGCAGAGAGTTGCCATAGCAAGGGCACTTGCAAAGAATCCAAAGCTTCTGCTCTGTGATGAGCCGACGGGCGCGCTTGACTATAACACAGGCAAGGCTGTGTTGAAACTCCTTCAGGATACATGCAGAAATACGGGAACGACAGTTATAGTCATAACGCACAACCAGGCACTCACAGCCATGGCGGACAGAGTCATCACGGTTAAGAGCGGAACTGTGGAGAAAGTGGTTATGAATGATAACATCAGGAACGTTGAAGATCTGGAATGGTAGGTGGCCTATGAAATCAATGATGAGACGCACGACATTTCGTGAGATAAAAAATACATTTGGAAGATTTGCAGCCATCATGGCGATCATAGCTCTGGGTGTGGGGTTCTTCTCGGGGCTCAAGATGACGAAGCCGGATATGATGAATACCATATCGAATTTCCTTGACGAGGGAAATTTCTATGATCTGCATCTTCTGTCAACTCTGGGATACACGGATGATGACGTGGATTCATTTGCCGGGGAGAAGGATGTGCTGTACGCAGAGGGCGGTTACAGCCTGGACGTCCTATACAAGAACCAGGGCGAAAATGACAGGGTGTTGAAGACTATGTCAGTTCCGGAAAACATCAACAAACTGAGTCTTGTGGACGGGCGCATGCCGGAAAAGGATGATGAATGTGTCGTAGATGCCAAGATGGACAGTATAAAGATAGGTGATGTCATAGAGGTGGCAGATGACGATACTGCAGAAGGCAAGTCTGATGGGAAAACAGACAGTGATATCGCTGACTTGGAAAACGAAGGTGAGGGCAGCAGTACACAGGATATACTGAAGGTGAAGAAGTTCACCGTTGTCGGAACTGTCAACTCCCCTCTTTATATTAATTTTGAAAGAGGAACCACAACCCTTGGAAATGGTAAGATCGCTGGCTTTGTATATGTCAGTCCTGAAGCATTTGACAGTGAATGCTACACCGATGTATATGTGAAATTTGACAGAAAGTTTGATCTGTATGCCGATGAGTATGAAGACTATATAGACGACAGGAAGGACGAATGGGAGTCAATATGCAAGACCAGTGTACTGGACAGATATAAGGATATCCTCATGGCAAAGGGTATGACGGAGGATATGGTGAAGGACATAACGCTGGCTGACGCAGATGGTGTGAACTATTACATACTCGGCAGGGAGACGAATATCGGATATGTCTGCTTTGAGAGCGATTCAGACATAGTGAATGGAGTTGCAAAGGTATTTCCGGTATTCTTCATATTGGTTGCCGTGCTCGTGTGTATGACTACCATGAACAGGATGGTTGAGGAGCAGCGCTCTATGATAGGCATGCTGAAGGCTCTCGGCTATGGCAAGGCGGCGATCATGGGAAAATATATGATCTATTCGGGGACTGCGGCGGTGGTAGGATGTGCAGGTGGATATCTTATAGGTACATATGTATTTCCGGAGGTTATCTGGTATGCATATCATATGATGTATATACATGTGCCGCTTGAGAGAACCACAGACTGGACGCTGGTTATTGGCGTGCTGGCAGCATCTCTTTTGTGCACTGTAGGTACAACCTGGTTTTCCTGCAGATACGAGCTTTCTGAGACTGCGGCAAGCCTTATGAGACCTAAGGCTCCGAAACCTGGCAAGAGGGTGTTCCTTGAGCATATCCCATTTATATGGAAGAGACTGAAATTTCTGAGAAAGGTAAGTGTCAGAAATGTATTCAGATATAAGAAACGTTTTTTTATGATGATAATAGGAATAAGCGGCTGTACTGCGCTGCTGCTCACAGGCTTTGGAATAAACGATTCCATAAGCGGATTTGCGGATAATCAGTATGGGGAGATACAGGTCGGAGATGGAGTGATAACGCTGAATACATCGATTGCGGGTGATAGAGAAGATGAGCGCTTCAGTAGTCTGAAAGACCGGCTGGAGGAGGATACTTCCTGCTATGATCTCGTCAGTGAATCTACCTGGGATCTGGTGTGTGATGGTGGTGTAAAGTCAGTGAACATGGTCATCATGGAAGAACCTGAGCACGTTGACAGGTATATGAAGTTTGCGGATAAAGATGGTGCGGAGATAGAATATCCGGGCAAAGGGGAAGCTGTGATCAATACTGCGCTGGCAGAACAGTACGACCTCAAAACAGGCGATGTAATAACGGTCAGAGACAGTGAGATGAAAGAGATAAGAGTCTCCATATCAGGCATATTCAGGAATCATGTATACAACTATGTGTATATCTCACCTGAAACATATGAGGATCAGATGGGGGAGGCACCTCAGTACAAATCGGTGTACTTCAATCTTAAGAAAGACGCAGATTCGCACGAGATATCTGCCGATCTCATGGGTGATGCAGAAACAGTGTCAGTGACTATCAACAAGGATATGAAGAACAGGATATCCAAGATGATGGAGAGTCTGAATTACATAGTAATTGTAGTTATACTATCGGCTGGTGCGCTTGCATTTATCGTCCTCTACAACCTGACAAATATCAATATCACAGAGCGCCTCAGGGAGATAGCAACCATAAAGGTTCTGGGATTTTTCAAAAACGAGACTTCAGCTTATGTGTTCAGGGAGAACAGAGTCCTGACAACATTTGGAATCGCTGTGGGACTTGTGCTTGGAGTGTTTTTGCATGCATTTGTCATAGGACAGATCAAGGTGGATATGGTCGCATTTGATACATATATAGCGCCGATGAGCTATGTGTACAGTATAGTTCTGACATTTGTGTTTAATTTCCTTGTCAACAGAGTTATGTCAGTCAAGCTTGATAAGATAAATATGGCGGAATCGCTTAAGTCGGTGGAATGATCCTTTCATATATGGCATGTAACAGAATAGTTTAGATGTTTATTACGATCCACAGGGCGTACAGTATAGACGGTACGTTCTGTGGATTTTTTTGCAAAAAAGTTGTTTTCACGCCTGTTACTAGCCTTTTGGTTAGTGTACATGGAAAAACATAGCAATTATAATTGTAAATATATTATTGATATCAGAATGTGGCAGCTTAAAACGGCTGGTGCTCATGGTTAGTTTTTTAAGTGAAAGGGAGGAAGAAATTATGAGAAAGAGGGCGATAAGCTGGGCGCTGACGGCCAGTATGGTGCTATCTATGCTGTCCGGATTTATTCCCGGACAAAAAGCATACGCGGCGGACAGCTCGAAGAAAACAGGCAAGACGGTGGTCGAGACAGAGATTGACGAGAGTACATACAAAGCTCTGGGTCTCAGCACCGATATAGACAAAAGCAAAGCTGCGGTGCCGTATGACAAGGATAATATATCTACATTTGCAGAGGTGAATGAGGTATACGTTGCGGCAAACGGCAATTACAGAAACAAGTACACTGTGCGAGACGGATTTGACAGGATTGGAGATTTCAAGGACAGGACTACAAAGGTAAACAGCAGCCTTGGCAATCTGTACGGAGCGTATGGTTTCTATGATCTTGGCGAAGATAATGTGAAAGTGGAACACGGCGGATCGGGAGACAGTAACATAAGTAGCAACATGGGAAATGTTCTAAAAAAGGACAGTAATGGTTTTAGCGGCCTGTATGCGACAAGCGTTGCATTTGATGGAGGCGACGGAAAAACCAACTACGTTGCGGAGCTAAGAGTACATGGAGATAAAGTATTCAGTCCAGCTGGATGGAAAAGTATTAAAACTGTCATAGATGGCAAGGAGTACCGCGGAAAGATAGATGTGAGTATTTTCAAGATAGCAGCTGATGGTACAAGATCTTCAGTTGCTACGCTTACCCCTACTTTAAACAAGAATTCTACATATGGCAATGGACTTTTGTATTTTATCAGAAGATACCAGCAGGAGCTGGATGCGATGTTTGAGATCGAAAAGGCCGATCTGAATGGAGATGGTTTTGAAGATCTTCTCGTATACTGTGGAACTTACGAGGATAGAAATATAAACGATCAGAACATACGCTATGCCATAGTCGATGTATATTATGGCAAGGGAAATGGCAGGTTCACAAAGGGAAATAATATAAGCATACCGGGCGGGCTTGCATCTAATTATGAAAGTGGAGCGGGTGGATCGTGGTGTGATTATGGAATAGGAAGAGCTCCTGTGGTAACTCTGGCCGGCGGTGATCTGGAGCAGGATGGCCGGGATGAGGCCGCGGTTGCCGTATCTGGATCAGTTCTGAATTACAACATGGCAAAGGCAGGTCATATGACCGTCTATACATATAAAGACGGCGGACTTGTCCCTATAGAAGGTCTGAATGAAGTGTCACTTGGAGACACAGATGGCGGAAAACAGAACTATGGAATGTATGCTGCAAATTGTGCATTTGGCCGGTTTAAGTATCCTGGATCAGGAGCCATGGTCACAGGACTTATAGTTGGTGGATATTATTCGAGCAATTCTCAATATGTGCAGAGGGAATATGAAGCCACGCAGGCTGCATACAGATACGTATACTACGATAGTCTGACGGATAATTATGTGTTGTCAGATTATCATACGAGAAGCCTGGGGACTAAGAGTAAAGAAATCGTGAAATATCACGAGGTTAAAAGTAACGAATATTACAGACCTGTGAATGCACCTCTGGCGCTTGCGTGTGCAGACCTTAAGGGCATGAACGGCAATAATGAAAATGACAGTGTGCTTTTTGGCGCAGAGGTATATGCTTTCTCACTGGAAGATGGCGGAATAACAGGTTCGGAGATAGGAAGCATGAGTATATGTACCGACCAGCGCAATCAGGGCAACGACAAGAAGAAAAAAGATCAGGTGTGGATCGGCGATGTCAGGGTTGGCTGTGTCGATAAGGATGCCAAGGGGAACAATTACAGACAGAGTTTTGTGTGCGTTGTGGGAGTGCACAGAGAGAAGAAACTCAATGATAAAGATGATTATTACTGGCTGGACATAGCGACATTTTCCATGGATGGCGGCAGCCCATACAGCAGTCAGGAGGGTGTAGTATGCCAGTCGAACAGCAGACAGGATATGTATGGAACATTTGTTTCACTGTGTCTTCCGGATATTGATAATGACAGTGTGCGGTTAAAGTACGAGGGAGAGTATCCGGTATACACAAATCCAGAGGTCTATGCAATCCTTCAGGCAAGTCCGTATTTTGATGATGTTCAGGAAGTATATGAATATGTAAATAACGGTGGAACATCATATTCAACAAGCAAAGGTTCATCGAACACGGTATCAGCTAACTTGTCAATATCAGTTGGCGCGTATGTGTCGTCGGAGATCCAGCTCATCGGAGCAGGTGAGGTAGAGGTTGAACTTTCGTATGGAGCAAGCTTTGAATATGCAAATACAAAGACAACGGAATATGAGATAACATATAATGCCGCAGGTGGAGGTTCTGATCAGGTTGTTCTGTACTGTTTGAAATATATGTATTACGAATACTCCATATATGATCCGATTGCGAGAAAATGGGAGCCGGTGGTTATGCCGGTATGTCTCGGACCTTCAACTTCAATCATAGATGTGGCAGATTACGACAAGGTTGCAAGAAGGAGCAAGGGGCTCAACGAGATATATAATAATATTCTGAATAACACAGCGGGAGACCCTGCTACATACCAGACTCTTGGAGGTAAATTAAAGTACGCCTATCAGTCAGGTGGAAATAACAATTATTCTTCTGTAAATGCCAGCTCTGGTGCAGATCAGACTCAGACGATATCTGTGACTGATGAGAACGAGTATTCAACTGAAGTGTTCATTGAGGCGAACGAAAAGCTTGGTGCCGGAGGCGGAGGACTCGGTAATAAGGTCATCGTTGGTGTGACATCAAGCCAGCATGCGGGTCTTGGTCACACCCGTGTAAGCTCGAATGGTGTTACATACAGTGGAACGGTGGACAATGTTCCGGCAGACTGCACAGGCTTCTCATTTGACTGGCAGCTGCGAGTGAACACTGCAAAGCTGAACAGCGACAGTGATTCAGTGTTCGTCATTGGCTATGATGTTAAGAATGTTGTTCGTCCGGCGCGTATGCCGATGGGACTTTCTGTTGTCGACACAACGAGAAAAAGTGTCAGTCTTGAGTGGTCACCGTCCAATGATGCAGATTACTATGAGGTCTGTATCGTTGATGCAGGAGGTAATTACAACAGCAAGGCAGTTGTGCCATATACAGTTACTGACTATGAAGTGAAGGGACTATATTCCAACAGGACTTACACATTTGCAGTGAGGGCTCTTCAGGCAAATGGTTCAAAGAGTCTGTTCAGCCGTCCGGCAACCGCGACGACACTTCAGGACAGTTCTAATTTCCATATAACAAAGAACCCTGATGATACAAATACGTTTGCGGGTGGAAATGCAGAATTTGCGGCAAATGCGGTTTATTATGATGGGGATGGAGTAAACCAGAGCGTTGGATACAACTGGCAGGTTAATACAGATAATGGATGGAGAAGCGTATCGACAGGAGGCAGCAATCCTACGCTCAGACTTACTGATGTAAGTGATGAAATGGATGGAAACGAATATCGATGCAGAGTTTATTACAACGACATCACACTCTACACCAAGACTGCGACACTCACTGTAAATAAGGCGGACAGCAAGGTCATGCTTCTGGCGCACAACGATACCGAGAATAAAGATCTGTCGGATGGCAGCGTAGTCAGGGCATCGGGCTCAGAGACTACAAAGGTGGAGAACGTGACTAAGGAGAGAAATCTTATAACAGTAACATCCGGAGTCAGGGAATATATTCTTGTCAGCGACGGAACAAACTATATGTGGAAAGATAGTAACGAGAATTACTATCCATGCAGCGTAAGCGTCAAAAAGGACAGCGATGGTTACGTGGATGAATCACAGACATTTAAAGCATCTGATGTGGGCGGCACGGCATATGGTGTGAGTGAATCAGATTTCATCGCAGATATTGATGGCAATACTTACAAGCTGGCCAGCGTAAATGCAGATGACTATGCAGGTGAAAAGGTGTCATATGCATCTGATGATGTTACATATGACAGGATACTCGCAAAATGGGTATCAGAGGATGGCAGCAAGAACTTCTATCTTCTCGGAAACACATCGGGAAGTGAAGACAGTACGGTGTACTATTATGTGGCAGATAGTGAAAGCGGAAGTTTTACGATGACTTCAAAGAAGACTCTGAATGTGTCAGATACTGTCAAGGTGGTCCAGACTGATCTCAAATCAGTATATCAGACCAAGACGGTCAGATCTGAGACCACAGGGGCAGAGGTCACATATACAGGAGACAAGATCACACTCAGCTGTCAGCCGAAATCACTGTCAGGTGAGGATGTACAGGGAGATGTGGAATTTGTCATCACAGGACCTGAGAGCAAGCGTATAGCTGGTAAGTATGACAGAGCAAATGGCTGCTATACTGCACAGTGGGAGCCATCCGGACAGGGAATATACAACGTATATGTATACTTTGCAGGAAACAAACAGTACAACGACAGTATATCTGACTCGATGGCTATATATACCTCATTTGAGGGAAAGACGAACATGAATCTGACCATGCAGGATAATGTAAGATATGGAGATTCAGTGAAGATGTCTCTGGAGAGAGTGTCATACGACAATACAGGAAAGCTTCAGGATATCACGGACGATTCAGAATACACTGTCAAGATAAAGAATAATAAGACAGGAAAATTTGAGGACACAGACAAATACGAACTTGCAAACGGCGTGTTTATACCGAAGTCTATTGGAATGTTCCAGATAACGGCATCAAATGGCGGAGACAAGACTCAGAAGAATATAAATGTTGGAAGGGCACAGCTTGAGATAGCTGCCCAGGATACAGAGAAAAGTGTAAATGATTCTGTAAGAGAGTGCGAGGATGCGGTGATAACAGGTCTCAAGGCATGGGATACCGACATAATGCCTCAGAGAGACCGGGATTACGAGCTCGGATCAGATGGAGCAAGTGGGCTGCTGCCGGGTATATATGATATAGATGTTGTATACGTAAAGGTGGGCGATCAGCATTCACAGGTTATGAATGAACTTGAGAAGAAATATATAATAAACCTGGTTAAGGCATCATACACACTGACAGGAAACGTGTACACCGTTACTGCCAGACCGGCAAATACACATGGCACAGTTTCAATCAAGTACCAGCAGCCTGGAAATGAAAACAGTGACGGACTCACAGTTGACAGTGGAACAAGACTCCCTGAGAACTCAACGATCACTTTAGCTGCTACTCCTCATAAGGGATATAAGGTTAAGAGCTGGTCACTAAATGGAAAGACAGTTACGGATCCACAGTGTGGAACATCCGGTGGCAAGGCGTGCAGCGATGACCAGATCCAGATGGATAAGCTGAAAGCAAACATGAATGTAGCAGTAAACTTTGAGCCTGTATATCACAAGCTGACATACAAGCCTGACAATGAGGCTCATGGAACACTCAAAGCAAACTATGTGACGGATGGAACAATTGGAAAATCGTTCGGTTCAGGTGCAAACATTCATATAGAACAGAAGGTGAGACTCACTGCGGTTCCGGCAGCAGGATATGTTCTGGATCATTGGACTGTTACGGGAGAAGATGGAGTTCCAGAGACCGTTCTCGCGGAAGATGGAGTGACAAATAACACATCTCTCACATATGATGCAGAGGAGATCAGCGAGGATACACTTATCACGGCATATTTTGCAGAGGCACAGAATTTCAAAATATCAGTCTCGCCTGTAACTGTTGGAAGCGATGGAAAGACTACAGTGACAACAGGTGTGGATGTCACAGTCAAGGCTCAGCGAGTTGACGGCACAGTGATTATAGAGAGCGGTGAAGACGGTATATATGAAGTCAGCCGAGGCGACAACGTAACCATTCAGGTTACAGTTCCGTCAGGACTTCTTCTCGACGGATGGTCAGCAGCAGATGGACAGGAACTTGGAACTGTATCAGCGGATCTCAGGACGATGACAGTGTATGATATAGCTTCAGACCTCGATTATACAGTTAAGTACACTGCGCCGAACAGATACAAGGTGACATATGGTGCGGATGATGATGCAGCTGGTGTGGTAGATGCTGTGGCTAACGGAAGTGCAGACGCACTTGCATCCGGTGACAAGCAGCTTCAGGGAAGTGACATAGTATTTACAGCAACTCCAAATGAAGGCTATGAGATAGCATACTGGGAGGTAAATGGCGAGAAGGTTGATGCTGAGGCAGAAGGTGCTGATGCCCAGAGGTATGAACTTGAATATCTCGGCAAGGATACAAAGGTTGTCGTATACTTCTACAAACAGCCGGTTGTGTCGTGGACATCAGGAAATGACACAGAGATGACTGCAAAGTCAGGAGATTCTGATCTGGCAAATGGCGGCTGTATCGTATATGCAAGTAAGGATGATCTGAAATTCACATTTGCGGCGAAGAGAAATTATGAGATAGCTGACATAAAGGTAAATTATGCAGGAGAGGATGTATTCAGTCTTGCGGAGGACAGCGGAGAAGGAAAACTGGCTGAGACTGCGGACGCTGAGTCCGGAACAGAGAGATACACATTTACGTGGAGTGCTCCGGCAGATGGATTTACAGGGGATGTGACAGTAAATGCCACATACAAAAAGATCACACCATCCGTGAAGGCTGAGTATTCTCTGAAGGTGATAGAGAAGGCTTCTGCTGGAGAGACGTCAGGAAAGACACACGGCTCTATAAGCGCAGATGTGTCAAGAAAAAATCTTCCTTCATACATACAGATAGGAGATACCGTAAGTGATGCGACGGCGAGCAAATCCGCGCAGATCACAGACATATACAGAGATTCTGTCATCACATTCAAGGTTGTACCTGATGATGGATACAATGTAAAAGAATGGATCATAAATGGACATAAGCTGACAAGCGAGACGGAGAATATAAAGTTATATTCAGACAAGAAAGTAAATGATACCCTTAAGATCACGGTTGCCGGAGATTCATCTGATGTGACAGTTATGGCTGGTCTTGAGCTGGTTGGTGATGTACTCACATTTGGCCCTGAGACAGAGGGAACAGGTGAGGTGAGCGCCATGATCACATCTACAAAGCTGGTGCTCGAATCAGGAGACATGATAGGTGCTGCTTCAGATGTGGAATTCACAGCGGCGGCTGCAGAAGGATATGAAGTTGCAGACTGGCTTGTAAATGGAATCAGCCAGGGTGTGGCAGAGAAGACATTTGCATACAAAGTGCCAAAGGATACGAGAGTTGACGTGAGGGCTGTGTTTGACAGACCTGTATACAGGATAACATGGTCGGCGGACGGAGATGGACAGATAGAGGCAGAGAACGTGACATCAGGAGAAACACTTGATGGAGAATCTGCGGATATCAGAGGCGACAGAACGCTTAAGTTTACAGCAATACCGGATCAGTATATGGAGTGCACAGGCTACACGGTCAGGACTTCAGAGGGTGAGAGGCAGTACAGTGCATCCGAGCCTAACGGGGATGTGCTTGTCATAGACAAGGTGTCATCGGATACAGATGTCACAGCTCATTTTGCGAAGAAAGAGCTTAAGGCTGTAATTACATTTGCGGCAAATGATCCTGATCTTGGAACGGTGTCTGCGGTATACGGAACAGACAAGAAGGCGATAGTGAGCGGTGAGAGTCAGATAGCAGGCGGGGATGTCATCTTCACGGCAGTTCCTGCGGAAGGCCAGATGATAGAGGGCTGGTATAAGAACCCTGAGTGCACAGAAGCCATAGAGGGAACGAATCAGGAACAGTCTGAGTACAGCGCACACGCAGTATATGCAGACCTTGCTGTGTATGTGAAGTTTGTGGAGATTCCGGAATATACAGTAAAACTTGGAATAAACGGAACAGGTACTGCTGACATAGAGGCAGAATCTGAGGGTGTAAAGCTCGACATTGCATCAGGCGAGGTCAAGGTAAAGCGTCATGCAGATCTCAAGGTGATAGTCAGACCAAGGGATGTATATAACACAGTAGAGTACTGGATAGTTGACGGAGAAGAAGTCGATAAGACAGAACTCACATACCAGATAGATGATCTGACGGAGGACAGATCGGTATATGCCTATGTATCGCCATCACTTCTGGTCGATGTGATCTTTAAGGACAGTGATCCGGTCAAGAAATACGACAAGATCGATATCAGAGCCGGATACGTGGCTGAGGACGGAGATGAATCAGGGCTTAAAGTCATAAATGCTGAGAACAATTCAGTCAGAGTTGGCTCCGGAAAAGATGTAAGTTTTGAGATCACACCTGGCGATGACTACATGATACAGTCATGGACAGTCAGATACATGAGAGGTGACAGGGTAGTAAAGGAAGAATCTGGAAAAGACTTTGGATTCACAAATAAGATACTTCTTAAAAATGTGACAAACAGCATAGAGGTAAGTGCTGAGCTGGTAGACAGGAAGGGCTATTATATACCTGCAGAAGGTTACTATAACCAGGCAAATGAGCTGGTGACAAATAGTGCAGAAGGTGAAGCAGGAAGTGAAGCGGCCTACACGGTATCAGAGCTTACAAAGCAGCCTGACAATGTTGTGTTCAGAGCTGAAGATGGCTCTGTGATAGACAATATGGTGAGAGCAAACGGTGATGCCGGTGTGACGATCACACCTGAAAATGGATGGAGGATCAGAGGTATAACTGTATCTGATGCTGTTTCTGGACAGGAAGAGAATCTTATGACAGTGACACCTGTGCTCGCAGATGATGGCACAGAATCCGGTTCATACAGAGTGGTATCTGAGAATGTGACAGAAAATATGACATTTACAGTTGACGCCGTCAGATTGTACACGGTCAGTATTGCGGATACACAGCACGGAAAGATCACAGTTACAAAGGAAGATGGAACAGAGGTTTCAAATGGTCAGACTGTGGATGAAGGAACACTTCTCACATATACAGCAGTGCCAGACAAATACTATGATTTCGATGCATGGACAGACGATGTTGCAGATCAGGCTGAGAGCACGTTTGCAGAAACTCTTGACGGAAACATCACAGTAGGAGCTGCATTTAAGCCTAGATATGCAAAGGTTAAGATATGGTCAGTACAGAACGGAAAGATTCAGGTAGTGACTGCCGGAGGCAGGAAGGTATCAGACGGAGATACGGTCAGGGAGGGCACGATACTTGTGTGTACAGCAGTTCCTGATGCACACTGTGATCTCTCAGCCTGGGCCGCAGATGCCAAGGGCAAGACAGGCAAAACTGTCAGACTCAGAGTTACTAAGGATATGAGTGTCCGCGCTGCATTCAAGTTCAGATACAGCCGTGTGACTATAGCAAAGACTGTAAATGGCCAGATCACAGTTAAGACTGCGGACGGCAGAACATTGAAGAGTGGATCAAAGATCAAGGAAGGTTCAACAATCATCTGTACTGCAAAGCCTGCAAAGAACTGTGTCCTCAGGACATGGTCCGGAAATGTGACAGGAAAGCAGACGGTTCGCAAGGTGGTAGTAAATAAGGATATTACTGTAAATGCTAAATTTGCAGCTAAGGTACCTGCAAAAACTGTAAATGGAATAAACAGAAACATCCACGCAAAAGCAGCCGGAAGCTCACTGGCGGTTGTATGGGGCAAGGTTATCGATGCAGATGGATATGAGATCTATATGCAGCAGTGCTATAAGGACTTTGACTCAAATAGCAAGGTAAAGGTAGTGAAAGGTGCGGCAAACACCAGGACAGTCATATCTAAGATAAATAACAAATCACTTGCTGAATATGGTATAGTTAAGACACAGGTAAGAGCGTACAAATATGTGAACGGTAAAAAGAAGTATGTAGACATAAGTGTGATGCTTCACACTGTGATAAGCAGTTCTGAATACACGAATGTCAAGAGTATGTCACTTGCAAAGAAGGCGTATACTCTGAATGTAAATCAGACCGC
>URJI01000030.1 GCA_900548215.1 uncultured Coprococcus sp. | reverse complement strand
CTTTCCACAGGCATTATGTGCTAAGACTTATGTGGGTCATGTTCTGCTACAACGTGGTGATGGCACTCTGGTGGCTTACGATAGTCGGAGGTGTGTACAAGTATTACCAATATAGAATGGTTCCGTTTCTTCTGGCGGAAAATCCTATGCTCAAGTGGAGAGATGCTAGAAATATGTCAAGGGAGATGACCAGAGGCTATAAATGGAAAATGTTCCTGACGGATCTGTCATGCATCCACGTGTGGATAATCAAGACTATACCGGTTGCAGGACTTCTGGTAGCATTGCCATTTCAGATGGAGCTTGATGCGGAGATGTACTTCTGGTTCAGACAGAATATAGGCGTGGACAATTTTGTTGAGACAGCTTTCAATGCTGCGCCGTATGACAGAAAGGCGATTGAAGCTGCGTATCAGTCGGCAGGGGATGCTGGTGTTGCTGAGGTATGGACAAAGCCTGAGTATATTCTTCAGGATGTGGCGGTTGAGGTTCCTGAGGGGATGAAGGTGAAGAGTGAATACAGCCTTAGGGACTTTATTTTCTTCTTCTTTGTGTTCTGTTTTATAGGATGGCTGTGGGAGGTCTTGCTCTATATAGTTATGGATCATGTTCTCGTAAACCGCGGGACCATGTATGGACCATGGCTGCCTGTGTACGGAGTCGGTGGCGTTGCTATTATATTCCTGCTTGACCGCTTCAAGGCAAATAAGACAAAGCTGTTTGCGATGGCGATGGTGGTATGTGGAATCATAGAATTCATAGCGAGCTGGGCACTGGATTTCTTCTTTAACTCACAGTATTGGGATTACAAGAACGAGTTCCTTAACGTAAATGGAAGAATATGTCTGGTGGGACTTCTTGCATTTGGCATGGGAAGTCTGTTTGGCGTGTATATAGCGGCACCGAAACTCAGCGAATTTCTGAATTCCAGGAGCAAAAAAGTTCAGAATATTATATGTATCACATTGTCTGCGTTGTTCATCATAGACCTGATATGCTGTGCCATCTTCGGATTCAACAAGGGCGCAGGAGTTGGCGGCACATATTAGAGGAGGAACCAATATGACGAAGTCATATTATCGGAATGGTTCCGACGACGTGCCCCGCTCGCATGAGCGAGAGGGGCGATACATTATGAAGAGGAGGAACCAATATGACGGAGTCATATTATCGGAATGGTTCCGACGACGTGCCCCGCTCGCATGAGCGAGAGGGGCGATACATTATGAAGAGGAGGAACCAATATGACGAAGTCATATAAAGAGGAGGAACCAATATGACGGATATACAGAATGGTAAAATGACTGATCCAGGGAAACAGTCCTGGAATATAAAGGCAGGAGTATTCAGCTCCTGTATGCTGCATATCATTGCGATGACATGCATGCTCAGTGATCATATGTGGGCAACGTTGTTTCCATATGTGGATATACTTACGTGCATAGGAAGAATAGCATTTCCGATATTTGCTTTCATGATAGTTGAGGGATTTTATCACACCAGTAATTTCCGCAGATATCTGTGCAGAATGCTTATATTTGCAGTGATATCTGAAATTCCGTTTGATCTTGTGTCCGGAGACAGTGTCCTGTATCTGTTTCATCAGAATGTACTTTGGACATTCCTTATAGGATTGCTTCTGATAGCATTGATAGACAAGGTAAGGAAAACGGGCAAGGTATGGCTGTGGATCCCGGTTGCGATTGTTGTGACTCTTGTGGGATATGTGATAGGAACGATTACCATGGTTGATTTCTATGGAGCGGGAGTTGTCATGGTTATAATGTTCTATCTGTTCCGGGGCAAGGAACCATGGAAATTGATAGCACAGCTCGTGTGTATGTATTATATCAATGCACAGCTGCTTAGTGGATATTGTTATACGTTTAGTATAGCGGGACATAGCTTTGAATTCCCGCAGCAGGCGTTTGCGCTCATCGCATTGCCAGTGATATGGCTATACAATGGAAAACTGGGATACCATAAGAAGTGGTTTAAATACTTCTGTTATGCATTTTATCCGGGACACTTGCTTGTATTGTACATAATCTGGCAGATGGTGATGTAGACATGGTATGAGCAGAGAATCAGTGGTTTTGTGAAAATGGCTTGTAATTTCGACTTGTTGGCATAGAAGGACTCATCCTGCAGATATTTGGGAAAAGGAGAGATAAGATGAATGCAGCTCATAAGATAGTAGTTTTGGTGGGCAGTATATTTCTTGCTGTCGGTGTTTTCGTGGGAATTATATTTGCAATTGTGGCGGAGCCTGGCAAATTTCCCCTGGCTATGCTGAGCCTTCCGGGAAGTTTCTTGCTGATCGGTGGGGGAATGGACATAGTAGTGGCGATATTGGTTCACAACAAGAAGATGATAGTGAAAAAGGGCGTGAGGTATCCTGCAAAGATATATGGATACACGGAGAATACTTCTGTCAGGGTGAACAATACATATATGATGGACACGATCGTGCATTACTTTGACAGCTACCATGTCGAGCGGGAGGCTATAATACCAACGGGATTCACAAGGGGTGCCGGCATGTACCCGATAGGTCTGACGATAGATATATTTGAGTACAACGGCAAATACGGCTATGATCCGGATTCAGTAAGGGATGAGAGGCTTCCTGGTGAGGAGGAGCTCATGGACGACAAGCCGGTGGCACCGGATAAGCTGAGACTTGTGGCGGTCCGATGCCCAAACTGTGGCTCGAGTTTCCGCGCAGCGACTGGATATTCCAGCAAATGTCCTTATTGTGGAAATTACTTGAATGTGAATATGTAAGCCTGAAAAAGAGCGTGGGTGAGTCGAACCCACGCTCTTTTTTGTTTGCGTGGATTACTGTACATGACCATGTTTTAGCATGAATTGCTCATCGCCATAAATGTGCAGTGACGCGAGAGGCTTGTGTTATGCTGTATGTGCTATGCGTTGCAAGTGTTATTGTGTCATGTACTATTGCGTTATGTGCGGTTGTGGCATGCGTTATTGTAACATGTGCTGTTGAAACATGTGCTGTTGAAACATGTGCTGTTGTGGCATGTGCTATGTGAGGAAGGCAGCTTGCTTTTATGACTATACGTAAAAGAGCGCAAAATTGTATCTTTTTCCTTAAAATAAGCTTATTAGATACAAAAATTCTAAAACTTGTATCTATTTGCATATTTTAAGTTAAAGAGGGATAATTTTATGCGCAAAACAGATGGAAAACAACCAAAAGATAAAAACAAGCTGTTATAGGAAGTGCCACTAAAACGCCGATAAGCCACCGTATAGAATATGTCATCACAGACCATCCCGCCCTCCAAACTTGCCGGTGACAGGTGAAAATTGCCCAGTAAAGCAAGCTAAACCATCGCTATTAAGTCAAAAATATCCTAATATATAACCATTAACCAATGTGAATTGGTGAAAATATCTATAAAAAAATCAATAAATCACAAAATTTTGCTAATTAATCCAAAAATATTCTATTCTTTCAAATCCTATGTCAAATTATAATGAATTTAGTCAATGAGGAACGACGAAAATAAAAAACACACAAAACCAGAACATAGGAGGAAAGAGATATGAGAAAAAAGAGAATCTTAGCTGTAGTAGCAGCTGCAACACTTGCATTATCAATGGTAGGATGTGGATCAGGCGGAAGCTCAGGTGGCGGAAGCTCAAGCAGTGGAGTTGCAAACAAGGACAAGCCACTTTGCTGGTTCAACCGTCAGCCATCTAACAGTTCAACAGGAGAGCTTGACAAGGACGCTCTTAGTTACAACAAGGACACATATTATGTAGGATTTGATGCTAATCAGGGTGCTGAGCTTCAGGGACAGATGGTTCTTGATTACATCAAGGCAAATGCAGCAACAATCGATCGTAACGGTGATGGAGTCATCGGATATGTACTTGCAATCGGTGATATCGGACACAATGATTCAATCGCACGTACAAGAGGTGTTCGTTCAGCACTTGGCACAGGAGTTGATGCAAGCGGAGCAGTTGATTCAACACCAGCCGGAACAAACGTAGATGGTAAGGCAACAGTAGTACAGGATGCTAAGCTTGATGTTGATGGCAAGACATATACGATCAGAGAGCTTGCATCACAGGAAATGAAGAACTCAGCAGGAGCTACATGGGATGCAGCTACAGCTGGTAATGCAATAGGAACATGGACAGCATCATTTGGTGATCAGATCGATGTAGTTGTTTCAAATAACGATGGTATGGGAATGTCAATGTTCAATGCCTGGGCAAAGGACAACAAGGTTCCTACATTTGGATACGATGCTAACAGCGATGCAGTTGCAGCAATTGCAGAGGGCTACGGCGGAACAATTTCACAGCATGCAGATGTTCAGGCTTACCTGACACTGAGAGTTCTCCGTAACGCACTTGATGGTGTAGATGTTGATACTGGTATCGGTACAGCAGACGAGGCTGGAAACCAGCTTGAGGAAGGTGTTGACTACAGATACAGCGCAGACGAGAGATCATACTACGCACTGAATGTGGCAGTAACAGCAGACAACTATCAGGATTTCACAGATTCAACAAAGGTTTATGACAAGGTTTCAAAGCAGCTTGACTCAAGCAAGAGCCCAAGCAAGAAGGTATGGCTTGATATCTACAACGCTTCAGATAACTTCCTGAGCTCAACATACCAGCCACTTCTTCAGAACTACGATGACCTTCTTAACCTGAATGTAGATTACATCGGTGGTGATGGTCAGACAGAGTCTAACATCACAAACCGTCTTGGTAACCCAGGCGAGTACGATGCATTTGCAATCAACATGGTTAAGACAGACAACGCAGCATCATACACATCAATTCTCTCTAAGTAATATAAGTTACCTGGATGATTGATCAATAGGAAATGATTTAACTCAGAGGGGTGTCAGACTAAACATTTGATACCCTTCTTTTACTAAGAGTATGTATCAAGTTTTCTATAAAAGCTTGATATGTAGCATCAGCTCTCGCCGAAGGCGGCTATTAATGAGCTGATGTTCAATGAAAGGAAGTAGAGATATGGCAGAAGATAAGAATAAATACATCTTATCGATTCAAGGCATGAGCAAATCATTCGGCAGAAATAAGGTCCTTAACCATATTAATTTGAATGTTAAACCTGGTTCAATCATGGGACTTATGGGTGAGAATGGTGCCGGTAAATCGACAATGATGAAGTGTCTCTTCGGAACCTATCAGAAGGACGAAGGAACAATAATATTAGATGGAAAAGAAGTAAATTTCTCTGGTCCTAAGGATGCACTCGAGAATGGAGTTGCGATGGTTCATCAGGAATTAAATCAGTGTCTTGAGAGAAGCGTTGTTGACAACCTGTTCCTTGGACGTTATCCAAAGAACTCTCTTGGAGTCATCGATGAGGGCCGTATGAAGAAGGAAGCTTCAGACTTGTTCAGAAAGCTGGGTATAACGGTCAATCTTACACAGCCGATGAAGAGGATGTCAGTTTCCCAGAGACAGATGTGTGAGATCGCAAAGGCTATCTCGTACAATTCTAAGGTAATCGTACTTGATGAGCCTACATCATCACTGACAGCACCAGAGGTTGCAAAGCTTTTCAAGATGATGAGACAGCTCAAGGAGCAGGGAATTTCCCTGATTTACATCTCACATAAGATGGATGAGATATTCGAGATCTGCGATCAGATATCAGTTCTCCGAGATGGTAGTCTGGTCATGACAAAGGACAGCAAGGACACCAACATGAACGAACTTATATCAGCCATGGTTGGTCGTTCACTTGATAACAGATTCCCACCGGTCGACAATACGCCGGGTGAGACGATCCTCTCAGTACAGGGACTCTCCACAAAGTATGCACCGAAGCTCCAGAACATCACATTTGATGTGAAGAAGGGTGAGATATTCGGTCTCTATGGTCTGGTTGGTGCAGGTCGTACAGAGCTTCTGGAAACTATATTTGGTATTCGTACAAGAGCAGCAGGAAATGTAATGTATGGTGGCAAGATCATGAACTTCACTGGTCCAAAGGATGCTATGGATCACGGATTTGCCCTTATCACTGAGGAGAGAAAGGCAAATGGTCTCTTCCTCAAGGCAGATATCACCTTCAATACCACCATTGCAAATATGAACCACTACAAGAGCGGCGTGGCACTGTCACATGACAGCATGGTTCGTGCCACCGCTGAGGAGATCAAGGTCATGCACACCAAGTGTATGGGACCTGACGATATGATCGCCAACCTGTCCGGTGGTAATCAGCAGAAGGTTATTTTTGGAAAATGGCTTGAGCGTTCACCAAATGTATTCATGATGGATGATCCTACAAGAGGTATCGATGTAGGAGCCAAGTATGAAATATATGAACTTATAATCAACATGGCAAAGCAGGGCAAGACTATCATAGTTGTCTCCTCTGAGATGCCGGAGATCCTGGGTATCACAAACCGTATAGGTGTTATGTCAAATGGACATCTTGCCGGAATTGTAAATACCAAGGAGACTAATCAGGAAGAATTGTTAAGACTTAGTGCTAAATATTTGTAATAGAGAGGAGCATGGATATGGCAGATAAAAATATGATCCTTTCGGCTGATGCAGAGGAAAAACTCCTTAAGCCGATTGATGAATATGTTGGAAAGATACAGGCTCAGATCGATGAACTTCGAGTTGATGGATCTGACAAGGTTCGTAGTTTGAAGAACCATATAGCTATCGCAAAGGAAGATAAGAATTTATCAAAGGAAGAAAAAGATAGCATAATCGCAAAGGATAAGGCAGCCCTGGATAAGGCAAAGGCAGTTGAGGCAGCCAATAAGGATAAGGTTGCAAAGCTTATCGCTGATGCAGAGGGATACCTTAAGGAGCATTATGACAGTGAGTACTACAGCAAGGTAGTTGCAAGCTGTGAGGCTGAGAAGGCAGCAGAAAATGAGTCCTATGAGAGAGTAAAGGCAACACTCAAGACAGAGCATGAGCAGGCACTTGCAAAGCTTTCTGATCCGGAAGAGATCAAGGACGAGAAATATGTATACAAGAACAAGCTCTTTGATGCACAGATGACACATGAGTCAAGACTTCAGGAGATCAAGGACAGAAAGCATGATGCATTTTCACACAAGTATCATCTGATAGATCTCCTTAGAATGTCTAAGTACACATTTATGCAGAACAGAGCACAGAAATTTGAAAATTACAAGTACACATTCAACACAACACAGTTCCTTTACAAGAATGGTCTGTATATAGTAATCGTGTTGATATTCATTGCACTTTGTATCATCACTCCAATTGTGAAGAACACACAGCTCCTCACAGTTACCAATATACTGAACATACTTCAGCAGGCATCACCTAGAATGTTCCTGGCACTCGGCGTTGCGGGACTTATCCTCCTGACCGGTACCGATCTTTCGATTGGACGTATGGTTGGTATGGGTATGGTTACAGCTACCATTATCATGCACAACGGTGCAAATACAGGTGGTGTGTTTGGACACATATTTGATTTCTCAAGTATGCCAGTTGTAGGAAAAGCATTATTTGCACTTGTTGCATGTATTATCCTCACAACAGTATTTTCAAGTATTGCAGGTTTCTTCATGGCGAAGTACAAGATGCATCCGTTCATTTCAACAATGGCGAATATGCTGATCATCTTCGGACTTGTAACATATGCGACAAAGGGTGTTTCATTTGGTGCTATTGATTCAGCAATACCAAATATGTTCATCCCAACAATAGGAAGCTTCCCAACTATTATCATTTGGGCAGTAGTTGCTGTAGTAGTAGTATGGTTCATCTGGAACAAGACTACATTTGGTAAGAATCTGTACGCTGTAGGTGGAAACCCAGAGGCAGCAGCAGTTTCTGGTATATCAGTATTCAAGGTAACACTTGGTGCATTCATTCTTGCCGGTATCCTTTACGGATTCGGATCATGGCTTGAGTGTAACAGAATGGTTGGTTCAGGTAGTGCAGCTTATGGACAGGGCTGGGATATGGACGCCATAGCAGCCTGCGTTGTTGGTGGTGTTTCATTCACAGGTGGTATCGGTAAGATTTCCGGTGTTGTAACTGGTGTTCTTATCTTCACATCACTTACCTACTCACTTACAATTCTTGGTATTGATACAAACCTTCAGTTCATATTTGAAGGTATCATCATCCTTGCCGCTGTAACTCTTGACTGTCTCAAGTATGTACAGAAGAAGTAAGGAACAACAAATTTAACTCTCACAAAACCTTTATATAAAAGCCGCTCGGATCGTCTGCAGGATGGATTGAGCGGCTTTTGTGGATTGGCGGACGTTGTATCTGCACACTGCGCTGACCGCGATAGGGGCGGTGAGGTTTTCGCTTTTGCGTGACTTTGCGGGGATTAGTACACAAAATTATTGCTTTTTGCGCGATATTTGCGGAAAAGATACAAGCTTTTGGAAGTTTGTGGCGGAATAGCTAATATTGGGCATAAAAGATACAATTTTGTGTTCAAAAAGAGAAAAAAGTCCTAAAAAGAGAAAATCCACAAAACCACGCCCACATTTGGTATAATGAACCTGCGATTGTTTGGCGATGGCCAGACAAAAGCGAGACTGTGCGGGCTTGCGAGTCTGGAAAAGACCGGTGAACCGGATGGCATTTGATATATAGAAAGGATTTCTGTTATATGGATAAATACAAGGTTATCCTTGTCGATGACGAGGAAGAGGTTATAGATGTTATAGAGAGAAAGATACACTGGGATATGCTTGGATTTGATGTTGTGGGAAGTGCCAACAATGGTGTGAAGGCTCTTGAACTGGTGGAGAAGCTTCAGCCGGATGTGGTCATAACGGATATCAAGATGCCATATATGGACGGTCTTGAGCTGTCCAGACGGCTCAACAATGATTATCAGAATATACACATCATCATATTCACAGGATTTGATGAGTTTGAGTATGCCAAGGAGGCAGTGCACCTTGAGATAGAGGAGTACATGCTCAAGCCTATAAATGCATTAGAACTCTCGGACTGCCTGAAGAGGGTCAAGAACTCTCTGGACAAGGAGAGGGAGGAGAAGCTGAATGTAGAAAAGCTTGCAAATTATTTCAATGCATCTCTGCCTGTTCTTCAGACAAATCTGTTTGTATCCCTGATAGAGGGCAGAGTGAGTGAGTCGGATTATGAGAAATTCCTTGCAGCATATCAGATAGATATGAAGGGACCGCTTTATTGCTGTGCAGTTTTCCATACATCGGAGCATCACGTTCCAGATGGAATGAACCCGCTTCTGTTGTCAATGTCGGTGGAACAGCAGATCAAGGACAGAATTGCTGATACATGGAAATGCAAGGTGTTTACATATCTGGGCAACATAGTGCTCATCATCGAGATAGCCTCAGAGGATGCCATGGCAGAGCTGACGGATGCCTGCGACAGATTCTGCAGATGGGCTTACCGGGTCATGGGGGCCGTGGTGACTGCCGGTATTGGCAGAGTGTGCGACAGTCTTCTGAATATCAACAACTCATATGAGGGTGCCAGGGAAGCGGTATCATACAGGGTCTTATATGGAACCCAGAGGGCTATAAACATTGCTGAGATCGCACCGAAGGAGCAGAAGGCAGCAGTACAGTATGAAGATGCAAATATGCATGAGCTTATCAAGGCGATATATCTTGGCAAAAGAGATGCCATTGAGGGCGCAGTACATGATGAGATAGAGAAGCTGCACAGATCTGCACAGACCATGAACAGGTACAAGCTGACGCTTATGGAGATGGTAGGAACATTCTACAGATTCTGTGCAAATAATTTTATAGATTTTGACAATTTTTCAGGTGGAATCAGCAACCCATACGAGAAGGTTCCGGAGATGGATGAAGTCACACTTACAGCATGGCTCATAGACACATCCATGGCGATCAGCGAAGAATTGAAAAATGCCAGAAATAATACGTCCAGGAGAATGGTTACGGATGCCCAAAATATGATAGTAGACAGGTACATGGAGCCCGATCTGTCGCTGGATACGGTGTGCTCAGAGCTTGGTGTGTCCAATTCGTATTTTTCATCGGTGTTCAAGAAGGAGACAGGCAAGTCATTTATCTCGTATCTGACGGATTACAGGATGGATCACGCAGCCAATCTCATACTTGAGACAAATGAGAAGAGCTATAAGATAGCAGAGCAGGTTGGATATCAGGATGCAAATTACTTTAGCTATGTGTTCAAGAAGAGATTTGGAATGTCGCCATCAAAGTACAGAACTGAACATACGGGGAATAAGTAGAGCAGAGAAAGTATAATGGGAGTAGAATTGTTTTGAAGATCAGAGAGAAAAAGAAGGGTGCTCAGGGCAAAAAGCAGAAAAATAAATATTCTCTGCGCGCGAGGCTGCGAGGCTGGTTTCATCATGGCAGATTTATAGGATTTGACATACAGTCAATAATCATGGCGGTGCTCACAGGACTGACGATAACCACAACTGTTGTTATGGGATTTCTTATTTACAATAGATTCAAGCTTGCGATAAAGCAGACGGCAGTGTCAAATGCAGAAAGCATGATAGAGAGTACTGTGGATAAAGTGGATACAGACCTGGCAGGCATCAGACAGATATCTAATGGAGTGAATTATAACATTATCCAGGAATATGACATCTCCAGTCAGGAGTTTAGCAGACAGTTCAGCCTTTTATATGAGGTGAATGTTGACAAAGTGCAGAGTATGGCTTTGTACGACAATTCCGGTAAGCTTGTTGCTGCGGAGCCGGTTGCAGTGCAGAAGGATAAGGTTAATGTGGAGGAACAGGAATGGTACAAGAATGCATCTGAAGATATAGAGAATATGCACTTTTCTACACCTCATATACAAGATCTGTTTCAAGATGGTGCCAACAGGTATTATTGGGTCATATCCCTCAGCCGTTCTGTTGATATCAATGATGGAGATAAGCCGGTAAACGGCGTGCTTCTGATAGATATGAAGTATTCCGTGATCGAGGAGGCTCTTTCAAGGATCAATGATTCTTCAAGTGAGACTTATTATTATCTGTGCAACCGTGACGGAGATATCATATACCATCCGCGAAGAGCAGAGATAGACAGAGGCTTTTTCACAGAGGAAAGTACAGAGGCAGCGGTATACGATGACGGTACATATGAGATCAAGATGACGGGTGGCACAGAAAATGTTGTTGTCAGCAGTATAGCCTACACTGGATGGAAGATCATAGGAGTTGTCCCGGAAAGTGTTCAGACTGCCAGCATCAATCAGTACAGATATTACATCATAACTACGGTTGTGATATTGCTTATGATGCTCTTGTGGGTGAACAGGATCATAACAAAGAAAATCTCAAAGCCTATACTTAAGCTGAATGAATCAGTAAAGTCATATGAGACAGGTGGAACCACGGATATATATATTGGAGGATCCTCCGAGATAAGACATCTGGGATATTCGGTCAAGAAATCCTATGAGCAGATAGAGGTTCTGATGCAGGAGATAATCAGACAGCAGAATGAGCGGAGAAAGAGTGAGATGGATGCGCTCCAGAGTCAGATCAATCCGCATTTCCTGTATAATACACTGGAGTCCATAACATGGATGGTGGAGGCGAACAGAAATACAGATGCAGTATTTATGATATCTGAGCTTGCAAAGCTGCTGAGGATAAGTCTGTCAAAAGGCAGAACTGTCATAAGGATAGCGGACGAGATCCAGCACAGCACGAGTTACATGAACATACAGAAGGTAAGATATAAAGAAAGATTTGCTACAGAATTTATCATAGACGAAGAGATAAATGACTATTGTACAGTTAAACTTATCGTGCAGCCAATCCTGGAAAATGCAATATACTACGGTGTGGGCAACATGGATGAGGACGATGGCGGCAAGATAACTGTCCGCGGTGAGAAGAAGGGCAATGACATCTACATTTCAGTTGAGGATAATGGCATGGGTATGTCGGAGGATGTTGTCCGGAACATCCTTGTGGACAACAATAAGGTGCCAAAGCATGGCTCCGGAGTGGGTGTTATCAATGTTCACTCCAGGATAAAGCTGATGTTTGGCAGTGAATATGGATTAAAGGTGTACAGTGAGCCGGACGAGGGAACAAAGGTTGTCATTCACATTCCAGCCATTCCTTATACGGAGGAGAACAGAGAGAGACTTGAGAGGCAGGATTTTGGAAGGGGGATGGTGACAGATGAAGAAGAGTAAGATAACCTTTCTGATCGCGGAGCTGTTTCTGGTGGTTATAGCCGGATTCTTTATACATCAGATATTCCGGGAAAATGTACCTCAGAAAAGAGTAGCGGTCATACTTTCAAATTCCGGTGATAAGAGGTGGGATGGACTTATAAATGGACTTAAACAATCAGCAAATGTCAATGATGTCCATCTTATCATATGCAACACCGATGATATCGAGTCAGCCCAGGATGAGAAGGAGCTCATAGATGAACAGCTTGAAAATGATGTAGATGCATTCATAATTTGTCCGGCACCGGGCGAGGATACATCGGATATGTTGAGGCAGCTTGACGATGTACCATTTGTACTTATAACCCAGGATGCATACAGTGAAGATGGCGCCTCGGGATTTGTCACGATAAAACCTGATAACTACAAGATAGGATATACCCTTGGAGAACAGATCAAGGCAAATGATGCGGACGGACTCCGTGGCAAAAGCATAGGCATTATAACCGGATATTCCCAGACAGAGGGAAGTGTGAGCGGAAAAGCAGGACTCATGGATGCGATAGAAGGAACCGGATGCGGGGTGAGCTGGGTGTACAGCCGATGTGGCAATCAGAACATATGTGGCATTGTGGATAATCTGGGAAAGGTTGACTACATGGTTGTGATGGACACATATGCGATCGATGAGATAGGAGAGAATGCGGATAACGGTATGTACAATGGCGCCCAGATATATGGAATGGGGACCAGCGTAAAATCTGTGGCGCTGCTTGATGCGGGCAAGATAAAGTGCCTTGTTATTCCGGATGGCTACGGTGTTGGCTATGCCAGTGTGACAGAGGTAGTAAAGGGCCTGAATAGCAGATTGTATACGATGAAGAGTCGGGAGGAGGGCATAAAGATAATATACAGTGACGATTTGTTCTCCGATGATGTAGAGAGGTTTTTATATTCATATGAGTAGACAGAAACGAAGAAAAATATATGTGCTTTTGCTGGCAGCTGCGATGATAGTCTCGCTTATGGGCTGCGGCAGCAGCAATAAAAAATCAAACAAAACCATGAGAGTCGGGGTGGTCACTTATACAGCAGATGATCCATTCATAAATGCCATGATTGAAAAGGTGAAATCTCAGCTTAAGACTATGGAGACCACAAACATGAATGTGATAGTATCGGTGAGAAGTGGTGATAATGATCAGCGTGAGCAGGATGAGATAGTTGATGAGATGATAGATGCAGGCTGCGATGTGCTGTGTGTGAATCTTGTAGACAGAACCGCACCGGCAAATATTATCAAGTCAGCAAGGCAGAGTGACATACCAGTGATCTTTTTCAACAGAGAGCCGGTGCGTGATGACCTGATGCAGTGGGAAAAGCTCTACTATGTTGGCTGTGACGCAAAAGAATCCGGTGATATGCAGGGTGAGATTGCGGCAAATTATATAAAGAAGCACAGCGAAGTGGATCGCAACGGTGATGGCAAGATACAGTATGTTCTTCTGGAGGGCGAGGCCGGACATCAGGATGCCATAAGCAGAACCGACTGTTCGGTGAAGACCATCATGGATAAGGGAGTGGATCTTGAGAAGCTCAGTTATCAGTTTGCAGACTGGAACAGAGGTCAGGCGGAGAACAGAATGACTCAGCTTATAAGTCAGTATGGCAGTCAGATAGAGCTTGTCATATCCAACAATGATGAGATGGCACTGGGCGCAGTTGAGGCGTACGATAACTCAAGTATAAGCCGGGACAAATGGCCTGTGATCTTTGGAATAGACGGACTTGATGATGCTCTCCAGGCGATAAAGCAGGGAAACATGCAAGGAACAGTTTATAATGACAAGGAGGCCCAGGCGGGAGAGATAGCGCGGTTGGCAGTGGATCTCTTCAAGGGAAACAGCATTGATGGTCATAATCTTGAAGAGGGCAAATATTATGTGTCGCCTTACTGGAAGGTCGATGTTGACAGCGTGGATGATTTCCTGCACAGATAAGGGTAACCGACTGATACATGAATAAAGAATCGTGAATTAAAAGCATATATAATTTGATAAGATCTGTCTGGAAAAATTATTAAGAACTAATGTAGAGATACAGATCCAATTATATATTCGGAAAGGATGCATATGGAAAATAGCTGGATAGAAGAATTTTACGGAGAGACGGATGCAGATAAGAGACTTGAACTGCTGGAAAATAACAGCACGGATATGGACGGTGACAGCGCTGGTTCGGCTGTTGCCTTCCGTCAGAGATTGTGGACAGCGAGATATGGCAAGAGAAAGCCGAAGAATGATGCATTTGTGGGCTGCCTAATGGAGCTCAAATACATATCGGAGGGCGGTTCTGTTGACATCGGAGGTCAGAAAAAGAAGCAGGCTGTGGAGATCATAAGCAAGCTCTGCCTGTTCGACGCGGACAGAAGAAGTGCCGAGGAACAGGAGATACTGCTATATGAACTCAAGAATGCGTTTTTAAGGTTCATCGAGGTGAGCAGAGGCGGCAGAGGCTTCACATCCATAGCATTTGGCATGGGGCAGCTCTCGGATGAGGGCGTGGCGAAGAAGATCGCAGATCAGATAAGCTCCATCGCATTTGACGCGCCGCACATGCTGCACATGGACAAGGAATTTGCCATACTTCAGAGCGCAGCACTGGCGGCATTCAGGCAGGAGTATCCGAACAGGGAGCATTTCTTAAGAAAATGATAACATAGACAGAATGGCTATGTGTGAACAGATCAAAAGACCATCATGTATTTAGTGTTAAAATGCATGATGGTCTTATCTATTGTACCTGTTTTGGCGTTATCTCATGAATGTATGGATTCGAAGATAGAATAAGTATCATCAGAATCCTTGTTGTTCATAAATATCACTTCATCCCTTGTCTTTATCATGATGATGGGATAACTGTCTGCGTATACATACAGCTCACATTTGCCGTAGGTACTGCACTTGAAATGACCAATCAGGTATTCATCGGTGGCACCTCCGTTGATACGGACAAAATCGTCGTCTGGCAGTTTGTCCAGAAGCTGAACATCCTCGATGTCATCAAAATATATCTCCGATGAGTATATGGCAGCAGACACTGTGAGTTTGTTGGAGTCAAGATGAGTGTCAATATGCACGTTTATGAATGGCACAAGCGCACCTATCATCCAGACGATGCAGACGGTGATAATGATACATGTAAGTCCTGTAAAAATCTTTGCGCCCCTGGTGGCATAGTTAAATGTATAATTTCCACTCTGCAATCTGTTTTGAACCAGCACATGCGGGTCGGAAGGATTGTAGTAATATCCGGTTTTCCAGTATTCGTCGTCATCCACGTAGAGAGGCTGGGTGTCGGCTGCCAAGAGTTCACGTTTTCTGCTCTGAGCCATGAGGAGAGGCGTAAACAATCCGATGGCAGCAAGAGTCTGGATAAATATATAGACATAGAGTGCGGAGCTGCACAGCGAGACATCTACAAGCGCACCCTTGAAATTCAGGATATCAGAAAGCGAAATTTGCCGGGACTTACTGGCTGATGATATGCAATGAATCAGGGTGTCAATAGTGATATATACCCATGCGACAGCATTTGTTGCCGAAAGAATCAGCATTGCTAGTCCCTTGTATATCTTCATGGTTCTGTTGACGGTCTGGTTGAGCTGGGTATCCGAGCTGTACACAGTTCGCTCGTGTCGGTTTACATATATGTGGAGTATCATGGATGTAAGTGATATCAGGACGGAGCAGAGTCCAATTATTATCATTGTGGTTGATATGACCGCACTTTTTCCTATCGCAAATGGCACTAGGCAAATGAGCTCTACAAGGATTATTATTCCATGATAATTGAAACTGATCTCGCTTTTGCCGATCTGGGTTGACACATTTGTATCAATGTAACGTTTTCTTCTTTGATCAGGAACCACCCAGTCATTTTTCATCTTTAGGGCATACATTTTCCTGTGCGCGGAGTTGTTTGCATATGTTATCCAGAAACAGAATGCGATCATCCAGACAGTGTATGCCAGTATGAATATAATGATCTCCCAGAACACGACAAAGCACAGGGCTGTTCCAAGGATGAGATTTATCCAGATAATCCGGTTCATCTTACGTCTGGCAGCAGCAACAATATTCAGGACGGTTTCGTCTTCACTGTGTTCCTTTGGAATGTGAACGCCCAGGAGCATTCCTTCGGTATACGAATAATTACTTGTATATACGAACTTCATTATGAGCAGTATGAAGAAGTTCATAAACAGGAATATGATAAATAATGCTATGCTCATAAGCGGCTCCTTTCTGTTATTTTAGTGGATATTTGTTGTATAAAGATTCGTTCTCCCAGTGATGATAATGATTATTCATAATTGGTATTATTTTCATGCAAATTGGTTACACCATATCGCCTAATGGTTCATTGTATTATATTTGGATTGGAGAAGACTTCATTTTGGAATATACTTCATCGCATAACTTGAGAAAATCATCCCGGTTCATTCCGGTTATGCTTGCCTCGGCGGACAGAAGTTCCAACTCTGACTCCAGCTTGTCACGGAACTCGGCGTTCATATTGATATTTTCTGATACAAATGCTCCAAGCCTTCTGTCAGTTCTGATATATCCCTCGTTTTTGAGTATCTGGTATGTCTTATTCACAGTCATTGTGTTCACGCCGGCATCCGCCGCAAGCTGTCTTACAGTGGGAAGCTTTTCGCCTGGATGTATCTCGCCTTTGCCGATTCCCTTTACTATCTGATTGCGCAGCTGTACATATATGGGTGTGTCACTGCTCATGTCAAGCTCTATGATCATGTGGTGGCCCTCCTTTTTGTATTATCTGTATTATAATATATAATACAGATTCTGCAATAAGTCAACTATGAGAAACCGCCGTATAAATAAAAATCATCCGTGAGCAAGTTGATTACCCACAGATGATCCTTATATCTTGTGAAATTTTATTTTTGTGTAGCTGATTTTTGCAGTTCCAATAAACGTTCATTTGAAATGGTATGAAAATACGAGTTCAATACTTTTGAATAGTTTATAGTTATTTAATTGTATTTCTAAAATCAGCGTGTTATATTTCGTTTATCATGTTATGTGTAATTCCGAAATTGATCTTTGCAGTACTTCACTGCGATTATCACAAAATAATTCAAATTAATATGGAGACGGTAGAGGTGTGTTGCCGCTCAGGGTTTGCTATAGTATAATTATAAAAAAATGGCTATAAATTCATGCAACTATCCTCTATTGGTTTCTTTGCTTTTCATAGAAACAAGAGGAGGAAGGTTTGTATGGGAGAAAAGGATATAACAGAAAAGATACTGGCAGATTATAATGATGTATTTGCAGATATAGTAAATGTATTGTTGTTCGGTGGAAAAACAATTGTTGATGAGAATATGCTGGAGAACATAAAGGATAAAAGCCAGTATAAAACAGATGGTGAGATCCATCAGGAAGAGCGCGATGTATCAAAGGTTCTAAAGGGCAAGAATGTACATATAGCGTTTATTGGATTTGAACATCAGACGGATGTAGATTCAAAGGAGGCTCTCCGTGTTATAGCATATGATGGTGCTGCATATAAAAGGCAATTGTTGGTAAAGGGTGGAGAAATATACCCGGTTGTTACAATTGTGCTTTATTTCGGACAAAAAAGATGGATAAAGGGGCGGTCTCTCTACGATATTCTTGATATAACGGATGAGTGGAAACCATATGTCAGTGACTATAAAATAAACATTTTTGAGATAGCTTATCTTACACCGGAGCAGGTGAAAATGTTTAAAAGTGATTTTAGGATTGTTGCCGATTATTTTGTGCAAATGCGGATCAACAAAGATTACATACCATCCAAAGAGACTATAAAACATGTTGACGAGGTGTTAAAGCTCATGAGCGTATTGACGCAGGACGAAAGATTTGAACAGGCGCAGGCTAACGGAAATAAAGGAGGTTTAAAAAATATGTGTGAAGTACTTGATAGGGCGGAAGCCAGAGGAGAAGAAAGAGGGATATCTATAGGCGAGGCGCGAGGAGAATTAAAGGGTGCAGTGAGGGCATATTTGGATGTGAAGGTTCCTATAGAAGAGATAGCGAAGAAACTGAACATATCAGTGGAGAAAGTCCAGAAGATAGCCGACACACTATAGGAGATGAAAAACATGCAGGTACACACACTTATATCTTCGGAAAATGGTCCGATCATTCTCTGGGTCATGTACCCACACATGGGAGATGAACTGGAGCACACAGCGGATTCTATCAGAGAACTGGTGGTAGAAGAACAGTTTACACTTGTTGCGATACAGATAGATGACTGGAACAGGGATCTCTCACCGTGGAGATCGGATGAGGTCGATGGATCATTTGCCGGAGAGGCGGGACGGACACTGGATTATATAGAACAGCAGGTCGTACCGCAGTTAGATATTCAAAGCCGGGCGAACAGACCTCTTTATATTATGGGATATTCGCTTGCCGGGCTTTTTGCACTTTGGGCAATGTATCAGACTGATATATTTGCCGGGTGTGCCACATGTTCAGGTTCAATGTGGTATCCGAGATTTGTGGAATATGTAAACAGCCAGCCGACACTTGCGAATAAACGTATATACATCAGCCTCGGCGGCAAGGAATCGAGAACGTCAGATAGACTTATGGCAACTGTGGCGGATCGAACAAAGGAGATTTGCGAACATCTCAAAAAAGACAATGATGTTATATATGAGATAAATACAGGTGGACATTTTGCCGATTCCGGAAAGAGACTGGCGAAGGCTGTGAAGTGGATAGGGAAAGCAAGAGAATAACCAAAAGCACAGGAGAACACATATATACAATCGTTCACTGGCAGAACGATACGAGGCATAACATATACCGGATAGATATATATTTTTATCGGAATAGATGATAATATATGGGGCAGACATATGGAGTAGATAGATTAATGGCAGACACGATCCGGTAAGTACATGCAGCGAAAAATCAGATTGTGGTAAGCCGGAAAGAAGGGCAACATGGGTAAACAGACAAAGAAAAAGAAAAGCACAGGAGCGGCAAAGGAGATATTTGCAAAAGCCCCGGGAAGGCTCGGCAAATGGAATGTGATAGCATTTGCAGTGCTTGTTGTGGGAGAGCTTATATACTATTATGCGGCAACACCGGCGATCAACATACAGAGTACAAGTTTCTGGGTATGGATGGTCATTTCAGTTGTGCTTGTTGGCTTTTGTACGCTTGATTTTACAGTGGAGAGTAATGATACCAGAAGTGTCGCAACGAAAGCAACGAAACCGGTAGCATGGATAGTAGTAATAATGATAGCGGTCGGACTTATCATGGTGGCAGCGTCATCCAAACTGTTTTGTGCATCGAAATACGCAAGCCTCATCAATATAGAGGATGGAGATTTCCAGACAGATATCCCGGAGAGCAGGCAGATAAATGACATTGCGCTGATGGATACAAGCACAGCGAGGATTATAGGTGAGAGAGCCGTCGGTTCACTCTCGGATGTGGTCAGCCAGTATGAGGTCAGCGGCAATTACAGCACTATAGATTACAATGGCGCGCCGATGAAGGTCGCAGCACTCAACTATGCGGGCTTCATCAAATATATGAACAACAGGAAGAACGGAATCCCGGGTTATGTTCTTGTCGATCCGGTAAAGAATGAGGCACACTATATACAGACTGAAAAGCCAATAGTATATTCACCTTCAGCGTATTTCAACAATAACCTGTACAGACATGTCCAGATGGCTTATCCGACATATATATTTGAAGGTTTCTATCTGGAGCTCAATGACGATGGCAATCCGTATTACATTTGTCCGGTTCTTGAGTCACATGCAGGACTCTTCGGTGCAAAGGATGTAAAGGGCGTGGTTATATGTGATCCGTGCACGGGCGATACAGAGTATCATGAAGTCAGTGATGTTCCACACTGGGTGGATCGTGTATATGATGGCGATCTGGTGTGCCAGAAATATGACTGGTACGGCGAGCTCTCAGGTGGCTACTGGAACAGCGTATTTGGCAACAAGGGATGCAAGAGGACTACCGATGATTACGGTTACAAGGTCATGGACGGAGACGTGTGGGTGTACACAGGTGTCACATCGGTAAATGGTGACGAGTCCAACATAGGATTTGCCATGATGAACCTTCGGACAGGAGAGAGCAAATATTACAAAGTGGCGGGTGCAGAGGAATACTCAGCTATGGCATCAGCAGAGGGCCAGGTACAGCATCTTGGTTACAAGGCTTCATTCCCATCTCTCATCAACATTGGCGGAATACCAACCTACATCATGGTCTTAAAGGACAACGGTGGTCTGGTAAAGATGTATGCGCTTGTCGATGTGGAGAAGTATAATATTGTGGCTACAGGCACAACCCAGAAGGACGCACTTGCGGCATACAACAAGCTGCTGGCAGAGAACGGACTTAAGAGTACGCAGAGCATGACGGACGATATACCAAACAGACAGATCACGGTAGCTGATATCAAATATATCAACATGGATGAGACGACATATGTGTATATCACGGATGAAAACGGCAATGTATACAAGCAGGATTTCTCAGAGAACGAGGAGCTGATATTTATACAGAGCGGAGATAAAATAAAAGTATTTTATCAGGAATCAGACAACGGAATAAATGACATAATATCTGTTGAGAGATAGATTTATTCACTAAATAAAGGCTCTCCCTGTGATAAAACAGGGGGAGCTTTTTGCATGATAATGTGGTATTATAGAAATATCTTATTGGGAATAAGTCTATATAATGGATGTTGCAATTGATTATGATTGGCAAGGAGGTTATTATCATGGATAAAAAGGCGATCTACAGTTTATCATACGGAATTTTCATGTTGTCCACAAAGTTGGGTGACAAGACAAATGGCTGCATCATCAACACCTGTATACAGGTGGCGAACAATCCAACACGGGTTGCGATATCGGTTCTCAACACGAATTACACATGTGATCTGCTCAAGGAGAGTGGTGTGTTTGCCCTCAGTGTACTTGATGAGCAGTGTACATTTGACTCGATAAAGCACTTCGGTTTCCAGTCGGGAAGAGACGTGGACAAAATCTCTGGAATAAATATGCCGGAGGATGTCAACGGAATCCCATACATGGGCTGGTATGCATGTGCGGTTATCAGTGGCAAAGTAGTTGAGAGCCACGATCTTGGAACACACACGTTGTTCATCGCGGAGGTGGTTGATGCGAAGATGCTGTCAGACAAGGCTCCTCTCACATATGCTGATTATCAGGCGCATGTAAAGCCAAAGGCAGACAAGCCTCCTAAGACAGATAAGAAGATGGTGGGATGGCGCTGCAAGATATGTAACTATGTATATGAGGGAAGTGAGCTTCCGGCAGATTATGTATGTCCTCTGTGTGGACACGGAGCAGATGACTTTGAACCTATATATGAGTAATGTAAGATATGCCGTTATCGGCAATAAATGAATGGAGAAAATTATGGACAGAGAAAGAATGATGAAGAACGTGGCAGAGATATTCAGCCGCGGTGCGGTGGAGAAGGATCTTCCGGCATGGGTAAATATGCGCCACGCCTGGAAAGCAAGTGATGCGGCGAGAGACAGAGGGCTTGAATATCCGGCAAATGTTGTACAGATAAAGAATCTGGATTACAAAAAGGAGCTTGATGAGGTCCGTTTCAAAGAGCTGATTGAAACATGGAACAAAGGTGTAGAGAGGAACATTCTATTCTTTGCCGACTCCGGGGATGCCGCAGACGTGGATTCTGCAAGCTATACATCCAACAGCTACATGGATATCTGCGTTCCAATATCGTATATGACAGATGAAAACAGAAAATATCCGGTGATAGTGAGCGTGCATGGCGGAGGTTGGTTCTATGGTGACAAGGAACTGTACAGCCACTATTGCTGCCTTCTTGCGGAGCACGGGTACGTGGTGGTGAACTTTAACTATAGATTGTCACCGCAGAACAAATATCCTGCGGCCATAGAGGATGTGGCGTATCTCATTCGGTATATCCATGAGAATGCGCAGACACTTGGAGTAGACATGGACAATCTCTACATGGTCGGTGACTCGGCGGGGGCACAGCTCACGGCAAATTATTGCATCATAGCATCAAACAGCGATTACAGGGCAAAGCTTGATTTCTTCACATATGACCTACTGCCTAAGAAGGTATGCCTTAACTGTGGTGCATATAAGATGGCAGAAAGAAATGACAATATATCCGCATGGTATCTGAGAAATGATGTGGATGATGACCAGAATAGTGATGGAAAAACAAGTTCACACGACAAAGCTGAAAAATGTGAAAGTAAGAAAATAAGCCAGGCATATGCTGTGACTGAGGAACAGTACAAGCTGTTTATGGATCAGCTTGATTATATAAATGCTGATTTCCCGGAGGCGTATCTCATGTACAGTGTAAATGATGATCTGGCATCACATACAAAAGCGTTGGATGAGGTGCTGAACAAAGTTGGAGCTCTTCATATCACAAAAGCGTATGGACAGAACAATCCTGACAGCGGCCATGTATTCCATATGAATATGAGAAGTCCAGAGGGAATACTCTGTAACGAGGATGAGTGTGCATTTATGAGATAAGTAGGATCAATCATGGTTAGTGTACTGTAAAAATTAGAGAACATTTACAGTGGTCAGGCAAAGAAACAGAAAAAATTTGCCGATGTGGCAGAATGTGAAAAAAACAGTTTGACAACATGCCCCCTGAATGCTATCCTATAAAAACAGATAAAGGCAAAGACAGGAAGGAGTACTTAAGTCACTGTCACTTCAGAGAGTAGGCGTTTGGTGCGAGCCTATAGGACACCTTAAGGAAGCAGTCCCCGAGCTGTGATCGCGAAAGATTTTGAATCATTGGTATTGATTTTAAGTAGTGGTCAACGGAAGGTTCCACGTTATAGGAACAACGATAGTGATGGCTGTCGGCTGAGAGCAGGAATAAGTTCCTGAATTTAGGTGGTAACACGGACAAGAAAGTTCGCCCTAAGCATATTATAAGTATGCTTAGGGCTTTTATTATGCGTTTTCAGGGTGACAAGCGGCTGCGATGCAGGCATCGAAGACGCATAGTAATCTCGAAGAAAACGCAAGTTAAACCAACAATCAGCAAACACAGACAACAAGGGATCAAGAGATATAAAGGAGTGTGTATAATGAGAAAATTCGAAAAATCATCAAAGCTTGACAATGTGTGTTACGACATAAGAGGTCCTGTTATGGACGAGGCAAACAGAATGGTGGCTGAAGGGGTAAATGTCCTCAAGCTGAACATAGGAAATCCTGCACCGCATGGACTTATGGCACCTGATGAAGTTGTCAGGGATATGGCATATAATCTCAGAGATACTGAGGGATATTCAGATTCAAAGGGACTTTTCTCTGCAAGAAAGGCGATCATGCAGTACTGCCAGCTGAAGAATATTCCAAATGTGGGAATCGATGACATATATACAGGAAACGGAGTCAGCGAGCTTATCACCATGTCCATGCAGGGACTGCTTGATTCAGGAGATGAGATACTTGTCCCAATGCCTGATTACCCACTGTGGACAGCATCTGTCAATCTGGCAGGAGGAACAGCGGTTCACTATCTCTGTGATGAGCAGTCCAACTGGTATCCGGATATAGAAGATATTAAGAAAAAGATAACATCGAGAACAAAAGGAATCGTAGTCATCAACCCTAACAACCCTACAGGAGCCCTCTATCCAAAGGAGGTTCTTGAGCAGATAGTTCAGGTTGCAAGGGAGAATGAACTTATCCTTTTTGCCGACGAGATATATGACAGGCTCGTCATGGATGATAAAGAGCATGTGGCTCTGGCTTCACTGGCACCTGACCTTTTCACGATAAGCTTTAACGGACTGAGCAAGTCCCACCGAGTTGCAGGTTACAGAGTGGGCTGGATGTGTCTGTGTGGAAACAAGAGCAATGTGAAGGGATATATAGAGGGACTTAACCTTCTGTCATCCATGAGACTTTGTTCAAATGTTCCTGCCCAAAGTATAGTTCAGACCTGTCTTGGAGGCTACCAGAGTGCAGATGAGCTGCTTCTGCCTGGAGGAAGAATCTATGATCAGAGGGAGTATATTTATAAAGCACTCTGTGATATACCGGGAATAAGTGTGGTTAAGCCGGAGGCAGCGTTCTACATATTCCCTAAACTTGACAAGGAGAAGTTCAACATCACAAATGATGAGCAGTTTGCCCTTGATCTTCTGAGGGATAAGCACATCCTCGTCACATGTGGAACGGGATTTAACTGGAAGGATCCGGATCACTTCAGAATAGTATATCTTCCAAATATGGAGATACTCAAGGAAGCAACAGCAAAGCTGGCTGATTTCCTGAGTTATTATCATCAGTAAAAGAAATTATTAAGATGTCCCTTTGCGTGTCACATATTGCAGTAAGAAAATGCGATATGTATACTTGAAGTATTCAAGATAAGACACGGAGGGGCATTTTTTATGAAAAAACATATGATATTGTTGTGTGCAGCAGCGTCCATACTTGCACTTGGAGGTTGCGGATTGAACGACAAACTGCAGACGCTGAAGGACAGCCTGGACAGTGTGGATTCCACAACTGAGGCAATGGTGTCTGGAGAGAAACCAGAAGAGACAGATTCAGAAGCGGATAATAAAAAAGATATTGACAATAGTGCGGAATCAAAAACAGAAACAGATACCACAGACAAGTCTTCAGATGATGAAGAAAGTGACGGCAAACAGAGCGATGAAGATTCCAAAGCGACAGAGAAGTTCGATGAGATATTGAGAACTGCATATAATGATGGAATACTTGATATGTGCAAGGAACATTTCATGTCCTACAGAAATGGAGTGTGGGGCGAGGCTGGGATTGCAGATACATATAATGCATCAGATACAGACTACTATTTTTCTATCTGTGACATAGATGGAGATGAAAAAGATGAGTTGCTGCTTGCGTGGGGGGATTGGTGCGACTGGGAAATGCATGAAAAGTTTATAGATATCATGAAGTACGATGCCGCAAGCGACAGCGTTGAACATGAAGGGGTTGTCATAGCAAAGAAACAATATTCGGAAGATAGCAGCCGCAAATGGATGGATGGTGTGACGTTCTACGATAATGGAACTATACTTTCCGATTACACATATGGAATGATTGCGGGTCAGTGTCTGTACACATATGAATATGACTCTTCTAAAGATGTATATTCTGGCATATCAGGCAATGAAATAATTAAGGATTACTCAAATCGCGCAGGTGCTCTGTGGGATAAGACCCAGGAAGTATACAGATATAACAATGATGTGAATTTCCCTGATGAGCTGGATAAAGATGGAGATGGGAAACTATACTGTCCGGGGGTTGGTGAATGCAACATAGAGGATGAGAATTCAAATTGGGTAGATCTTGGAGATCTGGGACTGAATCTGCCTGACGATTACCAGGAACACACGTTGGCTGTTACATGGTACAGATTGGGTGACTATGTGCAAAATGGTGATAAAATAGAATATAAAAAGGACATGGAAACCGTGTATTCAGAGGAGATTGAATCGTATCGCAGGTATGTTGCGAATAAAGCAAGTGAAAGCGATAAGAATGAGTTCTCTATATATGATGGTATAGCATATGCAGAGACGGATCTGAATTCAGATGGAGTCCCTGAGCTTATAGTGGGATTGTCAAATACATACGGTCCGTATGATCCGAATGATGAATACCAGAGTTTTGATGCTATCCGGATATACACATGGAAGAACGATTCATTGAGACTTGTATACTGTTCAAATATTCCGTATGTAACAATGGCTAACAAATATGTTGTTACTGACAATGAGATAAGAAGACTTGCTGGCAGTGGAACCGGTTTTGCCTTATATGAATTTTATCAGCTGCCTGAGAATTCTACAGTTTTACATATGACGGAAGCCATCAAACATCAGGAACAATTGGATGAGAATGGCTCAAAAATACTTTTTTATCATACAGAAGGCGATTACAATTTGGAGGACTGGCAGGAGATTTCTGAGGATGAATACAACCAGATCCTTGATCGCGTAGATGATAAAAAGATTGCGTATGAGTACATGTTCCTCAACTAAATTGTATACAATAGTCACACAATTATGCAACAATATGACAATTTGAGCATAAAACGTAACGACAAATACGATAAAAACTATAAATTGTCAAAAAACGATGTTGACATTTTGAATGCTATCTTATATAATAAAGATACATTAAAGAACGGTCATTTGAGAATAGACAGATGGCACACCATAGATTGTCACCCGTGACACATAACATGTACGAAGTTATCTCAGAGATTTATAGAATCGTGAAAAAGACTTTACACATGGTGCGCAGGAAACAGAGATCCGTGGTACAAGTTCACGAAAGGAGGAGGTTCCGTTGGAGACAATTGAAGAACATTTTTATCATGATGGTAACTCAGAGCTGGGAAGTTGTTTCCACACGAGATGCCTTTAAGATAAAAGCTTGAATCAGTCCACTTGTAGATGCTATATATAGCATGATTGAAGTAGAGAGGACACAGGTATTTGATACCAGATTTGATCCATCGTGATTGTTCAAAAAACAAGATATGAATGGTGTTTCAAGGGCATCGTGTCATATCACAATCGAAAGGCCAGTGCTTATAAGAGGTTGGTACACATACAAGTTCATGCAGTGCATGTTATGAGTATATTTATACAAGTACCCCAATAGTTATATTTCGGTAGATGTAACCTCTAGGCACAACGAATTTTTTCATAGATATTATATATAAAGTGAAAGAATGTATGGCATGTGTGGAAGCATTCAAGTATTTTGATTAGATACTTCAATATTAAAAAAGAATAAACTAATACGAAGCCAGTTGGTATTATGCCAGCTGGCTTTTTTTATTGATCACATTGAGCGTTAAACCACGGCTTGCCCTCTCTGTGAGTTATAACAATCCGCATCTCAATATTTGATTTACATTCTATCGGGCTACGTGCCATGTCAGTTATTTAACACAGGACAACAAGAAACTAATATTAATTGCAAATAACTTAAATTGACACTTAAATAATAGGGTAAACAATATAAATAAATGCTTAAATATTTAGTAATTAATGACATTTTCAACAATTAAAAAATGAGTTAATATAATGACAGGTATAAATATGCATCATGGTCTGGCTGTCTGTGATGCATAGTGTGGAGGAATGTCACAAAAACAGAAAGGGAAAGGAAATATGGTGAGATTTAGAACAA
>URJI01000029.1 GCA_900548215.1 uncultured Coprococcus sp. | reverse complement strand
AGGTCGAGGACTTATCCTTAGAGGTTTCTAAGAGATAAGCTTTGGAGATACGCAAAAAGCGAAAGAAAAAAGTTTACTTGGAAATGGACAAAAGATGGAAGATACTTTCTGTGTGAAATTCTGAAGGTACAAAATAAGGTACCAGGAAAATTTAACGCTGCAACAGGTGTTAAATTTTTTTTGTGTATAGTGGATTGGTCAAATGATATGATAGGGGGCTCCAAGACTTTTGGTGGAGGGATTCCCTCATCCCCTGTTTGACAGGCGTCAGAAACCTTGATTTTACAAGGCTTCTGGCGTTTTTTTGTTGATGTGGGCAAATTTATGAATATTATGTTAATATAGAAAAAGATAAATTCAGAGAGATAGATTAGAAAAATAGATGGTAATAAAGACAGAAAATGAATGTTGAGATTATAGATAAAGAATATAGGTTAAGATTTTAGACTTAGAATATAAATCCAAAATATAGGTTGGAAAGATAAATTGAGGTTATAAAATATGAGAATAATACACTGTGCGGATGTCCATCTGGATTCTGCCCTGAATGCACATCTTGGACGGGAGAAGTCTAAGGAAAGAAGAAATGAGATACTTAATACATTCAGAAAAATGTTTGGGTATGCAGAAGAAAATGATATACAGGCGGTTATAATTGCGGGAGATTTATTTGACTCAGATACAGTGTCGGCTACTACTATAAATGTGGTCATAGGTGAGATCGCGAAGCACGCTGATATAGATGTGTTTTACCTTAGGGGGAATCATGATCCGGATGACAGCATATTTGCCGGGAGGAAGATTCCGGAGAATCTCTATTTGTTTGGAGAAGAGTGGATACAGTATAAGCTCAAAGAATCGCGTATAGTGATAACGGGGGTTATACTTACAGCAGATAATTGTGCCAGCATATATGATGAGCTTGAATTGGATAAGGATTATATAAATATAGTCATGCTGCACGGACAGGAACAGGAATATGGCAGAGTGCATAATGCGAATGATGTATGTATGAGAAAACTCAGAAACATAGGTATTGATTATCTGGCGCTGGGACATGTGCATGGAAGAAAGTTTCAAAGACTTGATCACAGGGGTGTCTATTGTTATCCGGGATGCCTTGAGGGCAGGGGATTTGACGAGTGTGGTGAGCATGGTTTTATGGTACTTGATGTTGATGAGAGAAGTCATACGGTCGATGCTGAATTTGTACCATTTGCGAAAAGAAGGCTTTATAGCATTGATGTGGATCTGACATCAGCCTGCGATAGCAATGATGCGGCTGATCGAATCGCTGAGCAGTTATACGGTGAGATCAAGCCGGTGGATAAAGAGTATGGGAGGGATCTGGTCAGGATTTGTCTTACCGGAAGTGTAGATGTGGAAAATGAGATAAGCATACCGTATATTGAAGAACAATTTAAAGATTCATTTTATTATCTGGAGATAAGGGACAAAACAAAGCTCTATGTGGATCCACTCAGATATGCTGGTGATGCTACACTTAAGGGAGAATTTGTCAGAACTGTGATGGCGCAGAATCTCACAGATGAGGATAAAGCATTTGTGATACAGACTGGAATAAGAGCACTTGCGAACGAGGAGATAGAGTTGTAATGAGACTTATATCATGCCATATAGAGGGATTTGGAAAACTGAATAATATTGATATGAAGTTTACATCCGGTATAAATACGATACTTCGTGGTAATGGCTGGGGTAAGACGACATTTGCTGTTTTTGTTAAGGTTATGTTTTATGGATTTTCCGGGGAGACAAAGAGAAATGACAAAGAGAATGAACGCCGGAGATTTAGACCATGGTCGGGTAGTACATATGGCGGTGAGATTGTGTTTAAGAGTGGAACAAATGTGTACAGGGTACAGAGGTCATTTGGTGGAAAGAAGAGTGAAGATACATTCGTATTGTATGACGCAGAGACAAATGCAGTCAGCAGTGATTTCACTGAGAATATAGGTTATGAACTGTTCCATATAGATGCAAGATCTTTTGAAAATACGGTTTACATAGGGCAGAATAATTGCCAGATGTGCGTTACAGATGATATAAATGCTAAGATCGGCAATATAGCGGTCACGGATTCTGATATAAACAATTATGAGAAGGCCTGTCAGGCTATAAAGGACGTAGTGAACAGGATGTCGCCAAATAAGAGAAATGGTGAACTTTACAGGCAAAAGATGGAATACGCGGAGCTCTCGGAGAAGGTCAGAAAGAGGCAGTATGTCTGCCGTGAGATTGAAAGGATAAGCGCAGAAAGACAGAAGGTATGCGGGCAGAAGAGCGAAGACTTTGAGCGCAGATATCTGACGGCGCAGCATAGAAAGCTATCAAGTTATTTTGGTGAAAAAGTTCCAGACAGGGAACTGACTGATCTTATGATGAAAAAGGCCAGGGAGTATGACAGACTTCAGTCTCAGATTGATATGATGGAGAGCATAAATGACGGTGCGCATGGAAGAGATAAGGGTGAAAAATATAGTCGTTATACGAAAAGTGAAGCAGGTGGTGGAAGGAAGACAGCGATTATAATATTGTTGATCTGTGTGTTGGTACTTGTGGCAGGATATTTCATTGTAAAGGCGGGCGGTACCTGGAATGCAGCGGCTGACGCTGTGAAATATAGCGGCAATGCAAAACTTGGCTATATCGTGATGGTTTTGGCGGGAATATGTATGATAGTGGATATTGTACATCTTGCCAGGATAAAAAGGAAAACAGCGGATAAAGATGATATCAGAGCAGAAAAACTTTATGATAAGAGAGATGTTTTGCTTGAGGAATTATCTTCATATCTGACAGGATTTGGGATGGAAACTGAGGATGATCCACTCAGGCAGATGACTGAATTCCAGATGAAATATGACGAATACATAGAGATATGTGACAGACTTAGAAAAGCGGAATATGAGTTGCAGCGGGAAAGTGAAAAAAATATGTCGCAGATAGCCAGTGGAAAGTATATGCCAACGCGGGAAAATGGAGCATATATATCACGGAGTACGGGAGGGGGCAGAACATGTGGCTATATAGACATTGATGCACAGGAGGTCATAACGCAGTATGACATAATGCTGTCAGATCTCAGGACGGAGCTGCATGATATAGATGAGGCGGCTCAGGACATGGATGCAAGAAAAGATGAGCTGGCTGACAGGTTCCACAGATATGATCTTGTTGTGAAGACCGGAAAACTGTTGATGGAGGCGAGAAATAAGTTTAATTCCAGATATACGCAGCCGGTTGCAAAGGAATTTGAAAGATATTGTGAAATGGTATCAGAGGATTTGCCACAGGACATGAGGATAGATCCTGACATGGGGATATTGTACAGGAGCGATGGTCTGTACCGTAATTCGGAGACATTGAGTTCTGGATTATCGGACATTGTCAGTGTATGTCTAAGGGCAGCGCTTGCAGATGTCATGTATCCGGGGGAAAAACCTGTTCTTATATTTGATGATCCATTTGTCAACCTTGACGATGACAACAGGGATGGTGCAATGATTCTTATGAGCGTTATATCAAAAAAATATCAGGTTATATATTTTACTTGTTGTGAAAATCGTGTACTATAGAATGGATTGGTGTTCAAAGGAGGAAGTATGAATATAGTAATGCGATATATACATAGAAATAAAAATAAAATGAAGAGAAGTGTGCTGGCATTTATTATCATCACGATTGCGGTGGCGGCGTGTGCATTTATAGGATCATATGGAGCTGTAAAGGTTTTTGCTGCGCAGACTGACACTGATGCGGCAGTTCCGGCAGGTGTTGTGGAGGAGAAGAAACTTACTATAAACAAAAAGACATATGTTTTCTCCAATTCCACCGATGGAATGTTCAGACTCAGCTTTGCAGAGGGAAAGAGTTATTTTATAGGATCAGGAGAAGACTCTGATACCATGATAACGTATGCACTGATAAAGTATGGAACTAAGTTCTACCTGGTGGCTGCAGATGACAGCGATGACAATGTGGAATACAATGGAAGCTATACTGATACAAGTTTCGATATGCTCGAGTCAAAGAACTATAATTCAGCTAAGCGGTGCGTTACTTTAAGCGTTAAGAACGGGGCAAATGTGGAACTCAGACAGTTTACATTTGCATCGGATTACTCGGTCAGTATGACAGGTTATTATAAGGGCACATATTATAAGGCTGGCCAGCCGACGACAGGAGTGTTCACACATGATGGCAATTATGAGTATTTTGTCAGTGGAAAGCAGGTGGTTGCTGATGGCTGGTATAAATATGGCAGTGCGTCACCTGTTACCCAGCTTACAGAGGATGATATATTGAACAGTCTGGGGACAGCCTCTGTGAAATATTTACAGTTGTTTGAGGGCCATGTGGTAAACACATATCAAGGTGAGAAATGTTACAGTTACTTGGGAACTACAAGAACGCTTGTGTGCAATAAGGCTGTTACGATAGTGAATATAAAGGTGCTATATGATAAGAATGGAAATGCTAAGTCCGGCGTGAGAAAAGTCGGTGATAATGTGTATTTCTATGAGGCCGGTATACCAGTGAAAAACGCTTTAAAACAGGTTGGTGATGATTTTTATTATCTTGGAAGCAATGGTGTGGCGCTGAAATCACAGTGGGTGGTCACCGGTGACTATGAGTTTTATTTTTCGAGCAGCAGCAAGGCTTCAAAAGTATTTTATTCTGAGGATTTCTCCAACACTGATTATGCCGGAAGATTGTACATATATACGGCGGGAAAGTGGCATAGTGACACAACAGGTTTATACAATGTAAACGGAAAATATATTTATTTTGTCAAGGGACTTAAGTACAAGGGCACAAGATGGTATGAAAAGACTGACGGGGTCAGATATTACCTGAAAAATGGACAGGCGACGTATCTTGTCAAGGCAGTTGGAATAAGATATAAGTGCTACATAGCCAGCGAAGATGGCTGGGTGCCATCGGGTACATTGTGGCTTCCTGGTTTTAATGACCTGCTTGTCCACATTGGTGATATGGGGTATTCTGATATCATATTTTACAGGAGCACACATTCTGTTCCCGGATATGCGGATACATACAGAGTATATTCAAACGGCTGCTGGGTAACAAAGACAAACTGTGTGCTTTACGTTCCAGGTGGATATTACTATTTCAACAAGGCCGGAAGAGTGGTGAGAACATCCGGATGGCATACGATAGATCAGTTCAGTTCTGCTTATGTGGACACGAATGGCAGGGTGACTGAGTATGTGTACTACAATAAGAGTATAGGGTATTCAATATACAGCAGAGGAACACTGTTGAACAAGCACAGTGCGGGCCTTAAGAGGGCTGTGATAAATGGCAAGGCTGTGTATTATTACAGCGCAGCAAATGGCAGATGCCTGAAATCCACCAGCCGTACAGTTGAGAGTGTGGAGTATGTATTTGACAGCTATGGCAGATGTTTCATGATAGAAGAGGCGAGCTGGAACTATGATGACTGGATGAAGAGAGTCACCAGAATGTATCTTGGTAAGACAGGAATATACTGCAATGTATTTGTTGCAAATGCGCTCAGATATGCGGGAAGCACAGATCCGTCCATAGACCGTACGTTGAAGTACACAAGCTTTGCCAAGGGTGGATTTGTGATCAACTCCAGCAATATGTGTTCTGACTGGGCACTCAGGAAAGTGACTGCTATGGCTGTATTGTCAAACGGTGGAAACTGGATGACTTCAAAGGAATATAATCTTACAGCGAATCGTGAGAATTTCTCATATGCTGCTCTTAAGCCGGGGGATGTGATCGTATATTATACGAATGGAGAGCCTACACATGTGGGAATCTATTTTGGAAAATTCAGGAGTGCATCAGAGCTTAAAGTATATTTGAAAAAACTTGGCATATTATCCAGTGTGAGTGAGAAGAGTGTGCGTGACTGGGGATCATCAAGCGGAAATAAACCTGAGTACTGGGTGCTTCAGGGTGGTATGGGAAGCAGTGATGAGGTGTACATAAGCAATTCTGCATATGACCTTTCGGGACAGTATGCGAAGAAGATAATACACATCAGATAGATGCAATAATGATATACAGACATACAACAGGGCTAGAACGAAAAATATCATAACATATCATAGAAAAAGCAAGTACAGATACAAATGATAAGTGTATCTGCACTTGCTTTTTGTGTTATTACTCTTCAGATAGGGTTTCCCATCTATTGTATAATTCCTCAAGTTCTGATTCGGCTGAGGATCGATCCTGTGTGAGGTTGTTCAGCAATGCTACATTTGTCGCATTTTCAGGGAGAAGGAACTGCTCATCTATCTCGGATATCCTGTTTTCGAGTTTTTCTATTGCCTCTTCAATTTTCTTTATATCATTCGCCTTTTTGCGCTTTCTTGCAGCTTCAGCTTTGCTTTCCTGCCAGGAGAGCTTTGCCTGGGATATGGCTGCAGACGGTTTTTCTTCATGGACGCCACTTATAGGTGTGAATGGACTGCCGGCAGAGTTGCTGTCAATAATCTTGTGTGATTCGTAGTAGTCGTAGTTACCTATATAATTGGTGAGCTGCTTATCCTTGAGTTCTATAATTCTGGTTGCCGTCTGGTTGATAAAGTATCTGTCATGGGATACATATAAAACGGTGCCAGTGTAATTTCTTATGGCGTTTTCCAGTATCTCTTTGGATGTGATATCAAGGTGGTTTGTCGGCTCATCAAGGATGAGAAAGTTAGCAGAGGACAGCATGAGTTTTGCAAGGGACACACGCCCCCTTTCGCCACCTGAGAGATCCTGTATCTTCTTGAACACATCTTCCCCTGTGAACAGAAATGCTGCAAGTACATTTCTGATACGTGTATTGGACAGATCGGGATATGCGTCGCTGATCTCGTCAAATATGGTATTGGACATGGTCAGTACCTGGTGTTCCTGATCGTAGTAGCCGATCTTTACGCGTGACCCGAGGATGATGGCTCCTGAATCCTTTGGCACAATCTTGTTTATCATCTTGAGGATGGTGGTTTTTCCTGTTCCGTTTCCTCCGATGAGGGCGACATGTTCACCCCGCTTGATGTCCATATCTATATCAGTGAAAAGGTTGTGATCGCCAAAACTCTTGGACAGATGTTCAATAGTGAGCACGTCTTCTCCGCTTAGTATGTTTGGCTCTAATGTAAGTCTCATCTCGGATGCAACTTCTGTAGGTTTGTCCAGACGGTCAATCCTTGACAGCATCTTCTCACGGCTCTCAGCACGCTTGATGGATTTCTCACGATTGAACTGTTTGAGCTTTGTGATGACCTCCTCCTGGTGCTTTATTTCCTGCTGTTGATTAAGGTATGCCTTCATCATATTTTCCCTGATCTCAGCCCGCTTATGCGCAAAATATGTGTAATTGCCGCTATATACCTGACCGTGTCCATTGTCGAGCTCGACTATCTTGGTGACAATTTTGTCGAGGAAGTAACGGTCATGTGATACGATGATGACACTTCCCTGATATGAAGCCAGGAAACCCTCAAGCCAGGAGATGGATTCCATATCGAGGTGGTTTGTAGGCTCGTCGAGTATGATTATATCGGGCTTTACCATGAGAAGACGTCCAAGTGCCAGACGTGTTCTCTGGCCTCCTGACAAAGAATCTGTGTGTCTGTCATAGTCTTCCTTTGAGAAGCCAAGTCCTTTCAGCACTCCATTTGCCTCACTCTCACAGCTATAGCCATTCTTGTATTCAAATTCATGGGTGTATCTGTTATACAGATCCAAGGCCTTCTGTAATTCCTCACCAGATAGATGTTCCATGGTCTGTTCCATTTCCCTCATCTTGTCCTGCAGTTCCAGAATCGGTTTCAGTGCGTCCATCATGACACCTCTGACCGTTGTGTTCAGATTATTCTCCTGATACTGTGACAGATATCCTATGGTTCTGTCCTTTGATATGATAACCTGGCCGGAGTCTGCGGATTCTTCACCCATTATTATTTTGAGGAGAGTGGTTTTTCCCGCGCCGTTTATCCCTACAATGGCCATTTTCTCCTTTTCTTCCAGATGAAATGAAATATTGTCCAATATGACATCTGTGCCAAATGACTTACAGATGTTCTGACAGTCTAAAATCATAATTAACCTCTCATTCGTATGTACAGCCATAAATAGGGCTGTATCAGATATATAAATGTGCTTTGCACACAGACAATTATATAGATAACCCTCAATTTGCGCAAGAAGAGTATATTATTTTATGTTGAGGGGTGAAGTGGGTGGTATATAAGAAGAATTGCACTGATTTTTATAAAAAGTTCATAATGTTTTAAGCAAAATACACAATATTTATGTTATAATGTTTTTCAAATGGGCAAAACAAACACATAATAAAGGAATGGTGAAATGGATTATAATATCTACGACTATAACAGTGAAGAAAAGCTGTTGCAGGAACAGGAGATAGAAGAGATAAACAATGTAAAGATGAGCCTTCTCAATACGCTTGTCACTAAGCTTAACAATGCAGGTATATATTTTAACAGCACATCCAGAATAAAATCCGAGTCATCACTGCTTCACAAGCTTGAGACAGGAAAGTATTCCATGCAGGAAGGCGGAAGAAAGATACAGGATATCATAGGTATCCGAATCAACTTATTTTATCTTGAGGATATGGATATATGTGAGAAGATACTTGAGGAGACATTTCTTCTGGACAATTGGTCCAAGACCAAGAATGAGGAGAACAAATTTGAGGCTCAGAAGTGTAACGGTGTATTCAGGATACCGAGCAAATATCTGAGAAATATTCCGGCCAGTGTGTGGAACAAGCCTTTTGATCAGACATTTGAGGTTCAGCTCAGAACAGTTCTGTTCGAGGGTTGGCATGAGATAGAGCATGAGATGCGGTACAAATATAAACTTGGATCGGATTCCAGAGAGACTGACCTCTGGACAGGACATGAAGATCTGTCCAGAGTTATGAACAGCATAATAGCTAATCTTGAGTTGTGTGACTGGTCTATTATACAGATATTTAACAGCATACATGATTCGCAGTACAAGGAGAAAAACTGGGAGAATGCGATCAGGAGCAAGTACAGGCTCAGGATCACACAGGATCCGTTGAAGCCTGAACTACGTGAGTATCTGGACAAAAATCCTGATATAGTGGCTCAGTTCCATCAGGTTACGAAGAGAGAGCTTGTGGAGATTCTACTCAACAAAAAATATCACAAAGAGCTTACTCCAGACAGGGTTATATATCTGATAAACAAAGAGATAGTACACAATGATTACATATCAAGACTGCTTGATAAGGAACAGTTCGTTCCGGCTGTGAGACCGGAACTCAAGGCGGAGATCAAACCGATGGTTCCAAATGTGGTGTATAATCACAAGGTTGGAATCCGAAAGACAGGATATGACAAAGCCTGTGGGATAATCTATAGCTGGGTGAGAGAACATATCAATATGGTATTTCCACAGATGCCGGATGAACTCACGAACATTGATTATTCCACGATTGGTTACAAGGTGTATGTCTCCTATAGCGAGGACAGCTTTCATATGGATCTGCAGCACATAAGCAATTCCGAGGCGGGAGTTATATGGCATATAACTGCGGATATGGTGGCGGCAGGTGATATATATGACCTTACTGTGAATAATATATGTGAGACTATCAATGTGAAAGAACGCCGCTATAACCGGCCGAAGTTTATGAAGGATATATTTAATCAGGTAGGATTTGTGGATGCTGGAATTGTTATGGAGGAAGGTACAAGCCCTCAGGAGATTGACTATGATAGTCTAAGCGATATAGTTGAAAGTCCGGACAGACATATGCCGGTTATCGTTATCGTAAAACCTGATGTGATACCGGATTGGGCGATAGACTGTGATGGTTACATATTGAGAACTGATATGCTCAAGAAGACTTTGAATGGACTCTGTCATGTATATCTGTGCAGCGGCGACTGCAAGAAGAGATACGAGGATGAGTATGGCAAGGAATCTGTTGACGGCGGAGTTATGATGTGGGAGAAGAACAGCAATTATCCTATATTCTATTCAATGGATATAATCAATCAGAGTTTCTTTGAAGAGGTAAGTCACAGTATAAATGAGAATGTAGAATATGAGAAATCATTCAGATATTCGCTCCGCGAACAGGTGCATGATGAATATCTGAAATAGAGGTATCAGGACGATGAATAAAGTTATCAGAATATGTGCCGCAGCATTATGTGCTGCGGCAATCGTCGCTATGGTGATATGGAGTGGAGTGAAAAACAGACAGAAGACGCAGTATACCAGGAATACGATAGTGATGGGAACTGCGGCATCTTTTACGGTATACGGCTCAGATGGCGACAGTATCATAGATGATATAGCAGATGCTGAGGAGACCCTTGATAAAAGTGTGTTGTCATGGCGTGCCCCTGAATCCGAACTGGCGGTTTTGAATGCTGGATATAAGGCAGGAGAAGATTACAAGGTCAGCGATGAGTTGGCGGATATAATTGGTAGGACATTGCAGATATCTGCGGCTGGGGATGATAAGCTTGATATAACCATAAGACCTCTGGCAGAGGTGTGGGGGATAGAAGATGGCAGATCAGTCATTCCGGATAAGGTAGATATAGACGCAGCACTGAAGAAAGTTGACGGGACAAATGTGAGTGTGGATTCTGATTTTGTGAATATAGCAGATTCTGGCATGATGCTCGATCTTGGGGCTGTGGGGAAAGGCTACGGATGTGACCTTGCGGCGGACTATCTAAAGGATTCTGATGCGACAGGTGCGTGTATAGCGTTGGGGGGAAGTATAGTTGTCTATGGAAGCAAGCCGGATGGAGAGTGCTGGAAGGTGGGGGTGAAGGATCCCAGAAATTCGGAGGGAACTGTTCTTGGAACGGTAAGTATTCCGGCTGGAAAGACTGCATTTATCTCAACCTCAGGTGATTATGAGAAGTATTTCATGGTGAATGGCAAGAGATATCATCACATACTTGATCCTGATACAGGCTATCCGGCATGGACACATACTATAGCAGCCACAGTCGTGTGCGATGATGGACTCACAAGCGATGCACTGTCCACGCTCTGTATGCTGCTTGACAGGGATGACGCCATGAAGCTTGTGGCTCAGTATGGAGCGAAGGCGGTCATCATAGACGATGAGAAAAGAGTGTATGTGAGTGATGACTTAAAGAGCAGTTTCAATATGACTGCTTCAGGATATACTATTGCAGATGACTGATAAGGCGGTATCAGATGAACAGACAAGAAGGTAAAATTATAAAAAGACGGGATGCAATATTGTTTTTGGTGCTTATGATTCTGGGAGCCGGAAGTTTCATTTTGATAAAGAATAATCTTAAGCCTGGAAATGAGGCGGAGGTCTATGTAGATGGAAGCCTGGTTCAGACGATAGATATGACAAGGGATGACATTTATTTATTTGACACATCATATGGCACCAATACGGTTGTAGTGGAAGGCGGGGAGATACGTGTGTCTGAAGCGGACTGCCCGGATAAGATATGTGTGAATATGGGCGGTGTGAGCCGGTCGGGAGAGACCATAACATGTCTGCCCCATAAGCTCGTGATAGAGGTTCATAATGACAAGAAGAATGATTATGATATAAAATAAGCCGTTTACAGTATCTGTGCGATATGGAGATTGGATCATGGATTCATTTGGAAGAAAAAACAGGGGAGAAGATGTTGCCCCGGGTGATAGGTTATCAGAAAAAAAAGAGCGTAATATAAGCGGGACAGCTGATGATAGGAGATGGACTGCGGCAAGAACTGCATATCTGGGTATGTTTATAGCTGTTGCTATGGTTCTTTCGTATCTCGAATCTTTCATACCTGTGAATATAGCTGTTCCCGGAGTGAAGCTTGGACTTGCAAATCTGGCTGCGATAGTTGTGATGTACAGGATGTCTTCAGGGGATGCCTGGCTTGTGTCAATGGTGAGGATCTTTCTTTCATCTCTGTTGTTTGGCAACATGGCAGTGATGATGTACAGCATTGCCGGTGCAGTTTTTAGTCTGACAGTGATGATGATTTGTAAAAAGCTTGATTTGTTTGGACTGGCCGGTGTGAGTATAGCAGGTGCTGTGAGCCACAATGCAGGACAGGTTATAGTGGCTGCACTACTCATGAAAAGTGGGAATATAATGCTCTATATTCCGGTGCTATGTATATCAGGAACGATAGCAGGCGTGTGCATAGGAATAGCAGGGGCGGTACTTGTAAAAAATCTGCCAAATCTGGGAAAATGAGATGTTTTCCCAGATTTTTTTTGTCAGTACAAGAAAACCGGATAACACAAATAATCCCTGATGTACTTATATTTTATTTGATAATATATAGCCCTTTTAGGTTGTTTTTGAACTTCTAAAGCGTTATTATAGATAAAGATTTTTAACAAAAAAAGAAAAAGAGAAAAGAGGTAGATCATGGGTTTGCTAACATTTCTGGGCGGAATTCATCCATATGAAGGCAAAGAATTGTCGATGGAAAAGCCTGTAAAAGAATACCTTCCAAAGGGTGACTGTGTGTATCCGCTTAGTCAGCATATAGGGGCACCTGCCACACCTATAGTGAAGAAGGGTGACAGAGTCCTGGTTGGCCAGAAGATAGCTGAGGCCAGCGGATTTGTGTCAGCGAATATACATTCATCTATATCCGGTAAAGTCAAGGCCATTGAGCCTAGATATGTTCCGGGGGGATCAAAGGTTGAATCTATAGTAGTGGAAAATGACGGACAGTTTGAAGAGGTTGATTTTGCAGCAAATGTCAAAGATCTCTCAACGCTTTACCGTGAGGATGTCAAGGATATAATCAAGGAGGCCGGTATAGTCGGAATGGGCGGAGCCGGATTCCCTGCAAATGTAAAGCTGTCCCCTAAGAATGAGGATGCTATAGATTATATTATTGTGAATGGAGCAGAGTGCGAGCCGTACCTTACATCTGATTACAGACGTATGATGGAGGAACCGGACAAGATAGTCCTGGGACTTGAGATATGCATCAATCTTTTTGATCATGCAAAGGGCATAATAGCGATAGAGGATAACAAGCCGGAGGCGATAGCGCTTCTCTCTGAGAAGGTTAAGGACAACGACAAGATAGAAGTTCATGTCATGAAGACAAAGTATCCTCAGGGAGCTGAGAGGCAGCTCATATATGCGAATACCGGAAGATATGTGAATTCCAAGATGCTTCCTGCTGATGCCGGATGTATAGTTCACAACGTGGACACCATAGCTTCTATATATGAGGCAGTTGTGGAAGGACGTCCACTTTACTCGAGGATAGTGACGGTCACAGGAGATGCCATTGAGAATCCGTGCAACCTTCTGGTGCGCTGCGGAACAAACTGTCAGGAGCTCATAGAGGCAGCAGGGGGATTCAAGGACGGAGTTGTTCCTGAGAAGATCATCGCAGGTGGCCCAATGATGGGTAAGGCTATGTTCTCACTTGACGTGCCGGCAGTTAAAGGTACATCTGCACTGCTGTGCATGACAAGTGATGAGGTAGCTGATCTTGAACCTGGTAATTGTATAAGATGTGGAAGATGTGTGGATGTGTGTCCTGGAAGGATAGTGCCATCACACCTTGCGGATCTTGCGGAACACGGAGATACAGATGGATTCTTGAAGTATAACGGAATGGAATGCTGTGAGTGCGGATGCTGCTCTTATGTATGTCCAGCCAAGAGACATTTGACACAGACGATAGCGGGAACCAGAAAAACTATTCTCGCAAGCAAGAAGAAGTAGGGAGGGACACACAATTGGAAAATACATTTAAAATTTCGTCTTCCCCACATGTCAGGGACAAGCGAAGTACACAGAGTATCATGCTGGATGTGATAATTGCACTCCTTCCGGCAACCATATTTGGAATCGTCAACTTTGAGCTGAATGCCATGATCCTCATACTTACATGCGTAGTGGCATGTGTGCTGTTTGAGTGGCTGTACGAGAAGCTGATGAATAAGAAAGTTACCATATCCGACTTAAGTGCTGTTGTCACAGGATTACTGCTTGCGCTTAACCTCTCACCGGATGTGCCGGTGTGGATGGCTATACTTGGATCGGCATTTGCCATTCTCATAGTGAAGCAGTTGTTTGGAGGACTTGGATACAATTTCATGAATCCGGCACTTGGAGCAAGATGTTTCCTCCTCATATCATTTGCGGGAAGGATGACATCGTTCTCGTATGATGGAGTTACAACAGCCACACCTCTGGCAGTCCTCAAAAACACAGGTGATGTGTCAGATGTAAATGTGCTCCATATGTTCCTTGGAAATATTCCGGGAACCATAGGTGAGACATCGGTTGTATGTCTGCTTGTCGGAGCAGCTTATCTGCTTATAAGAAGAGTTATAAAACCCGTTATACCATTTGTATACATTGGAACATTTGCAGTGCTTATCATGATTTATGCGCTTGCTTCAGGAAGAGGATTTGATCTCACATATCTTGCTGCACACCTTTGTGGCGGTGGACTTATGCTCGGAGCATTCTTCATGGCAACTGACTATGTCACATCACCTATCACACCTAAGGGTAAGGTAGTGTTCGGTGTGATACTCGGACTCCTTACATTCTGTTTCAGAATATATGGTGGTTCGGCAGAGGGCGTGTCATATGCGATCATATTCTCAAATCTGCTAGTTCCACTTATTGAGAGATGGACACAGCCAAAGAGCTTCGGAGAGGGAGCAGAGCTGGCAGCACAGGGAGATCCGTCCGGCACCAAGTCAAAGATGGATACAAAGTCCATAGTGGTTGCAACCATAGCTATACTTATCATTACCATTATAGCTGGATTTGCTCTTGCCTATGTATACAAGATCACAAAGAAGCCTATATCAGATGCTGAACAGGCAGCAAAGGAAGAGGCATACAAGACGGTGTTTGCCGATGCAGATTCATTTGAAAGTTATGCTGATTTCGATGCGGATTCAGCTGCAAATATCCTCAAGGATGCAGGCTTTAACGCAGATATAGATGAGGTTGTCACAGCAAAGAGCAGTGACGGCAGCGTGTTTGGTTATGTAGTGACTGTCACATCACATGAGGCGTACAGCGGAGATCTTCAGCTTGCCATGGGCGTTGCTGATGATGGAACAACTAAGGGAATTTCGTTCCTTTCACTTGCTGAGACGGCCGGACTTGGAATGGAGGCTGATACAGACAGCTTCAAGTCTCAGTTTGCAGGAAAGAATGTAGCACAGTTCAAATACACCAAGTCAGGAGCAACTGTGGATGAGGAGATAGATGCTCTGTCAGGAGCAACCATAACTACGAATGCGGTAACGAATGCGGTCAATGCAGGACTCACATATGTACAGTCAATTGGCGGCGGTTCCGAGAACAGTGCAGCGGATAATGGAGGTGACAAATAATGGGAAAGTGTACAGAACGTTTATATAACGGTATTGTCAAAGAGAATCCAACATTTGTCCAGATGCTTGGAATGTGTCCTACACTGGCTGTTACTTCATCTGCAATTAATGGTGCCGGAATGGGACTCACGACTACATGTATTCTGGTGCTGAGTAATTTCATGATATCAGCGCTTAGAAAGGTGATACCGGATAAGGTCAGAATACCGTCATTTATAGTTATCATAGCGTCATTTGTGACGATCATACAGTTCCTGCTTCAGGCGTACCTGCCATCACTGAATGACAGCCTGGGACTGTATATACCACTTATAGTTGTAAACTGTATCATCCTTGGACGTGCCGAGGCATATGCATCCAAGAACAAAGTCCTTCCATCAGTATTTGATGGACTTGGAATGGGACTTGGATTTACTGTTGGACTTACTCTCATAGGTATGTTCAGAGAGCTTCTTGGAAAGGGATGTATATTTGGATTCCAGATACTTGGGGATGGCAACCAACTTCAGAGTTCTTCTGGTATTGTTAAAGCCATAGGAAACGTGTTCAGTCTCTACACTCCGATCACGATACTCGTACTCGCACCTGGAGCATTCTTTGTGCTGGCATTCTTGATCGCATTCATCAACAAGCGCAATGCGAAGAAGGTAGCAGAGGCACTGGCACATGGCGAGGAGATCCCAGAGGTGTGCAGGCCGGATTCATGTGCCGGATGTATCAATGCGGCATGTTGTGGCAAGCTGACAGCCGATACAGCAGCACAGGCAGCGTCAAAGCCTGTCAGCGTTACGGAGAAAGCAGCGGTGCCAAAGACGGTCAGTACGGCAGAGAAAGCAGAGGCGACAAAGCCGGTCGGTGCGGCAGAGAAAGCAGAGGCGACAAAGCCGGTCGGTGCGGTAGAGAAAGCAGAGGCGACAAAGCCGGTCAGCGTTACGGAGCAAGCTGAGGTGCCAAATCAGGTTATTTCAGCTGAGAATACAGCGGCTCCGGCATCAGAAAATAAGACGGAAGATGACAAGATCGAGAGCAGTTCTGTAAATGCTGAGAAGAACACAGTAAAACCTGCTGAAGGAAAAGACACTGCGGTAGTTGCCCCGGAAGAAGTTAAGGCCGGAGATAAGACAATAAAGGCAGCAGATGAGACCAATAAGAATCTGGATGAGAAAACAGAGGATAAGGATTCCGACATAAAGCTCAAAGAGACAATGGCTCATATAAAGACCAAAAAGGGAAAAGGAGGTAAGAGATAATGAATATTTTATTGTTGGCTATCGGAGCGGCACTTGTAAATAATGTTATCCTCAGCCAGTTCCTTGGACTTTGTCCATTCCTCGGTGTTTCAAAGAGCGTAAACACCGCAACAGGAATGGGAGCTGCAGTTATATTTGTCATGACGATATCGTCATTTGTCACAAGTATTGTCTACTATGGAATACTCAGAAGATTTGGCCTTGAGTATCTGAACACCATAGTTTTCATACTTGTAATAGCGGCTCTTGTACAGTTTGTGGAGATGTTTCTCAAGAAGAACGTCAAGTCACTTTATGAGTCACTTGGAGTGTATCTTCCACTTATCACAACAAACTGTGCCGTGCTTGGTATCGCACTGTCAAATGTACAGAGTGGATATGGTATTCTTGCAAGTACGATAAACGGATGTGGATCTGCTGTTGGATTTACAATAGCTATAACGATCCTGGCTGGTATAAGAGAGAGAATAGAGCACAGCCCTATCCCGGAGGCATTTAAGGGAACTCCTATAGTTCTTATCACTTCCGGACTTATGGCTATTGCGTTTTTTGGATTCTCAGGATTGATATAAGGAGGAGAAGATATGACAGGAATATTGATAGCCGTAGCTGTTGTGGCCGGTGTAGGTATTGTGATAGGTATTCTCCTCGGTGTAGCCGGAGAGAAATTCAAAGTAGAAGTGGATGAGAAGGAGATTGCAGTCAGAGCACTTCTTCCCGGAAATAACTGCGGTGGATGTGGATATCCTGGCTGTGATGGTCTGGCGGCAGCCATTGCAAAGGGAGAGATGCCTCCTTCTGCGTGCCCTGTTGGCGGTGAGGCAGTTGCAGCAAAGATCAGTGAGGTCATGGGTGTGGAGAATGCGGACAATAAGCGTTATGTAGCATTTGTCAAGTGCGCCGGTGACTGTGAGAAAGCAAAGGATGTATATGAGTATGTAGGTCCTAAGAGCTGCAAACTTGCCCAGAACAATCCAAACGGCGGCCCTAAGGCGTGTACATATGGATGTACAGGATATGGTTCATGTAAAGCAGTATGTGAGTTTGGTGCTATTGACATTATAGATGGAATAGCTGTAATTAATAAGGAGAAGTGTAAGGCGTGCGGCAAATGTATCACAGAATGTCCAAGACACCTGATAGAGCTTGTTCCTTATGATGCGGAGAGACTTGTGAGATGTAACTCACATGACAAGGGACTTCAGGTAAAGGCAGCCTGCAGTGCGGGCTGTATTGGATGTACGCTGTGTGCAAGGAACTGTGAGGCAGGGGCAATCACCATGGATAGAAACCTCGCCCACATAGATCCTGAGAAATGTACAAATTGCGGTGTATGCAAAGCCAAGTGCCCAGTAAAGATAATATCGTAAGAAGGACCCGCCCCGCAGGGCGGGAGATGTCTTACGATGACGCAGACGCCGCGCGAAGCGCCTTAAAATGCGACTGCTCAATAAATATCGTAAGGAGGACAATTGTTTTATGAGATGCCCATTTTGCTCAGCTGATGACACAAAGGTTATAGATTCAAGACCTGCAGAGGACGGAAGTGCGATCAGAAGAAGAAGACAGTGCGATGCCTGTGGCAAGAGATTTACGACATATGAGAAGGTAGAGACGATCCCGCTCATAGTTATCAAGAAGGACAAGAACAGAGAGACATATGACAGATCAAAGATCGAGTCTGGAGTCATCAAATCATGTCATAAGCGTCCTGTTTCTGCTGAAGCTGTAACCAAATGTATTGATGATATAGAAAATACCATATTTAATATGGAGGTCAGAGAGATTGAGAGCACGACTATCGGAGAGATCGTTATGGATAAGATAAAGGATCTTGATCAGGTTGCATACGTCAGATTTGCATCTGTTTACAGAGAGTTCAAAGATGTGAATACATTCATGGATGAGCTTGGCAAGCTGCTCACCAGCAATTCGGAGAAGAGATGACAGATACATATAACACCATTGTAAAAGAAGGCCAGGATGAGATAGTCGAGAAGAAATCCAGATTTATCGGTTATGCTGTTCCGGTTACATCGGAGGAAGAGGCATACGCATTTGTCGAGAAGATCAGGAAAATGCACTATGATGCGAGACACAATTGTTTTGCATTTGCGATAGGCAGTGAGAATACTTTGCTTAGATTTTCAGATGACGGAGAGCCGCAGGGAACTGCAGGAAAGCCTATTCTCGAAGTGATCACAGGAAATAAAGTGGTTGACATTTGCATAGTAGTGACAAGGTATTTTGGAGGCACATTACTAGGAACTGGCGGGCTTGTAAGAGCTTACACAGAGGCTGCAAAGCTTGCCTTGGTCGATGCTGGTATTCACACCATGCAGCTTATGAAGAGTGTGGAGATCACGACGAACTACAATGATTCCGGCAAGGTGCAGTATCTGATAAGCAACAGTTCTGCGGTGATCAGCGATACTGAGTACACATCTGAAGTGTGCTTCAAGATACTTGTTCCGGTGGGAGATTATGGGCGACTTGAAAAACAGGTTACGGAATCTACATCCGCGAGAGCGAATATAGAAGTGACAGGAGAATTGTACAGATGATGATAAATGGCATGGCAATGACATAAGTCTTGTAGTTTCTGAATAAGAACCTGAGTATCATGCACAGTACAAATCCTGCCAGAGACACTGCAAGTATGAGAATGCATGTGTGCAGGAAGTCAAAGACATCAGAATATATAAGTAATGATATGAGATTTATTATAGCAGCTGGGATGATTCCTGCTGCTATATTTTTTGCACAGAACGAGATCCTGGAGTGTGGGGAGACTATAGCATAGACACCACATTCCAGGTCATTTAGAAAATTCTGCAGACCGGTCAGAGCGCAGATTATAATTGTTATGTAAACAAAGATCTCCACAGGAAAATTGCGCGGTTGGATATCGGCTGCAACTTCGTAGCGGCCTGTTATGTTGGATTTTATGGTGAATATATCATCATTCTCAATGTATCCGGCATAACGATTTTTAATATATTCATCGGCATTTACATCAGAAGCCATGGAAATGGAGTCCGCATCCAGCATATGCAGTGCGATGTCAGGTGCATAGACTTCAAGAAGGGCGGCATACACAGCTTCTGCGGATACTTCTTCAAATGCAGTGGAACCTGTGGTGTAGACAGTTATCTTACCTTTATATGTGCCATTTATGATGTCACTGCTGATCCCCGTAGGAAACAGATAACCGGCATCGATCCTGCCGGATGCAGTGTCATCCTGCATAGACTGCAGGGAAAAATATTCCCTGAATGTAAAGCCGGTGGAAGAACTTTTCAGGGTAGATACAAAGCTTTCCGTGTGTGCATCAGGTTCTTCTATAAATATCCCTGAGACTATCTCTGTGCTCTGTGATTTGTCTGGAAGAAGACTTACTGCGAGCATCGAGAGCGGTATCAGAAGAAGAACAACAATCATAAAAGGTTTACATAATATTCGCTTTATCAATAATCCGATCTGGATAATACTTTTCATAATAACTCCTTATAAGCATATAAGCCGGCACAGATGCTGTGCCATCTGGTTAAAGATAGAAGAGTGGCATATGGTCTTTGCAAAGTTTGGCAGCATCGCCTCAGGTATGAAAAAACCACTGAGGTATGCAGTGATGACAGTGACAGTGACCAGTAGCAGCGTGCATCCATGCAGTCCCGCCGGTATAAGGCTCACGATAAGCACGATAAGTGATATGAGACCGGATATGGTAAAACCGAACAACAAGGCCCTGATAGACAAATGCACGTTGATCTGTCCGTTAAAAACTGAGACTATGACAAGCGCAGCATATACAGTCACATATATGATGTAATTCCATACAAAAAATGATATGTAGCTGCTTATGGCCTGTAAGATATGTCCAACATTATGTGTGCATAGCTTTGTAGTGTAAGTTTTTGGAACATTTAGCCTGAACGAGATGAGTATGATCCCGCAGAGCATGATGATAAGAATTATGGCAGCACATACATAGAAGTCTGTGGTGCTCTGGGCTCTTGTGGCATTTATCTCTTTTATTGCAAATGCAGCGGATCGGTTTAATACATTTTGCAGGAAAAGTGTATTGACTTCATCGCTTAAGGAATTCTGGACACTTGTCGGGAGTTCGAGATTGCGGCCTATGGCCTGAACTGAGTATATGGCTGCCTGGGATATTCCGAGCATGGAAGATGTAGATCTGAACAGGTCGTTGAGCACAAATGTGTTCAGTGATCTGTTGTCTGAGTAGTACACCTCAACAGGGGTATTTGTGCCATCCATAATGTCGCTTATGATGTTATCCGGGACATATATCACTGCAAACAGACTTCCGGATTCCAGCATATCAAGTGCGTTGTCTTTGCTGTATATCTCGGTGAAACTACATGAGTCATTGAAACTGTCCATAGATGATATGGATTCGTAAGCAATTCTGGCAAACTGGGAATCTGCGCTCATTACTATTCCAATGTTCATTGGCTGGGAGTCGTCTTTTGAATAGATCAGGTCGTCTGCTCTGGTGGCAAGTCCCAGGAATATGAAGATAAGCATAAAAGCTGCAGCAGCAAGATATCTGCCGTATGTGGATATTCTCTTTAAATCGGTACGTACAAGTCTGAAAAACATGTTATCTCCTTATAATTCCATATAGGTGATCAGAAATAGATATCAGCTCTGAAGTATCTTTATATATTCGATAGGCGGAATAAAAGCCGGACTGCCAGGGATGGTCTTGTCTATTTCGAGATGCAGTCTTCCACTTTTTAATGAATAGATCTGACTGCAGATGTCAAGTGCGGCAGTTTCATGGGTTGCAATGATTACTGATCCACCTGAGGTGATGTAGTCGCTCAGATAGCGGAGTATACCATTCTTGCACAGAAGGTCAAGTGACGCAAGGGGTTCATCCAGGAGCAGAAGATCGGGATCTGACATCATGGTTATGGCAAGACTCAGACGCTTCTTCATGCCGCCTGAGAGCTTTGAAACCTTCTTATTAAGGAAACTGTCTACGCCAAGCTTTTCAAATATGGCACAGTTGTGTGAGGTCAGGATGGATTTCTTTGTTCCGGGATGCCACAGCCTGATATTGTCCATGGCTGAAAGCTCCTCTAGAAGGGGATTGTCCTGCGGAAGCAGTGAGAGCTTTGCAGGTGAGTCAAAAGAAAATGTTCCTGAATCGGCTTTGATGTTGCCTGCTAATATATTGAGAAGCGTAGATTTGCCTGAGCCGTTGATCCCAAGAAGGGCGATACACTGACCGGGCATTATTTTAAATGAAATGTCAGACAAAACCTCTTGGCGGCCGTAACTCTTGCTGACAGAATCTACTGAAAACATCTAAAATCCCTCCTCGATGACTCTGAATTCCAGATAGTCAAAATCTATTGACTCAACAAAGTTATCCGCATAGAATCTTGTCCAGTGAAACTTGATAAATTCCTGTTTGTTCTTGTCGAGCCAGATGGGCTTGGTGATACAGAATTCATAGCACATATCCTCAAGAGCTTTGTAAACCTTGTGAGTCCTTGTCATGTCCGGGTCGGATATACATATAACCGTGTCTTTTATCAGACGGTTATCCTTCATCATTTTCCCCCATACTCTAAACATATATACCTTCCTCCTGTTCTTTATTACATATCGCACATCCATATAACAAATGTGCTTTCTAGATTATACCATTTGTGCACAGAATTGAAACATGAAAAACACATTTAAGACACATTTAATGAGTATAGTAGCTATTGTAAGCAAGAGAAAGACATAGCAAATGAGAAAATAATACTTTGAAAGGATGATAGATATGGATCAGGACAACAGAGAAGATTTAACCAGTCAGAATGGCGCTCAGAGCGAAACACAGGGAATTCAGAATGAGCAGACGTCACAGACACAGATGGGCCAGAGTGAACAGCCGGCACAGGGAACACAGCAGTCAGATGGCCTTTATCATTTCAGTTACATGAAGAATCAGGGAGATTCACGTTTCGACAGACATACTCAGGAACAGAATCCAGGATACAGTAAGACTCAGCAGGACAGTCAGAGACAGTCATACAACGGTTTTCAGAAGAATGTGAACGGAATGGAAGCATGGTATGACAGCCAGAGGATGAACAATAATTACCAGGGACAGCCGGGTGCTGGTTCTGTACCAGGATATCAGCAGAGATCCGGACAGACAGCAAGAACACAAGATCAGCAGATGGGATATCAGCAGTCTCAGAATGGTATGGGCGGCATGCCAGCTGGTCAGTCAGGACAGAGCAGGATGAACAGCACGATTTCCGGTTACACAGATCACGATACTATGAATACCGCACATAAGGTAAAGAAGAATAAGAAGAACAGTGGCAAGTCATCCGGCAAGGGTGGATTTGCAAAGAAGGCAGGATTGCTGGTAGCATCAGCTGCAGTATTTGGCCTTGTGGCAGCTGCAGTATTTCAGGGCGTGAGATATGGAACTGACAAGCTTGCAGGCGGTAGTACAGGTTCTGTGGCCACAACAACCGAGGCTGCAGTGAGCGAAGCTTCAACTGAGAGCAATGCACCACAGCTTAAGCAGGCAGCAAGCTCAGATACAGCAAATACAAACTCAACTGTATATGATGTTGCATCAGTTGCAAAGAAAGTTATGCCATCAATCGTTTCCATCACAGGAACGTATGTGACAACCTACAATAACTGGTTTGATTCATATCAGCAGGAATCAACAGGTGCAGGTTCAGGTATCATCATTGGTAAGGATGACAAGTATCTGTACATTGCGACTAACTACCACGTAGTAAAGGACTCGAAGTCATTGTCTGTGACATTTGTCGATGACAAGAGTGCAGATGCTACAGTAAAGGGATATGTGGAGAACAACGATGTGGCAGTTGCAACAGTTGATCTCTCAGACATAGATTCAGATACGCTTGATGCTATAAGTGAGATTCAGGTTGGTTCATCAGATGATCTCTCAGTCGGTGATCCGTGTGTGGCAATAGGAAATGCACTTGGATATGGTCAGTCAGTCACAGTTGGATATATAAGTGCACTTGACAGAGAGGTGAGTGCTTCGGATGAGACAGTTAAGGTTCTTCAGACAGATGCAGCCATCAATCCTGGTAATAGTGGCGGTGCACTTGTAAATATGAAAGGTGAGCTCATCGGTATCAACACAGCAAAGTATTCAGACACAAGTGTTGAAGGCATGGGATATGCTCTTCCTATATCAGATATACAGGATATTATAAATGACCTCATAGCAGGCAAGAACACAGCAGATAGCGGAACATCAGCAGGACAGGCGTACCTTGGAATATCAGCAGAGACTATCACAAGCCAGTATTCACAGCTTCTGAATATGCCTGAAGGTGTGTATGTATCATCTGTAGAGCAGGGCTCAGCAGCAGAAGAGTGTGGACTTCAGTCAGGTGATATCATCTGCAGTCTTGATGGAGAGGATATAGCAGATATGGATACATTCCATGACAAGATCGTAGCATGCAATCCTGGCGATAAGGTAACTATCGTATATTACAGGAATAACAATGGCAACTATGAGAAGCAGACAGCCACAGCCACATTAAAAGAGAAACAGTAAGGTAAAATTCAGTAGTGTTTTAGCACGGGGCTAACAGAACTGAAAGTCTATAGATTGGGATAACAGCACCTGTAAGTGAAATTACAGGTGCTGTTTTATATGTCGTCAAGCGTAAGCTTGATGACAGTGCGCGCATCAGCGTGCTACCTCTTAATATGTCGTTTTATATGTCGTCAAGTTTAATCTTGCAAATACATGCAAAATGGTGCATTATATTTTAAGTATGATATTAATAGAAAGGTTTACATAATAATGTATAAGATACTTTGTAAAGATGGAAGAGCAAAGAGGGCTGAATTCCAGACTGTTCATGGAACGGTTCAGACTCCGCTTTTTATGAATGTCGGAACAGCGGCAGCGATAAAAGGAGCTGTGGCGACCACTGATCTCAAGGATATTGGATGCCAGATAGAGCTTTCAAACACATATCATCTCCATGTGAGACCAGGTGACAAGATAGTCAAGCAGCTGGGTGGTTTACATAAGTTTATGTATTGGGACAGACCGATACTCACGGACTCAGGTGGATTCCAGGTGTTTTCACTTGCCGGACTCAGAAAGATAAAGGAAGAGGGCGTTACCTTCAACTCACACGTTGACGGCCGTAAGATATTTATGGGGCCTGAGGAGAGTATGCAGATACAGTCAAATCTTGCGTCTACTATAGCCATGGCATTTGATGAGTGTGCACCTGCTCTGGCAGACAGGAAGTATGTAGAGAATTCTGTTGCAAGGACTGCAAGATGGCTTGTCAGATGTAAGACGGAGATGGAGAGGCTCAACAGTCTGCCAGATACGATCAATAAGAATCAGCTGCTTTTTGGAATTAACCAGGGCGCAGTATATGATGATATCAGAATAGACCATGCGAAGAGAATAAGTGAGCTTGATCTTCCTGGATATGCCATCGGAGGACTTGCTGTCGGAGAGACTGCAGAGCAGATGTACCACATACTTGATGTGACAGTGCCGCACCTCCCAGAGGACAGACCGACATATCTCATGGGTGTAGGAACTCCTGCAAATATACTTGAGGCCGTTGACAGAGGCGTTGACTTCTTCGACTGTGTATATCCATCAAGAAACGGACGACACGCCCATGTGTATACAAAGCATGGAAAGCTGAATCTCAAGAATGCCAGATTCGAGACCGATGACAGACCTATAGAGGAGGGCTGTGGATGTCCGGCATGCCAGCATTACAGCAGGGCATACATAAGACATCTGTTAAAAGCAAACGAAATGCTGGGTATGAGATTTTGCGTCTTGCATAATTTGTATTTTTATAATAATATGATGAAGGAAATCAGAGAGGCTATTGAAGAAGGTAGATATCAGTCATACAAGAAATCAATGCTTGAGAGCCTTGCTGGTGGAGAGCAGTAGGTATCATGCATTTACATGGTGATATAATATCTGTAAATAATAAACTATAAGGAGAATATGGAATGAATTCACTTTCAACTATTTTAGCAAACACAAACCAAAATCCAAATCAGGGTTCATCTGTAATGTTCATCGTTTTGTACATTATCATCTTTGGTGCAATAATCTACTTTATGATGATCAGACCACAGAAGAAGCAGAGAACTAAGACTCAGGAGATGCAGAACCGTATAGAGCCAGGTGACAACATCATGACAACAAGCGGTTTTTATGGAACAGTCCTTGACGTTGTTGATGACACAACCATCATCGTTGAGTTTGGTAACAACAAGAACTGCCGTATCCCTATGCACAAGAACGCAGTAGCTGAGCTTGAGAAGCAGGGCAGTGCAGTCGTAGCTGAGGATGACAAAGATAAAGATAAGGATAAGAGCAAGGACAAGGGAAAGAATAAGATATAAATTCTGACTTTGTACACAGAAAATAATTACCGGCCTGCAAAGGCCAGATTCGGATGCCATGTATCCATGAAAGTGGATGGGGCAAAGGTCTGGTGATGCGGAGCCGGTATTTTTTGTGCATGGTTCGTGCGTATTTAGCTTAGGTTTATTTGACTTGTGTCTATTTTGAAGAGATCAGGAGGTCATCTATGACAGTAGTCGTAAATGTCATGGTAGACGGATTCCGTGATCCGCAGTCCTCCGCGGCCGCTTCCGATAGATATATCCGGTTTGGCAGCGCCGTGGAAATCAGAACCTCCGGATATGAGCAGACCGTGTGCTCTGGCAATCTCCCTCAGTTTTCCTGATTCATAAGAGTTGTTTGACGAATGATACACTTCAAGCCCGGAGAGACCACATGGTTTCAGGTCATCGATCATTTTTTCAATCTGGCTGTATCCAAAACCGTACAGAAGAGGGTGGGCGATAAATGCTGCCTTTCCGTATGTTCTTATGAGCTCTATGGCGTCCTCTGCCGGAATGTCGGGAGTAGGAATGTAATATTTGCTCTTTTTTCCAAGGTATTTCTTGAATGCTTGATTCATGTCACGGCATACCCCTTCAGCTATAAGGACTCTGGCAAAATGTGCTCTGGTGACGACTGTGTCTGGATTGCCGTGCCGAAGTTTCTCCATGGTCATATCTATGCCGTCGGCGCGGAAACGCTGGCACATGGCTTCATTTCTGTCAAGTCTTCCCTGCTTGATCGCAGCAAGGCGGGAGAGAAGGTCGGGATTTTTGTAATCCATATAGAAACCAAGGATGTGGATCTCGACATTCTGATATATGGCGGACATCTCTATACCGGGGATGACGGTTATATGGTGATCTTCACTTGATGAGAAACGGCTGTCTGATTCGGCAGCCTCTTGCCTGACCAGTGTTTTATTGAAATTTTCAGCATAGCTTATGGCATTTGCCACGCCGTCCACAGTGTCGTGATCTGTGATGGCTATTGCAGCCAGACTCCTGTCTATTGCTAACTGACACACTTCAGCAGGTGTGCATGATCCATCTGAAGCTGTCGTATGAAGATGCAGATCTATAAATCTCATTTGTGTACCTCCTGATGCATTTATAATAATTCCTGAAATAAATTATACTTCAGGCTGATTGGTTTGTTATATATATTTTGTTGATGTTTTGACCAGCCGTGCTGATATTTAGACATATAACATTCTTATTTTAAAATATAAAGCAGGGGGTATTCAAGCCATAAAGCCATGTTAAGCAGCCTTATCAAAAAAATTCTCAATAAGGTGTGCTGTACTTGAGAAAGTACACGTAAATGCGACAAAAATTTTCAATAAGCTATGGACTTACTAACCGTTTTGTGAGAAAATACCACTGATGGTTTGAATTAGAGAATTCGAAACCGCTTTTAAGAATTCATATTTTGAAAGGAGTTTCACAATGATTTACACTAAGGAAGTTGAAAACATGTGCCCTGTTGCAAAGGGTGCAAAGCATGAGCCAGCTCCTATCCCAGAAGAAGGAAAGTGGGTTTACTCAAAGGAAATCAAAGATATCTCTGGTTTTACACATGGTGTAGGCTGGTGTGCACCACAGCAGGGTGCCTGCAAGCTTTCACTTAACGTAAAAGAGGGCGTTATCGAGGAGGCCCTTGTTGAGACTATCGGTTGTTCAGGTATGACACATTCAGCAGC